>DATAPB010000199.1:0-5806 GCA_036265435.1 Solirubrobacterales bacterium | reverse complement strand
GTTGCAGCTGTAGATCCACCAGCCGATGTAGTACATGGTCGGGGTGACCACGGCGATCGTCAGGATGTTCTTCATCGCGGTGGCCAGGGCGTTCTTGCGGCGCGCGACGCCCGTCTCGTAGGTCATGAAGCCCACGTGGATCAGCCACATGAGCACGACCGTGAAGAAGTAGAACTGCTCGCCGAGGATCGCGCTGTCCAGGGTCTGCGCGTCCTGCAGATCCGTCAGCGGAGTCGTGGCCTGGGAGATGAGAACGTCCATCATCGTCCAGCCCTCCAAGTCCCGCCCAGGGAGGGCATTGCGATTCTCACGGCGGCGTCAGGGTCGCAGGCCACGAGCAGCCGCAACCTACCTTGGCCAGCAGGCCTTTCACAATGGGCTCAGCCCACACATTTTTTCCCATACGAGGGTAGGGTTCGCACATACGCTCGCCGTCCGGACGAGACTAGGATTGGCGCCCGGGGAGAGGAACGGAGGGTTTGCTTGACCGTCAAGTCGGAGCCTGGTCCGGAGCCGCGAAGCTCCCTGCGGAGCGCTCAACGGGAGACGGAAACTCTATACGCGGTCATCCAGACCGTCTCTTCCTCGCTCGATCTCGACCAGGTCCTGGGCGGCATCGTCGACATCACGACCGACGCGACGGGTTGCCATGCCTGTTTCATCTACTTCCTGGAAGCCGAGCGCTTGGTGTTGCGGGCGGCTTCGCCGCGCTACGCGTCGTTCGTCGGCAAGCTCGACCTCAGTGTCGACGAGGGACTCGCCGGCTGGGTTGCCCGCACGAAGACCTCGGAGTTCATCCCCGACGACGCGATGTCGGACCCGCGGATGAAGTACGTGCCCGAGCTCGAGGAGGAGCGCTTCCAGTCGATGGTCGCGGTTCCGATTCTGGCGAAGTCCGGATCCGTGATCGGGGTCGTCGTCTTACACACGGCGGCGCCGCGCGAATTCGACGATGACGTCCTCAATTTCCTCCTGAACACGGCGTCGCTGGTGGCTGGAGCGATCGAGAACGCCCAGCTCTACGAGGAGACGCGCCGGCGGGTGCAGGCGCTGACCACGCTCACCGAGCTGAGCCAGGCGCTCGCCGCGATCACGCGCAGGGAGGATCTGATCGAGACCGTCACGCGGGGCGCCCGGGAGCTGCTTGGCGCCGGCGAGTGCCAGATCTATCGCCTTGACGCCCAAGCTGACCAGCTGGTGCTCGCGGGCTCCGACCCCAAGAGGGAGGCCGAGCCGAGTCCGCGCCCGGAGGGGACCAGCCTGGTGCTCGACCTGATGCGGCGGGCAAACGGCCGCGGCCGTGGAGGAGATCGCCGAGCGGCGCGAACCCTCTGGCCCGACGTCGACGAGGACGCGCTGCTGCTCGCCCCACTCGTGGCCGGCGATGAACAGCTGGGCATCATCTGCTGCCTCGCCAATGACAGGCAGTTCGGCCCGGACGACGCGGAGCTGCTTGCTGCCGTGGCCAATCAGACCGCGGTCGGACTGAAGAAGTCCGAGTTGATCGAGCGCCTGACCGCGGAGAACCTGGTCAAGGACATGTTCGACGCGCTCGCGGCAGGCTCAGTGGACGCTGCGGAGGCAAAGGCGAGTGAGGCTGGGTGCGACCTGAGTCAGCCGCACCTGTTTATGCACGTTGAGCGGGTGTCGCGGGCACCCGTGGAGGGCCGCGTCTGGTCGGCATTGGCCGCCCGGTTGCGGGAACACCTGCGCCGGCTGGGCTCACGGGCATTCCTCGATTCCCGCCCTGACCGGCTGCGGGCGCTGGCCCTGCTCGCGACGGGCAATGGTGACGCGGTCGAGCGGGTGCGAGCCGCCTGCGATCCGCTGGGCCGCGAGGCGGGACTGGTTGTCGGCCTAAGCGAGGTCGACCGCGGTGGAACAAGCGCACGGAGGCGGATTCGCGAAGCCGCCGATGCGGCCCGAATAGGTAGATCGCTCACGGCTGAGGGCGGCGCACTTTCCTACGAGCAGCTCGGTGCGTATCGCTATTTGGTGCACCTCGAGCTCGACCAGGCGCCTCGCGACCGCTACCGGCAGTCCGTGGAAAGACTGCTCGAGTACGACCGACGGCGCAACGCGTGCTTGGTCGACACTCTCGAGCGCTTCCTCGCCGACCGCGGCAGAATCACCTCCACTGCCCGGGCGATGTTCGTGCATCCGAACACCATTCGCCAGAGACTCGCGCGGATCCAGCGCGTCGCGGACCTGGACCTGTCCAGCGAGGACCTGCTGTCGCTTGAGCTCGCGCTCAAGCTTGTGCGCCTCCACGAGGTCCGGGCGGAGCAGGAGCAGGAGCAGGAGAGATGAGCCTACGCGGCCCGTGCGCGGGTCCGCCGGATCAGAAGCCAGATCCAAAAGATCGCAAAGCCCAGGATGTTCAGCAGGAACACGAACAGAACCCACCAGGCCTTCCAGAGGAACTGCAGGTCCTCCTTCCAGAGCTCGTATCCCGCCAGATAGCACATGATCAGGAGACAGACGAGCAGGAACGGAGGGACGGCGTCGGTGAGCAGGAACAGGATCATCGTCCGGGACAGTCTATGACCGGCTTCCGCGAGCGGAACTTGTCCCGCATCGGCGGCCAGAGCCGATGACGATCCGGGCAAAGCTCTACACGGCCATCCTGCTCACGATCCTCGGCCCCCTCGCCACTACGGCTGTCGCCCTTCACGGGATGGGGGAGATGGGAAACAGCTTCGACGATGTAGATGCGCGCGCCAGGGACGAGGCGCTGGCGCGCGAGCTCAAATTCGGGGTGACCGACATGAACGGCTGGCAGACGGCCTACGGTTACGACGACGGACGCTCCCGGCCGCGATTCGTCCGCTCGGCGGCCGAGCTACGGCGGAATCTCGAGCAGGCGGCAAACACATTCACGCAGCCGCGCGAACGCTCGCTGCTCAGCGCCCTTCAGTCCGGGTTCGACCGCTTCATGGCCCTCGACGTGGTGGCTTGGCGCGCCCTCAAGGAGGGCGACCTCCAGCGGACGAAGGCCATCCTCCTCGGGCCCGAGCTGGTGCGCTTCGAGGCGATGGCGGGCGCCGCCGAACGCCTGGCCTCATACGAGGCGCAGCTCGCTGAGGACGCAAACCGCGCGTTCGACGACGCACGTGACGAGGCCCGCCGCCGGATGATCGCCGTGGCGCTCGGTGCGGCCTTCGTGATCGTCCTGCTGCTGTTCACGGCAAACGACGTCGCACGGATGGCGCTCGAGGGGGAGCGCCGGATTCCTGAAAGCACGGCACGAGAACCGGAGGGCGGCGAGGAGTCGTGACCCGCGACGTGCTTCTGACGCTCAGCCTCATGCTGAGCGCGGCTCTGGCGGCACGCTTCCTTGCCAGCCTGGCTCGGATTCCCGAGATCCTGCTGCTCGTCCTCTTCGGCGCCCTTCTCGGCCCCTCGATGCTCGACGTCATCGACGTGCCGCTCGACTCGCTCGGGGCACAGCTCATCTTCACCCTGGGCGTCTCGATGATCCTCTTCTACGGAGGGCTCAACCTGTCGTTCAACGTGCTCCGCCAGGTATGGGTCGGGCTCGGGCTTCTCATCCTCCCGGGGGTGATCCTGACGGCGGCGGTCACCGGCGCGGCTGCGCATCTAGCCTTCGGACTGTCCTGGACCGCGGCGCTGCTCATGGGAGCAGTGCTATCGCCCACCGATCCCGCCATCCTGATACCCCTGTTCGTCCGCTCCCGCCTCAGGCCCAAGGTGGCCGAGACGGTGGTGGCGGAATCCGCCTTCAACGATCCCACCGGCGCGGTGCTCGCGCTGGCGCTGGCGGGCGTCCTGGTCAGTGGCGACAGCTCCGTGGGGACCCCCGTTGCCGACTTCCTGGTCAATCTCGCGATCAGCACCGTCATCGGCATCGTCGCCGGCGTGCTCCTCTCGGCCACGGTCTCGAGCCGTCGCGCCGGAATCTGGCGGGAGTCGTCGGGAGCGGCTGCCCTGATGGTCGTCACGATCAGCTACTTCTCGCTCGACTCCGCCGGCGGCAGTGGCTACCTGGGTGCCTTTCTCGCCGGCCTGATCGCGGCGAACATGGAGCACATGGGACTGGAGATGCAGCAGGAGCATGAACAGGAGATGCGGCGATTCGCCGCCAATTCGGCGGACCTGGTCACGTTCTTCGTCTTCCTGGTCTTGGGTGCGAACATCCCCTTCGGTGTGCTGGGGGACAATCTGCTCCCCGCGCTTGCCGTGATCGGCGTGCTGGTCCTGGTGGCGCGGCCACTCGCGGTGCTCGCCTGTACCGGGCCCGACCGGCGCGGAGCCTGGACTCCGCGCGAGATCGCGTTTCTCTGTTGGACGCGCGAGACCGGCGTCGTGCCGGCGGCTCTGGTCGGAGTTCTGGCCGGGCTTGGTGTGCCGAATATCGACACCTACGCGAGCGTTGTCGCCCTCGCGATCATCATGACCCTGGTTCTGCAGGCGCTTCCTGCGGGGTGGCTCGCCAACAGGCTCGGTCTGCTGGATGGCCCGAAACCCGTTACGCCCGAGGCAGAGCCGTCCCCGCCCTGAGAGGCCAAGCCGCCGGAGAGCACCGATTCGATGATGGGCCGTGCAGGGATCGAACCTGCGACCTTGAGGAGTGCGAAGTTGCGGCGCCCGGATATCTGCTCCCGATCATGTTCCGCCGAGCCAGTTAGGCGGGGAGTTAGACGGGGTGTCGGTGGCACCGGGCTCTCCTGGGGTCAACGTAGAAAACGCCGACCAGACTTCGCGGCACACCTCAACTGAGGCTACCGCCGGGTGGGAGCGGAGTCGAGGTTCGATATCCCCTACTCCGACAGCCCGGCGGCTTCGAGGGCCTAGTCCTTTGAGGGCGGCGGCTCCGGCTCTCTCGGGGTCATCCCCGGCCCCGGAGCCCGGTCCTCCTGCTCCATCTCGTGCTCGCGCTCCTCGAGGTTCTCCAGGGGGTCCTTCACCTCGTGGGGGGGCGGCTGCTCCGGCTCTCTCGGGGTCATGCCCGGCTCCGGAGCCCGGTGCTCCTGCTCCTTCTCGTGCTCAGCCAGGTCGTCCTTGTCCTTTTTACTCATCGTCAGCCTTTCGGTCAGCTCGGGCGCCTCGACACGTAAAAATATCCGAACCTGGCTTCCCCCACTCCGGCTTTGTTAAGGCCCCCGGTCCTCCTGGTCCGAGCTCTTGCCTCTCAGGTCAAAGCCGCCTACTCCCGCAGCCCGGTGGCTTCGAGGGCCGGGTGAACCTCGTCCCTGCCAAAGGCGAGCACTTCGATTCGCACCATTTTCCCGCTACGGATCTTGTACGAGACAAGGGACTGACCCTCAAGCCGAGCATCGCTGCCGGGCATCCGACGAGAGATACGTCCCAAGGCGATCACCTCTTCGCCGCGATCGTAGATCTGGTCGGTTTCCCAGCGTCCATCCGCCAGCAACTCCCATTGCGCTCGCATCACCGCGGCAATTTCGTCCCTGCCACGCCTCGTGCCCGGCTCGACAGCTGGTTCCCGACGGCGAGGGTTGCAAAATGGTTGGTTATCCGGCGTCAGAACCGGTCCCGCTGGTTCGCAAAGCGCATAGAAAAAGCCCCTGCTTGCGGGGCTTTTCTAGTGGGCCGTACAGGGATCGAACCTGTGACCTTGAGATTAAGAGTCTCCTGCTCTACCAGCTGAGCTAACGGCCCGTGGAGGGCGAAAGTATAGGAAGGGCTCAGGGATCGCTAACCCGGGAGAGCAGGTGCGGCTAAAGCCCGCCGGTCCCCAGCCCGCCGAGCGGGTTGCCGCCGCCCCCGGTGCCGCCCAGCGGATTGCCACCCGTCCCGCCCTGGGACTTCTGCTGCTGCTTGC
>DATAPB010000198.1:0-11199 GCA_036265435.1 Solirubrobacterales bacterium | reverse complement strand
GTGTTCCGCGACTTCGAAGAGCATGCGTTCGCAGCGGCATCGATCGGTCAGGTCCATCGCGCCACGACGATCGACGGCGACGACGTGGCCGTGAAGATCCAGTACCCCGGGGTGGCGGAGGCGGTCGAAACGGATCTGCGCAACGCGATGATGCTGCTGCCTCTGGTGAAACGGCTCGTTCCGGGCCTGGACGCGAAGGCGCTCGCCGCGGAGATGCGCGAGCGCATCGGCGAGGAGCTCGACTACGAGCTCGAGGCCCAGAACCAGCGCCGCGTCGGGCGGCTGCTGCGAGGACATCCGTTCATCCGAGTGCCGCGAATCGACACGAGGCTTTCGACCCGGCGCGTGCTCGTGTCCGAGTACGTCGAGGGGGAGCGCTTCGAGGCGGTTCGCCGAGCCGATGAGGTGCAGCGCGATCGCTATGCCGAGATCGTCTTTCGGCTCTACTTCGGGTTGCTTTATCGCGACCGCATCGCGCTTGGGGACCCTCACCCCGGCAACTACCTGCTGTGTCCCGACGGTCGGGTGTGCTTCCTCGACTTCGGCCTTGTGCGCCGCGTCGACGCCGCGCGCCTAGCCGCCGAGCGGGCGATCGCTCTCGCCGTGCGGAATGGGAACGCAGAGGCCCTCAAGGCGGCACTGCGTTCGGGCGGTTATCTGCCGGCGAACCGCGCAGATGCCGTGGACGCCGATTTCGCGCTGAGGCTAATGAGAATGGCGATCAAGTGGTACGCGGTCCCGGGCGAGCGCCGCTTCTCCCCCGTCGACCGCCGCGACCACGATCGTGGACGGCCGGACCCGGAGGAGCGGGCCGCGATGAGGATCCAGGTGAACCAATTCACGCTGCCAGCTGAGGCGATCCTGATCCGGCGGATGCACGGCATCGTCGCCGTGGTCCTAGGGCAGCTGCGCGCTGGCGCAGACTGGGGCGCGATCGCCGCGGAGTACCTGCACGGCGAGGCGCCTGCGACGCCGCTGGGGCAGGCCGAAGCCGAGTTCGTCGCCGAGCGCGGTCTGACAGCAGGGGCCGCTTACTAGGCATCGCGCGCGCTCCCGTATTCGTTTCGACAGAATCCGAACCCGCCGCGGCAGCCCCGGCTTAGCGCCGGTGCCGGACGACTCGCATCGCCTCTAGGACGTAGCGAGAGCCGAATCGAGCCACCGATCTGTACCCGCGCCTAGTACCGCTGTGGTACCGGATGCATCGTCCGATCTGTCCAGATCGTCCATGGATGTGGACAGATAGGACACGCGGGACGCTCCAGGACGGATCTACACCAATCGCCTGTCGGCTGGGGGCCGAAAGGTCGCTGGTTCAAATCCAGTCGCCCCGACTCAGCAAAATCCCCGCTAACGTGGGGTTTTGTGTTTTAGAGAGCCGTCTGAGGGATCTGCGGCGGGGCCAAATGGGGTCGAAGTTTTCTTGAAACCCGGAGATTCAGCACGGGGCGGCAAAGGGAGAGGCGGGCCCCGGCTCTGGTGAGCCGGGGCCCGCGACTTCGAGCGGTCTGTACTGATGCTCAGTCGACCAGCAACTGAATCTGTCCGCCGACGTTCTGGACCACGTTGTCCGCACCCGCGCGGGTGTGGACGTTGAGGTGGTCGGTCGTATCGGCGTGCTTGACCGAGACGGCTGTGGCGAGCCCGGTGACATCGGCACCAGACCCGTTGCCCTGGATGTTGATGTTGTCGACGCCGTTGGTGCCGTTGACGTCGACGCTGTCGAGCGCGTTGTCGGGGGCGGCACCGCCGAGCGTTGAGGCCAGGTCCACATTGGTCTGGGTCACGTCGGTTCCCGTCAGGTCGTCGACAAGGACGGTGTCAGCGCCGCCGAGGGCGTTGAAGTCGACGACCTCAACCCCGTCGGTGTCCATCCTGACGGCGCCGGGCTGACGGAAGAAAGTGAGCCGTCCTCCGTTCGCAGACATCGTGACCGTCTCGTCGGCAGCCGCACCGTTGAACACCATTGTGTCGGTGCCCTGCTGGCCCTCGATCACGTCGCTGCCCTCGCCCGGGTCCCAGCGGAACGTGTCGTTCCCGGCGCCCAGGTAGGCGGTGTCGTCGCCCTTGCCGCCGTCGACGAGATCGTCGCCGGGGCCGCCATTGAACGTCTCGTTCTGAGCGGCGACCTGCGTTTGTCCGCCTTCCAGCGAGTCGTTGCCGGCGCCGCCCGAGATCGTGGTCGGGATCGAATCGGTGAACGCGCCGTTCGCGTCATCGATGCGCGGGGAATCGTTGCCGTTGCGCCCCCTGACATCGATGGCGGAGACGTGGTTGCGCGCAAACGAGTAGTCGGCCGAGCCGTCGTCGCCCACGTCGACCTGGATCCGGCTGAGATCGCCGGCCTTCAGGCGAAGCGCGATCGCGTCGCCGCGATTGCTGCCCTTGACGCGCAGGGTGCCCTGCTTGATGGCGGCGCGGACACCTTTGACCTTCTTGTTATGTGCGCTCTTGCTGTGTGTCTTGTGGTGTGCGCTCTTGCTGTGCGCGCTCGAGGGGGCAGCAGCGACGAGGCTCGCGAGTGCGAGCGCCACGACCCCTGCGGAGAGCCGAGCTCGCCGCCCGGGCCGTGGATCGGAGTTGATGGTGGGGGATGTCATGTCTTTCCCTTTCGTTGGGAGTTGGTTTTGATCCATTGGTTGTTTGGTGACGTCTGGAGCCTTGACTTATTCCGGGCTCGTTGTGGTGCAAAAGGCGGTGGAGTCGGGCAGCTCGCTACTCCCGACGCGAGCCTGTGGCCAGGGAGGTCCAAGGCGATCGCTCGGAGGCCGGAGGGCAAAGCGGCCAGGACCGGATCCCACTCGCGGTGGTCGAAAGTCAGGCCGTGAACGAAGACGCGCGGCGCGCCCGGGGCGCGGCCGCCGCCCTGCGCGCGACCGGCTAGGCTCGCCCAACGCTGAGCTGATGTGTCACTTGCTCCGATCTGCATGTGACCCAGCGTCGTGACATGAGCGTCTGAACGAATCGGTGAAGTCGCCAGTCGGCGTCGCCGGTCCATACAGACAGCTGCCCTACGGTCTTACGATGGGTGGATGGCGACAGCCGACTCCGGCGCGTTGGTCGGCCGAGAGGAGGAGCGCGCCGCGATCGATCGTCTGCTGGAGGTGTCGGCAGGCGGAGAGAGCAGCTCCCTCGTCCTGCGCGGCGAGCCGGGAATCGGCAAAACCGCCCTTCTGAGCTATGCCGCGGAGCGAAGCGGCGATAGGACGGTGCTCCGTGTCGCAGGCGTGGAGGCCGAATCGGACCTTGGCTTCGCCGGCCTCGACGGGCTCCTGCGTCCGATCGTCGCCAAGATGGGCGAGCTGCCCGAGGCACAGGCGGAGGCGCTGTCGGGCGCTTTGGGTCTGGCGCCGTCGCGTGGCTCGGATCGCTTCCTGGTCTCGGCGGCGGCGCTCAGTCTGCTCGCGGCGGCGGCTGACGACGGCCCGCTTCTGTGCCTGATCGATGACGCCCAGTTCCTGGACGTGGCGTCGGCGGAGGCGCTCGTCTTCGGCGCCCGCAGACTCGCAGGAGAACCGGTGGTGATGATCTTCGCGGTCCGAGAGGGCGCAGGCCGGGCCTTTGCGGCGCCGGACTTGCCTGAGCTTTTGGTAGAGGGCCTCGGCACCGAAGCGGCCGCCCAGCTCCTGACGGCAAGCGCGCCTGAGGCTGATGACCCCGTCCGCGAGTGGCTGCTTGCCGAGGCGGCCGGGAACCCGCTCGCCCTGCTCGAGGTACCAAGCGGCCTATCCGCGGCGCAGCTGCAGGGCCGCGCGGCTCTGCCCGAGACCGCTCCGCTGACCTCCCGGCTCCGGTCCGCGTTCCTGCAGCGGATCGATCGCCTGCCGGCCGGGGCGCGGACCGCGTTGCTGATCGGGGCGGTCGACGACAGCGGCGACGTCGCTGCGGTGGTGAGCGCTGCCAGCGAGGCGGGCTTGCCCGAGGATGCGCTCGACCCCCCCGAGCGTTCAGGACTGGTCCGCGTGGCAGGTGGCAAAGTCGAGTTTCGCCATCCGCTGGTGCGTTCCGCTGTGCTCGAGTCATCCACGCACGGCGAGCGCCGAGCCGCGCATGCGGCACTGGCGGCGGCGCTGGGCGGCGAGGAGCACGCCGACCGCCGAGTCTGGCACCAGGCGCTGGCCAGCCTCGGTGCCGACGAAGAGGTCGCCGGGGCGCTCGAAGCGTCGGGTCGTCGATATCAGGAACGCGCTGCGCACGCCTCGGCCGCCACCGCATTCGTCAGGGCGGCCGAGCTGACCGCCGACGATGGTCGCCGAACCAGCAGGCTCGCTGCGGGCGCGGAGGCGGCCTGGGAAGCCGGGCAACCGGAGCGTGCTCGAGAACTGGTCGCCCGAGCGCTGCCACTGGCGAGTGGTGAGTCGCGGGCGGAGCTCCTCCATCTGAGCGGGGTGATCGAGGCCCGGACGGGGGACCTTCGCAGCGCGATCGAAGTGCTGGTCGAGGCCGCAGACGCCAGCGAAGACGGGTCGCACACGCTGGAGTTGCTGACCGAAGCCACCGAGGCGGCCGCGTATGCCGGCGACTACACCAAGGCCATGGCCCTGGGCGAGCGCGCCAGCGAGATCGAGCCGAATGGCGAGACCGATCGCTTCCGGGTGGTCTCATTGAGGGGAGTCGCGGCCGAGCTCGCGGGAGACCATGCACGCGGCGCGCTGCTCCTCCCAGAGGCGTTAAAGCTGGCAGAGCAGCTCGAGGATCCGCGCTCCCTGGTCTGGGCGGCGCACATCGCGACGGTCGGGGGCACGATCGGAGACGGCCTCCCGTCCGCCAGCCGCGCAGTTGCGATCGCGCGTGAACGGGCGCTGCTCAACATCCTGCCGATCGCGCTGTGGCAGCAGGCCTCGGCGCTGACCGGCCAAGGCCGGCTCAACCTTGCGTACGCCGCAGCGGAGGAGGGAATCCGGCTGGCGAGCGAGTTTGGGCACCATTGGGGATCGAGCTGGAACCTCGGCGTCC
This sequence comes from Solirubrobacterales bacterium, assembly GCA_036265435.1. Classification (GTDB taxonomy): domain Bacteria; phylum Actinomycetota; class Thermoleophilia; order Solirubrobacterales; family 70-9; genus DASUPK01. Next base: position 6,243 of record DATAPB010000198.1, on the reverse strand, counting down.
TCGCAACGATCGATGCGATGCGAGGAGACGAGGCGCGGGCGCGAGCCCACGCCGACGAGACCATGGAACTGGCTGCCCGCAGCGGCACGACGCTGCTCGTCGGTTACGCCGAGTGGACGCTCGGGCTGCTCGAGCTGTCGCTGGGAAGGCCACGCGAGGCGACCGACCGGCTGCTCCAGGCGAGCGCCGGGGAGAAATCGAAGCCGCGATTCTCCCTTTGGTCGATCGTCGACCTGATCGAAGCCGCTGCGCGCTCCGGACGGCTCGACGAAATCGCGGATCGACTCGACAGTTACACGGAATGGGTGCACAAGTCGCCGTCACCAGCCCGTCTGTCCCTGCTCGCGCGGTGCTTGGCGCTTGCCGGGAAGGGAGACGCGCAGCAGCAATTCGAGGCTGCGCTCGCGCCCTACCCGGGGCAGTCGCCGATCCATCACGGCCGCACAGAGCTCCTGTACGGCGAGTGGCTCCGACGAGAGCGGCAGCGGCGCGAGGCCCGAGTCCATCTACGAAAGGCGGCCGACCTCTTCCGTCGGGTCGGCTTGCCGCCCTGGGAGGAGCGCGCCGAGGCGGAGCTGCGCGCCACCGGCGAGACGGCAAGGCGGCGCGACCCCTCGACGCTCGACCAGCTCACCCCCCAGGAGCTCCAGATCGCCGGCCTCGTCGCCTCTGGCATGACCAACCGCCAGATCGCCGCGCGGCTCTACCTCAGCCCGCGGACGATCGACTATCACCTTCGCAAGGTCTTCAGCAAGCTCGGCGTGGCCTCGCGGACCGAGCTCGTGCAGATGGGTGTGCCGGAGCCGGAGCCGGAGCGCTCGAGCGCACCGGCCTCGGCTGGCTAGATCTCAAGGGGGATCGAGGGTCACGCCGGCGTCGACCGGCGATAGCGACTGGCGACCTCACCGATGCGTTCCAGGGTCCAGGCGACGATCCTGACCGCCATGCGAATAGATGCACCAGCCGCGACATTCACGAACGGACGCCATGAGCTTCCGCCCGCCGCTCGCGGCGTGCTCGTCCTCGCCGACCCGCCCAAGGCCGGCTGGCGGCTCCAGCGGCCCGCCAACGAGTCAGCCGCGGCCGAGTGCGAGCCGCACACAGCCGCTTCCACCCTGATCGATCGCCAGGACTGAGTGATGCGACGCGCCGAGGAAATCCTGGAGGTCGCCGAGGTCCTCGACGAGGCCGCGGACAAGCTCGCGACGGTTCTCGAGCGGTCCGGCGCGGATCAGCTGCATCCGCCGGAGACGCTCCGCGAGATGGCCCGCTACGAGCTCGAGCTCGCCGCTGTCGATGTCGCGGCGCTGACATTCGGCACGGAGATCCGAGGGAGTTGGAGATGAGAATGCCCGAGGGCTCGACGAGCCAGCGGCAGATCGAGGCGTTGCAGCGCACCGACTCGGACTTCTTCAAGGCGCTGCGCGCCGGCGACATCCCGGCCCTCGAGTCGCTCCTGGCGGAGAACTTCCTGATGGTCGACGTCACGAGCGGTTCCGTGCACCGCCGCGGAGGGTTCCTGCTGGCCATCGCCGGCGGCGCCGTGATCTTCCAAGAGATCAAGACGTTCCCGGAGGAGTCGGTGACCCGCATGACCGGCCCCGGAACCGGCATCGTCATCGGCCGCACCGCGATCTCGTTTTGCGGGGCTGCCGGCGCCGCCACCGGGCTCGCCAGCCGCTACACCCACGTCTTCCAGGCCGACGGCGCGAACTGGCGTCTGGTCTCTGCACAGGGAACTCCAATCAGCGGCCCCTCAGGCTCATGATTGGTGCGCGCTCACGTCTGGCCATGTTGCTCGCCGCGGTCCTCATCGGCCTCCTCGCTGCGCTCGCCTGCGTCGCTTCGGCGCTACTCGCCTCTCCCGCCCTCGCGGCCACCGAGACCTTCAACTTCACCGGCGCGGCGCAGACCTCGACCGTGCCTGCCGGGATGACCAGCGCCAGCTTCGACCTCTTCGGCGCAGAGGGCGGGACAGTCTTTGATGGCGCCACCCAAGGTGTGGGCGGCCTCGGCGGCCACACCACGGCGACGATCCCCGTCACCCCCGGGGCCTCGATCCAAGTGAACGTCGGCGGGCGGGGGGCGCCGGGCGCGGGCACCAGTGCGGGCGGCTTCAGCGGCGGCGGCAACGGCGCGGGCAGCGGAGCGGGTGGCGGCGGTGCCTCTGACATCCGCATCGGCGGGACGACCCTCAACCAGCGGGTGCTCGTCGCCGGAGGCGGCGGGGGCGGGGGGAGCTGTCGTGACCTTGGCCCTCCCGAGGAGACGTCTGACGGAGGTGGCGGCGGCGGGCTCAATGGGGCTGGCGGGTTCAGCCCGGCGCTCTGCTCCTCTAGTGGGGGATCCGTCCCTGGCGGAGGTGGAACGCAGGACACCGGCGGCAGCGCCACCTCACCTGCGACTATGGGCAGCTTCGGCGCAGGCGGGAGCACCCCTATCGGCTCCGTTGGCGGGGGAGGTGGCGGCGGCTGGTTCGGCGGCGGCGCCGGGCTCTTCGCCGGGGCTGGCGGCGGCGGCTCGGGACATGGACCGGCCGGGACAAGTTTCCAGACCGGGGTCCACTCGGGCGACGGCCAGGTGACGATCATCTATAGCTCTGCGGCAGATAGCCTTGCGACAGCGGTGGCGGCGGTGCCCAAGTGCAATGGCAAGCCTGCGACCATCGTCGGCAGCGAGGGCCCGAACAAGCTCTCCGGCACCCCAGGGGCGGACGTGATCGTCGGCCTCGGCGGCAACGACAAGCTCGCCGGGCTCGCCGGGAACGATCTGATCTGCGGCGGTCCCGGCAAGGACACCCTGAACGGCGGCAATGGCAAGGACACCCTGCTCGGCCAGAAGGGCAAGGACACCCTCAAGGGTGGGGCCGGCACGGACACGCTGAAGGGCGGGGCCGGGAAGGACAAGCAGATCCAGTAGCGCCCGCCCTCTAAGCCGCCGGGCTGCGGGAGTAGCGGCTCGGTATTCGCTTTGGACGAAAGCGGCGGTGGCGGGCCTGGTCGTGGCGGGAACGAATCGGACCCCCGGTCGCAGCTGGGCGCAGTACCGCTTTGGTACCGCATTCATCGTCCTTTCTGTCCAGGTCGTCCACGGCCCTGGACACATAGGAAACGACGGACGCTCACGGACGCATAGACGCCTGAATCCGCTCGGCTGGGGGCCGAAAGGTCGCTGGTTCAAATCCAGTCGCCCCGACTCGTAAGGTCGTGCGTGCGCTTGGGCTGCCAGGGGTGCCGAGGGAAGCTTCGGCGGGCCCGGCGCCGTTGGGCACCGGGCCCGCCACACTTCCCGCGAAGGTCTGGGCCGTCAGTCCTCAGCAGACCTTCGCCTTCACCTTTGCGTTCACCGTCGCGTTGCCTATCAGGGCTCCCTCGGCGAAGGCGGTCGTCGAGAAAGCGTCGTTGAGCGCAGCCGCGGCATCCGCCGTGAGCTTCGCCGCGACGTTCTCGATGCGGAGCTTCCCGCCCTTCAGCTTCACCTTGGCCCCCCCGAGGTCGAGTGAAAGGATCGCCACTCGGTTGCCGCCGACGAGCGCCGTCAGCTCGGCCGCCCGAGTATCGATCGTGAACTTGGTCAGCTCGACCTGGACCGCATTGGTTGCGAGCCGAATCCCGCCGTCGTGCTTGATCTTGCCCGCCAGGGTCTTTGCGTTCACACGACCGCCGGTGATCGGGAAGCTCAGGCTCCCGTCGGCGTTCGCGGTCGCAGGCGGGACTGGGCTGGGTCGGATCCCGGCACTGTCGAGCAACGAGGCGACCGCCGGGTCGAGGGCGAGGGTGGTCTCGCCGCCCTTGAACGTCAGGCACTTCGCCTTCTTTGCGGCGTTCGCCTGTGCGGGTGCCACCACGAGCGCCAGCACGAGTGCGAGCGCTGCCGCCAGCGTTCCGAGCGCCACCCGCGAGCGCCCGGCTGCGGGACCTGCGGTTCGAATCGACATTGACTTCCTCCTGAGGTAGTTGTGGGTCAGGGTTGAGTCATGGCTTGTAGCGACACATCTCAAGGTCTGTCAATGGGTTGTCCAGAGTTTGTCTAGGGTGTGGAGCCGGATGCCTTGCCGACTACTCCCAGATCAGCCAGACGATCGGTTACCTAACCCTCATCTAGGCCAGCCTTCCAATGCGTCTTCGGATCGCAGCGGCGAGCTACGGCCGGGATCCCGCTGGCTGACGGCCAGCCGGCGAATTGGCAGGGGCCAAGCCACCCATCGAGACCGAGTCTTGCTTCGACTCAGACTTGACAACAACGGACTTAGGTTTTATATAGATCCGACGACGAAAACTTCGGGCTCGAAGACGAAGAGCCAAGGAGGTGAGCCAAATGGCACTAGTTCGATGGGACCCGATTCGTGAGCTCGATTCATTGCAGGGCGACATGAACCGTCTCTTCGACCAGTTCTTCGACGGCCGGGCCGGCAACGCCGCGAGCCGGCGTTGGGTCCCCGCGATGGATCTAGTTGAGACCGACGACCACCTCGTCCTCCGGGGCGATCTGCCCGGCTTGACCGAGGACGATGTGGACATCGAGATCAAGGACAACGTCCTGACCGTCTCCGGCGAGCGGACGGCGCAGCATGAGGACAAGGCTGAGGGCTACCACCGCGTCGAGCGGTCGTTCGGCAGCTTCTCGCGCTCGCTCACCCTCCCCCACGGGATAGAGCCCGAGAAGGTCGAAGCGAAGTTTGAGAACGGAGTCCTCGAAGTGGAGATCCCCAAGCCGGCGGAGGCTAAGTCGACCCGAGTGCAGATTGGCAAGGGCACCGTCGAGGGTACGGGCGAGCAGAAGTAACCACCAATGACCAGAGCGATCAGGTCTGATCGAGACAGCTCCGGTTTGAGATCCAGGCCCGGGATGGCGTGCCCTCCCGGGCCTGATCCATTCGGGCCTCGAGACAGTCAGATCCCAGTCCCCCGAGCTGCACCTTCCTAGTACCGCTTTGGTACCGGATGCATCGTCCGATCTGTCCAGAACGTCCACGGACGTGGACACATAGGACCCGCTGGACGCTGCCGGACGGATCTACAGCGAATGCTCCTCGGCTTGGGTCCGAAAGGTCGCTGGTTCAAATCCAGTCGCCCCGACTTCTTCTCATCAGCTCCGCGAGCAACACGCGTCCCCAGCGTCCCCGTCGTCCCCGCGGCAAATCAGTCGGCTGTCCGGAGTGCTGCTTTGCATGGAAGGCGGCGGTTTGACCGGCCCTCTCCGTTCTTGCGTGAAGTTTTCTGAAGCAAACCAACTGACATGTCCCATGACCTGGTCGCCCAGGCGCACCTAAGTGAGCACAATCAGTCAGTTCGAGGACGTGCCGACTCCTGGACCACCGTCACAGGCAGGCGAACACCTTTGAAGACTTCGTCTGGCGGTGAGATCTTTAACGCGTTGAGCTCTGCAGCTGGCGGTGGGATCGCGATTACTTCGTCGGCCTTAAACGTTCGAAGGGTGTCCTCAAGGGCGAGCCGGGGGTCGGCATCACCAATGGCCCCCGTCACCGTCCCTGGAAGGTCGCCGAGGGCGGCCACAAGGCTTTCCACGTCGCGCTCGCTAGCTCGAATCTCCTCATCAAGGTCGCCCGTAAACCGTTGGGAGCGTTTCGTGAGGACCGGAAGCAATACATGGGCCTCGTTGGAGGCGCCGAGCTGGTGCCGCCGTAGAACCTCGGAAAGTAGATTCCTGTCGACTCCGATATGAGTGACCACCAGGATGCGGTGCACTCCATCGTGGCCATGCCGCACCTCTATGTCCTCACGAGGATTCAGCTCGGCCAGCCGGTGGCCAAGAAGACTATTTCGCCTGACACGCGTCAACCGCTGCTCCTTTCGCGAAATGGGTGACGGCTCGGCCGGCCCACGGACCGGCCGAGCCGAACAGTGTCAGCAGACGTAGTACGCGAGGTCGGCCGCGGCCTGGCGCAGAGCCGTCCGGGTACTGGGCACCTCTCGCAACGCGTTCAGCAACGCGAAGTCGTGGATGGCGCCGTTGTACCGCACGTTGGTCACCTCCACGCCCGCCTCGTCGAGCTTGCGCGCGTACGCCTCACCCTCGTCGCGCAACACGTCGTTCTCGGCCGTCTGGATGAGGGTTGGCGGCAGGCCGCGCAATTGCTCTGTGGTCGCCTCCAGGGGGGAGGCGTAGCGGTGCTCCCGCGTCTCAGGATCCGGGGCGTAGTGGTCCCAGCCGTACTGCATGAAGGCCTTCGGCAGGAACCGGCCCTCACCGTAGGCGCGGTAGGACTCGGTGTCGAGCTTG
>DATAPB010000197.1:0-28548 GCA_036265435.1 Solirubrobacterales bacterium | reverse complement strand
CAATGTCTCGGCGCACTCCTATGGCTCGGCGGTCGACATCGCCGCGGTCAACGGGATCCCGATCACCGGGCACCAGGGCCCCGGCACGATCACCGAGGCGGTGATCAAGGACCTCCTCCTGCTCCAGGGCGCGATGCGCCCCGCCCAGATCATCTCCCTGATGGATATCGGCCCCCCGACCTTCATTCTGCCCGACCACTACAACCACATCCACGTCGGCTACTCGTTCTCGACGAGCGGCAACATCTCCCAGCTCGGCCAGATGCTCAAGCCTGAGCAGTGGCAGCGGCTGATCGAGCGGCTCGGGCAGATCGAGAACCCGGAGGTGCCGGCGAAGCCCTCGGTGGCCGCCCTGCCCGCCAAGGGCCGCAAGCCGGCGGGCGACTGACGCAGCGCCACTAGCCTCAGTCGCGTGAAGACCGTCATCGTGCTCTTCACGCGCGACCTGCGCCTGCATGATCATCCCGCCCTGTCGGCGGCGGCGAGCACCGCCGATCGAGTCGTGCCGTTCTTCGTGCTGGACGACGCGCTGATCTCGGGCCGGAGCGGAACGCCCAACCGGCTCGCCTTCCTGCTCGACAGCCTCCGTGACCTCGATCGCTCGCTTCGCAGGCGGGGAACCCGGCTCGTGGTCCGGCGCGGCGAAGTGGTCTCCGAGGCGATCGGCTTGGCCCGCGAGTGCGCGGCCGATGGGATCTACCTCAGCGAGGACGTGAGCGGCTACGCGCGGACGCGCCAGCGCCGGCTCGAGCGGGCCTGCAAGGGTGAGGGCATCGCGCTGCGCGCCTTCGAGGGCGTGACCGTGATCCCACCCGGCGAGCTCACGCCGGCGGGAGGCGACCACTACCGCGTCTTCACGCCCTACTGGAATGCCTGGCGAGCGACCGCCAGGCGCAGGCCGCGCGGGGCGGCGAGGAACCTGGGCGCGCCGACCAGGCTCCGCCACGGCAGGATTCCGAAGCTCTCCGACCTCACCAGCGAATCGCCCCTCGACGGCCTCCCTCGTGGCGGCGAGACCAGGGCACGGGAGCATCTCGGCCGCTGGCTGCGAACCGGCTCGCGACGGTACGTCGATCAAGCCGACGACCTACCGGCCGACGCGACCTCCCACCTGAGCCCCTATCTGCACTTCGGCTGCCTCTCGCCGAACGAGGTTCTCGCCCGGGCCGACGCCCGCGGGGGCCTGGAAGACTTCGCCCGTCAGCTCTGCTGGCGGGACTTCCACCATCAGGTGCTTGCTGCCCGCCCGGACCTCCCATACCGGGACTATCGGCCCAGACGCCGCCGCTGGAAGAGCGACGAGCTGGCGCTCCAGCGCTGGCGGCAGGGAGAGACGGGCTATCCGATCGTGGACGCCGGGATGCGGCAGCTCGCCCGCTGCGGCTTCCTCCCCAACCGAGCCCGCCTGATAGTCGCCTCCTTCCTGACGAAGACCCTCGGACTCGACTGGCGGGAGGGCGCCGACCATTTCGAGGAGCTCCTTGTGGACGCAGACCTCGCCAACAACCGGGGTAACTGGCAGTGGGTCGCGGGGACCGGCAACGACACCCGCCCGAACCGGGTGCTCAACCCGATCCGCCAGGCGCGCCGGTTCGACCCTGAAGGTGTGTATGTGCGCCGGTTCGTTCCGGAGCTCGCCGAGATCGATGGCAGGGCGATCCACGAGCCCTGGAAGCTCGATCCCGAACGGCGCTCCCAGCTCGGCTATCCCGAGCCGCTGGTGCCGCCACCCTCCTAGCCCGGCACGCGCCGGCCGGGCTGACGAGCCGCCGCGGCCGCGAGTCTCCTGAGGAAGCGCCTGGTCACCGCGCGGTGGATCCGCTGTTGGGTCTGGGCGTAGATCCAGACGCCGACCCGCGCGAAGACGCCCGCGCCGCGCAGCCACGGATAGAAGTTGCGGACCTCCATCTGGACACGGACGGGGCGTTCGAGCGGGTCGTCGCGGGGGGGCTCGAGCGGGTCGAGTGAGAGCCTGAGGAAGCCGCTGTCCCGGCCCTCCGGGGAGACCAGGATCCCGCGCCGGATTCGCCAGGTGACGGAGGCGTGGTCATCCCCCGTCTCGTATTCGGGCGCGTGGAATCGCAGCAGGACGAGCGGCCGCCCGACCAGCACGACGCACTGGTCATCGGCGGCGGAGACCACCCGCACGAGGCCGAGGGTGAAGCGCGTGATCACCCGCCAGTACTCCTCCGCCGCCCACTCGAGGAAGGCTCCGCTCATCACGCGCGAGACCGGTTCACGGACATCGAGCTCGGCGGCCTGTACGGACCCGATGGCCCCGGTTCGCGGCACCTTCCCCAGCCGGTCGGGATACAGGCGGGGATCTGCGCTCATCGCGTGAATTCCGGGTCCTCTTCCAGCGCCCGGGCCAGCGCCACGGGGAACGGCACCGGCTCGATATCGAAGTCCGCGGCGCCGGAAGGGTCGGTCACCGTGGTTGGCGTCGAGAGCCCTTCGATCAGCGGCCGCGCGATCTCGGCGTCGACAGGGGTGACCAGCCCGATCCAGAGCGACGACAACCAAGGCGTCAGAAACGGGACGGGCAGCTTGGGACGCGGATACGTGCCGAGCGCATGCGCCATGCGGTCGAGCATCTCTCCATACGAGAGGACGTTGGGGCCGCCGATCTGGACCTCCCGGCCCTCGGACCCCCGGACGTCAGGCGCGCTCCGCAGGTAGGCGACGACGTCGTCCACCGCGATCGGCTGGGTCGGGGTGGCGAGCCAACTCGGCGCGATCATCGCGGGCAGCCGCTGCACCAAGAACCGGAGGGTCCGGTAGGACTCGCTGCCCGCCCCGACGACCATCGCCGCGCGGAAGTAGGTCAGCGGCGGTCCGTGCTCTCGCAGGATCTCGGCGGTCCTCCGGCGGCTGCGCAGGTGCTTCGAGCGGGGCTCGTCGCCAAGTCCGCCCAGATAGACGACTCGGGCGACGCCCTCGCGCTTCGCCATCTGCACGAAGTTCTGGGCCCCCCGCTCTTCCCGCTCCTCGAAATCGCCATCGCCACCGCGCCCCATCGAGTGCACCAGGTAGTAGGCGATCTCGGCCCCCTCCCCTGCCCCCTGCAGGGAGTCGGCGTCGAGCACGTCCCCCTCGAGGAGCTCGACGCCGCGATCGGCGAGATCGCCGGCTCGCGAGCGGTCACGGACCAGCCCCCGGACGTGCCAGCCGTCGTCGGCCAGGGCGTTTGCGAGCCGGCCGCCGACAAAACCGGTGGCGCCCGTGACCAGAGCGGTGCGCGGAGCCGTCGTCATCCGTGCTGGGCGAGTTGACTCGCACTCTGGACGGGGTCGGCCTCGAGCGCCCTCACGCCGAGACGCTCGGCCAAGTCCGCGTTGGCACCGCCGCCCCCGATCAGCACGGCGGTCCCCTGCGCCAGCCGCCTGATCCCCTTTGCGGCGTCCTCGAATGGGCCCGCAGTGACCGCGGCCAGCACGATCGCGTCCGGAGCAAGCTTCCCGACGGCGTCTGTGATGGTCTCGATCGGCGTATTGCTGCCCAGGAAGGCGATCCGCCAGTTGCGCTGCCGCAACGCGAGGCCGAATGCGATCAGGCCGAGATCGTGCTGCTCCCCGGGCGGACACGCGAGCAGGGCCAGCGGGCCGCCGCCCGCGCCCCAGTTCCGCCCAAGCGCAAGCATCCGCCCGCGCAGAAGCGCCGTGGCGAAGTGCTCCTCGGCCACCGAAACCTCTCCGTTCTCCCAGCGTCTCCCGATCTCGTGCAGCACCGGGAGCAGGACGCGGCTCGCGACCGCGTCCATCGTGAAACGCGCGATCGCGTCGTCCAGGATCGCGTTCGCGTCGGCCTCGTCGAAGCGATCCAGGGCGGCGCTGATGCGCGAGGCGTGGTCGGTCGGGGCCTCGCCTGGGTCCGTCGGCCCCGGCCGGAATCCCTGAGGCGCCGCGAGCCTCGCTGCCTCGGCGGCGGACACGCCGGAGTCGATCAGGGTCTTCATCGCCCGCACCCGCTCCTGATCTCCAGGGCCGTAGAGGCGAAACCCGCCCGGGCTCCGCCCGGGCTCCAGCAATCCATAACGCCGTTCCCAGGCGCGGAGCGTGTCGACGCCGACGCCGGTGCGGCGGCTGAGCTCGCCGATGCGGACGAGGGGTGCGGACTTTGGAGTGTTCGACGGGCCAGACACTGGACAGACTCTTGACAGGACTCAGGCTAGCTGTTAGAAGCCATCCCGTCAACTCTTGACGAACCCTGGATGAGCCATGGACAAGGAGGACACAACCACGATGAACCAGCGCAGCAGGACCCTCGCCAGGTCTTTCTTCCTCGCCGCGTCATTGCTCTCGTTCGGGCTCTCGGTCGGCCTCTACTTCTCGGGCGAGCACAGCGATGGGATCTTTGTCGGTCTCTGGGTTCCCTCGATACTCGCGCTCGGGGCATTCCTCGCTCCCCGCCGGCTGGATGTGGCCCGCACGCAGGCGCGGGAACCCGGCCGATGATCGGCATCTTCATCTACGGAGTCGTCGTCTTCGGACTGGTGTGCGCCGCGCTGGGCCTGCTCGCCTGGGGGATCGTCAACGAGCGTCGCGATCGAAGTCGCTTCGAGCAGGGCCGCGTGGTCTTCGGGGACGAGGCGGCGCTCCAGATCTCCCGCGAGCCCGAGGGGACCCCACAATGACCCATCTGCTCGATCGGGCACTCGATCTCTCCGTGCTGCCCGGCTACTCCCGTCTCGGCTTCCGCTTGAGAAACTTCCGCTGGGACGACAACGTCCGAGACCCGATCCTGAGGGATCGAGTCGTCCTCGTCACCGGGGGCAGTTCGGGCCTCGGCGAGGCAGCCTGCGAGGGCTTCGCAGCGGCTGGCGCGCGGGTCCACATGCTCGCCCGAGACCATGACCGCGCGGTCCGGGCGATCGCGCGGATCCAGGCCCGGCTACCACGTTCACGGGGCACCGTCGAGCTCGAGCTCTGCGACCTCTCCGACCTGTCTGAGGTGAGGCGGTTCGCCGAGAGCTTTCAGGCGCGATTCGACCAACTCGACCTGCTCGTCAACAACGCCGGGGTGCTGACGCAGGAGCGCACATGCACCCCGGAAGGGATCGAGCTGACCTTCGCGACCAACGTCCTCGGACCGTTTTTGCTCACCTCGCTGCTACTCCCCGCGCTCTTGGCAGCCGCCCCGGCGCGGGTGATCACCGTCTCCTCGGGTGGCATGTACACGGCGCGCCTGCGGCCGGACGACCTTCAGCTTCAGCGCGAGCCCTTCGACGGCGCCCGCTTCTACTCCCACACCAAACGAGCGCAGGTCGCCATCAACACCGTCTGGGCCGAGCAGTTCGCGGCCAGTCAGATCGCCTTCCATGCGATGCATCCCGGCTGGGTCGACACGCCCGGGCTGCGCGCGTCGCTTCCACGCTTTCGGCGCGCGATGCGCCCGCTCCTGCGGGACGCCTACCAAGGGGCTGACACGGTCGTCTGGCTCGGCACGCAGGCGGGTCTCGATCCCGCCACGGGCGGCTTCTGGCACGACCGTGCGACCCGCGCGATCCATCGCCTGCCCTCGACGCGGGAGACCGCGTCGGACCGCGCACGTCTCTGGAGCGAGTGCGAGCGGCTCGCAACCGAGGCTCCGGAGCCCTCCGGGGCCGTGATCTGCTGACCACCGATCCGACGAGGAAGACGAAATGGCGAGATATCGCGGCACGGTTGAGGCACCTCACAGCGCCGAGGCGATCTGGCAATACCTGGCCGACCTGCGCTCGGCCGCACAGTGGGACCCGAGCGTCGAGAGCGTGAAGCTGACCTCCGGCAAACCCCGCTCGGAGACCGCCCGCTACGAGCTCGTGGTCCGCTTCGGCGGCCGGGGCATCACCTTGCCGTATCGCGTGGTCGAAATCAGCCCGCCCAGCCGGGTGGTCTTCGCGGCCGAGACGGATGCGGTCTCGGTGCGCGACGAGGCACGGATCGAGCCGACCGGGGCGGGGACTAGCAGGGTGACCTGGGCTGCGGATCTCCGGCTGCGGGGCCTCAGAAAGGTCTTCGAGCTCCCGCTGCGCGCGCTCTTCAACCGACTCGGAGAGAAGGCGAAGCGGGGCCTGAACGAGCGGCTCGGCGAGCCGGCACTTCAGGCGCCCGGCGACCGAGTGACGGCATGAGGCGCTTCGCGGATTCCAAGCGCATCGCCGTCGTCGGCGCAGGGGTCTCCGGCGTCGTCGCGGCGGCCGAGCTGCATCGGGCTGGTCACGAAGTGCGCGTCTTCGAGGCGGCCTCCTACCCGGGCGGCCACACGAACACCATCGACGTCGAGACGCCTCTCGGAACCCGGTCGGTCGATACCGGCTTCATCGTCTTCAACGAGGTCAACTACCCGAACTTCGAACGGATGCTCGCTGAGCTGGGAGTGGCCTCGCAGCCGGCTGACATGAGCTTCTCGGTGTCAGATGGCCGCGGGGGTTTCGAGTGGGCGACTACGGGGGCCCGGGGCATCTTCGCGCGTCCCGCCCACGCGCTCGATCCGCGCTTTCACCGCATGCTGCGCGACCTCGTGCGCTTCAATCGCGAGGCGCGCAAGCTCGTCGGGAGCGGAGGCCGGGGTCCGTCGCTCCGGCGCTTCCTCGCGGATGGCGGCTATTCGGAGTACTTCGTCGAGAGGCTGCTTGTGCCGCAGGCCTCCGCGGTGTGGTCCGCGGATCCGGCCCAGATGTGGAGCTTCCCCGCAGGCTTCCTCGCGGAGTTCTTCGACAACCACCGCGTCCTGCAGCTGCGGGGCCGACCATCGTGGCGGTCGATCACGGGCGGCTCGCGCCGCTACGTCGAGGCGCTGATAGCGCCCTTTCGCGAGCGCCTTCACCTGGACACACCCGTGCGTCGCATCCACCGCTCGACTGGAGGCGTGGTGATCGCACTGGACGACTCGTGCGAGCGGTTCGACGAGGTCGTAATCGCGGTCCATTCGGACATCGCGCTGCGCCTGCTCTCGGACGCCAACCCCGCCGAGTCCGAGGTGCTCGGCGCGATCCCCTACCAGCGAAACGAAGCTGTCCTTCACACCGACGCCGGCCTGATGCCGCGACGTCGAAGCGCCTGGGCGAGCTGGAACTACCACCTCACCGATCGTCCCAGCGGCAGGACAACCGTGACGTACCACATGAACCGCCTGCAGTCGCTCGACGCGAATCGCGACTTCCTGGTGACGCTCAACATGACCGAGGCGATCGATCCGGAAGCGGTGATCCGCAGCATCGACTACGCCCATCCCGTCTTCACCCCGGCGGGAATCGCCGCGCAACGGCGCTGGGCGGAGATCTCGGGGTCACGGCGGACGCACTACTGCGGTGCCTACTGGCGGTGGGGGTTTCATGAGGACGGCGTCTGGTCGGCCCTGCGGGTCGCGCAGAGTCTCGGGGGCCGTGGGCCGCTCCAACAGTCGGGCCGGTCGGCGCCCAAGGTGGATCTCCCTCAGAGGCTCCCGGAGCGTCTGGCGGAGGCGGCATGACCAATTCGGCCATCTACGAAGGCTGGGTCGCGCACCGCCGGCTCGGACCGGTCCCCCACTCCTTCGGCTACCGCATCTTCCTGCCGCTGTTCGATCTGGAGGAGTTGCCGGAGCTGCTCGACCCAATCCCGCTGTGGTCGGCGCGGGGACCAGCGCCGGCGAGATTCCGCGAGGCGGATTACCTGCCGGGAGGATCCGGGTCGCTGGCTCAGAGAGCCCGCGACCTGACCCAGGCCCGTCTGGGGCACAGACCTGACGGGCCCGTCCGCGTGTTGGCCAACCCCAGGTATCTGGGAGCCGGGTTCAACCCGGTCTCGTTTCTCTTCCTGCACGCACGAGACGGCAGTGGGGTCGAGGCCGTGATCGCCGAGGTGACGAGCACTCCCTGGGGGGAGCGGACGGCCTACGTGCTGGACGGGCGATCAGCCGGTCCAGAGGGCCGGGTCACCGCCATATTCGAGAAGCGGATGCATGTCTCCCCGTTCCAGCCAATGGACCAGACCTATGAGATCTCGGTGACATCGCCCGGCGACAGGCTCGGCATCGTGATCAGCAACCTCGAACGCGAGGAGGAGGAGGTCTTCGTCGCCACGATGGCGCTCCGCCGGGTCGAGTTGACGCGCGGGCGGATGCTTCGGCTGCTGGTCGCATATCCGCCGATGACGCTCACGACGCTGACGCGGATCTACGCGAACGCCGTGCGGCTCAAGGCTCGAGGGGCCGCAGTCCATCCACACCCGGCCCTGAGATCAGGTGGGCAAGCTGCTTGCCCATCTGAGCGTTAACCCGGCTTCTGTTGAGCAGCCCGGGCGGGGCGCTCCACGCTGCGCTGCCGTCGCGATTTCATACATACCCATGAAGCACACGGCTCACGGCTACTGGCTCGAGGAGGCGGGCGACCGCCCGCCACTGCCCTCGGCCGAGGGCGAGCTCAGTTGCGACGCGCTCGTCGTCGGGGGTGGCTACACCGGAATGTGGGCTGCCTGGCGGATCTCGCAGCTCGAGCCAGAGGCGAAGGTCATCATCGTGGAGGCGGACCGCTGCGGACACGGACCGAGCGGCCGCAACGGCGGCTTCGCCAACGCGATGTGGTTCAGCGCCCACACCCTGCGCGAGCGCTTGGGAGCGCAGGCGACGGCGAAGGTCGTCCGGGCCGCCCAGGACGCGGTCGACGGGATCGGCCGTTTCTGCTCGGAGCAGGAGGTCGACGCCTGGTGGCGACAGCGCGGATACCTCCAGATATCGGCCGCACCCGCTCAGGATGGGGTCTGGCGAGAGGTGCCGGCGGTCTGCCGGGAGATCGGAGAGGCCGACGCGGTCGTGGAGCTCAGCGCAGAGGAGGTGCGACGGCGCTGCCGTTCCCCCCGCTTCCGCGCCGCCGCGCTCTATCCGGGAGCGGCCACGGTTCAGCCGGCGCGCCTGGCGCTCGGGCTTCGCGAGCGGCTTGCCGAGCGGCCCGGGGTCAGGGTCTTCGAGGGCTCGCCGCTCCGGCGGCTGCGCTCCGGACCGTCGGGCTGCATGGCAGAGACGCCGGCGGCCCGGATCCGCTCGAATGCGTGCGTCCTCGCGCTCGGTGCCTCCTCCGGGGCTGCCGGATCGCCACTGCGGGGCCGGCTCACGGTGACCTCTAGCCACATGGTCCTGACCGAGCCGGTCCCCGAAGTGCTCGAGGAGATCGGTTGGACCGGCGGCGAATGCATCACCGACAGCCGGGCGATGATCCACTACATGCGGACCACCCCGGACGGACGAATCGCGTTCGGCTGGGGCGGTGGCCGGATCGCCTACGGGGCCAGGCTCCGAGGGCGGACCGAGGTCGACCGAGGAATCGTGGACCAGGTTGCGGCCCAGCTCCGGTCCTTCTTCCCGGGCCTGAAGAGCCGCCGGATCACCCACGCCTGGGGCGGGCCGATCGACGTGTCCCCCAGCCATCTGCCCATGGTCGTCCGGGTCGGATCCGATCGGGTCCATGCAGTCTTCGGCTACACCGGGAACGGGGTCGGCACCTCGCCGCTGCTGGGGCGGATCGCCGCCTCACTCGCGCTCGACCGGCGCGACGAGCACTCCGCGCTGGCCCTGGTGGACCCGGACTCGCACAGGGTGCCGACCGGTCTCGCATCCTGGCTCGGCGGCAACGCAATCCGCGCCGGCCTGGTGACGAAGGAGGCCGCCGAGGAGGAGGGCGCCGTCGCCGATCCACTCAGCAGAGCGCTGGCGGCGATTCCCGAGCGGATCGGCTTTCACATCGGGCGCTGAGCAGGCCCACCCCGGAGGGCGTCAGTCCGGGTACTCGTCCTTCCGCCAGGCGCGGGGCTCCTCGGGCTGCTCCTTCGGCGTGCGGTTCAGCAGGAAGGAGAAGTAAGGCGCCACGAATGGGTCGGGCGCCATCACCTGGTAGGTGAAATAGACGTCTCCGTTGTCCCGCGCGAAGGCGATGAAGCCGGGGCCCTCGCGGAGGCCGTCCTTGAGATCGGCGCCCACCATCTCGCCCCAGTCCCGGAGCCACTCGGGCGGGTCCTCGATCATCTCCTTGACCTCGGGGATCTGCTCGGCCTGCTCCTCGGTCATGGCGAGCCCGAAGTCGAAGGGGAAATCGCTCTCGTAGGTCGAAACGTACGGGAAGCTCCACCCCATCCGCTCCCTGTAGGCGGCAAGACGGTCGATCGGCGCCCGCGAGAAGCACATCAGCGTGACGTCGCGGTGGTTCATGTGGATGACCGAGGCGTCAAGCTCGTCCGCGAGGTTCGAGCAGCCCGGGCAGGCGCCGACCTCGTAATCGGGCCCGTACATGATGTTGTAGGCGAGGATCTGCGACCGGCCGTCGAAGAGCTCGGCGAGGCTCTTCCTGCCTTCCTCGGTGTCGAACTCGTACTCCTTGTCGACCCGAACCCAGGGCAGCGACCGCCGCTTCTCGGCGATCTCCTTGTTCCGCTCGGCCTGCTCGGACTCGAGCTTCGACAGCTCCGCTCGAGCCGCCTCCCACTCCTCGCGCGTTCCGGTCCTGTGCTCAGCCATCTCGGCTCCTTCCTGGTCGGATACGTGAAACGAGACTCGAGGCAGCGCGGAAACTAATCGTTAGTTCAGCAGGCCCGCCTCGCCGGCCTTGATGCTGGCCTCGACGCGCGAGCGGCAATCGAACTTGGAGAGGATGTTCCGCACGTGCATGTCGACCGTGCGCGGGCTGAGGAAGAGCTGCCCGGCGATCTCGCGGTTCGTCAGCCCGTCGGCGACAAGCCGGATGACCTCGAGCTCCCGCCGGGAGAGCGGACTGCCCTCCCCGTCTGTCGCCGTCCGACCGAGCCGCTGCTCCGCGGACTCGCCGAGGTCCTCGATCGCTGTCGCCGCCCGGCCGGCGAGCGGTCGCGCGCCCAGGTTGCGGGCGATCCGGTAGGCCTCCGCGTGGCGCTCGATTGCCAGCTCGCGCTCGCCGGCGGCCGCCAGGGCGACGCCGGTGCGCTGGAGGATCTGCGCCCGTTCGGCCGGGATTCGCAGGGAGCCATGCAGCTCCACGGCGCGCATCATCTGCTCGGCGGCGATCTCCGCCTCGCCGTCCGCCAGCGCGATCTCGCCCAGCGCGTGGGCTAGCGCCGCCAGGGCGTCGGGATGCCCAGAGTCGTCGGCGATCCTGGTGAGCCCCTGCGCGGCGGCATGGGCATCGGCCTTCGCTCCGGCCTGGGCGAACAACAGGGCTGAGAGCCGAAGCCCCCAGACGGCGTAGTGGTGGTCCTCGCTCCGCTCCCAGCGCGAAACCAGGAACCGGCACTGCTCGAGAGCGAGCTCTGAATCGCCGTCGTAGTCGGCGACGACCGCGAGGGACGCCGCGCAGTCGACCTGCATCGAGAGGACGTCCAGCCGCCGAGCGAGCTGCAGGCCGGCGGAAAGGGCACGACGCGCGCGACCGAGCTCACCGCGGAAGGCGCGCACATAGCCGAACACCCCCTCGGCGACGGTCCGCACCCCATCGCCCTCGTGCGCGGCGATCAGCTCCTGCGAGAGCTCGGACGCCCTCTTCCACTCGCCCAGCTCGCGGACGACGTAGGCGAGGCAGGCGACGCAGCCCGCCTCGGGGTTGCGCTCGCCCGAGGCGTCGCAGAGATCGAGCGCGCTGGTCAGCGCCGCCTCGGCGCCGGAATAGTCGCCCGACTGCTCGAGGGCGGTGCCGAGGCGCTGATAGGCATCGATGGACTCGGCGCTGAGATCATGCTCGAGCGCGAGACTCAATCCCTCCTTGACGAGGCCGACGCCGGGCTCGTACTCGCCGCGCTTCGCGCGCACGACGCCCTCGGCCGCCAGCGCGCGAGCCTGCAGGTCGACTCTCCCGGCATCTCCGGCGTCCCCGGCGGCGGCCCGGATCAGCTCCAGTGACTCCGGGTGGCGGCCGGCGAACTGGAGGTAGTCGGCGGCCCGTAGCCGATCCGCCGCGGCTCCGGCGGGATCTCCGCTGGCGGCGGCGGCCTCGGCGGCGCCGGTCAGCGCCTCGATCGCGCCGGTCCGGTCGCCCTGGATCGCGAAGACCCGGCCCAGCCGCCGCTTGGCCGTCGCCAGCTCGGCGACGTCGTCCACGCAGAGCGCCGAGACCTCGCGCCAGCTCCGCGCGGCCGCGGGGAGGTCGCCGGCCAGCTCCGCCCAGCCGGCGTGCTGCTCGAGGGTGGCCAGCCGGCGTTCCAGCGCTTCGCCCTCCGGCCACAGCTCCAGCGCACGCCGGGACATCGTCGCCGCGTCGCGGCACGCATGGACAGCCGCGAAGTCCTCGGCGGCGCGCAGGTAGAACTCGCGCGCTCGATCCTCGTCGCGGGCCCCCATCCACTGAGCGGCGAGCTCGACGTTGGGGGCGCCGGCGGCCTCGAGTCGCCCCGCAAGCGTGCGGTGGAGCTCGCGGCGCCGGAGCCACGGCACGTCCCCGTAGAGCGACTCGCGGACCAGCGCGTGGCGGAACTCGCCCACGCCGGAGCCCTGATCGACGACGAGCCCGAGTTCGAGCAGCTCCCCGACGCCGGCCTCGCTGGACAGCCCAACGACGGCCTCGAGCGGAAAGCGCTGGCCGGCGACGGCCGCGACCTCCGCTGCCGTTCTGCCCTCGGGCGAGAGCTCCGCAGAGCGCAGGAGCACCGCATCGCGAACCGTGTCCGGCACGGTGACGTCGCTGCCCTCGGCGAGCTCGAGGCCCGCGGCTCCCTTCTGGAGCCGGTTCTCCGTCTCGAGCGCGCGCGCCAGCTCCTCCACGAAGAAGGGCAGGCCCTGGGAGCGGTCGTGGACCGCTCGCAGAAGCGGCCGCGACACCTCCGAGCCGAGCGCCTCGTCGAGCAGCGCCGCGGTGTCATCCAAATCGAATCTGCCGAGGGGAACCTCCTCCAGGGCGTGCCCGCGGCGAAGCTGATTGCGCGTCCCTCGGAGCGGGTGGTCACGCGGGAGCTCGTCGGAGCGGTAGGCGCCGACGAGCAGAAGGGGAGCACCATCGAGTGTCGGGGCGACCTCTGCGATGAACTCGAGGGTCGCCGCGTCGGACCACTGCAGGTCGTCGAGGACGACCAGCGCACCACCGTCGCCGGCGAGCGACACCAGAGCGGCGCGCAGGGACTCGCGGAGCGTCGTCGGGTCGACGTCGTCAGCGGCCGGGCCGAGCTCCGGCAGCAGGAGGTGGAGATGCTCGCCGAGCGGGCCGCAGTCGCCGAGCGCGTCGGGATCGGCCCGCAGCGCCGAGCGCAGCGCCGCGACCACCGGGCCGTAGGCCGGGGTGGTCTCCTGGCGGGCCGCCCCGCGGAAGACCGGGACCTCCGCCCCCGCGCAGAGCTCCTCGAGCAAACGGGTCTTACCGACCCCGGCCTCGCCGGAGACGAGGACCAGCGCACCCTCTCCGTCGAGCGCGTTGCGCAGCTTCTCCCTCAGGCTGCCGAGCTCCTCTTCCCGCCCGATCAGCGAGCGCGGCTCTGGCATGGCGCTGAGTGTAGGCCGATCGGCTGGACCTACAGCGGGGCGCCGCCGACCGTCGCGGCGCCCCGCCGTCGGGGTCCTCACGCCGCGACCGGGTCCTCGCGGACGATCACCGTGTCGGCGACCTTGTTGACCTCGTCGGCGGACATGCCGGTGTTGTCGGCGTGCTTGCGGATCGCCTCGGGGCTGACGCCCTCGTAGACGCAGACGGTGCCGAGCTTCCCGTCGTCCTCCTCGACGACGTAGCTGCGGATCCAGCGCACCTCATCGCTCATCTTCTCCCCCTCGGCCGTCGACTTGGCGGCCGTCAGCTCGAGGTCCTCGGGGGTGTCCCAGTTGCTGCGCCTGCGGATCACAAACAGGTCCATAGCGTCTCCTTTGGTGGTATTTGCTGCGTGGGACCCACGCTATGAGACGCCCGTGTGCCGTGAAACGGCAGAACTGCCGTATTCGGCCCCGAAGGCCGCCAGAAACCGGGGGAAGATCCCACCGATGCCTGATCACAACGGGCTCGCGGGCAACCTAGTCTTCGGCTCGTGAGCGACCCGTCGGCCGGACCGGCCAACCTGGATGCCTGGCGCGGACTCCCCGCCGGCCAGCAGCCGGAATGGCCGGACCCGGTGCGCGTTGCAGGCGTTACGGCGAAATTGGCAGAGCAGCCGCCACTGGTCTTCGCCGGCGAGTGCGATCAGCTCAGGGACAGGCTGGCCGCGGTCGCCGCAGGCGGTGCGTTCGTGCTGCAGGGAGGGGATTGTGCGGAGACCTTTTCCGGGTCCAGCCTCGACGCGGTACGGGCGAAGATCGAGACCTTGCTTCAAATGGCGCTCGTGCTGACCTACGCGGCGAGCGTTCCGGTCGTGAAGATCGGCAGGATGGCGGGGCAGTTCGCAAAACCGCGAACGCGCCCCACCGAATCGCGCGCCGGTGTCGAGCTCCCTGCCTACCGCGGCGATGCCGTCAACGACTTCGAGTTCACCGCGGAGGCGCGACGCCCCGACCCGGCGCGGATGCTGCGGGCGTACAACAGCGCGGCCGTGACCATGAACCTGTGCCGGGCCTTCGCGCACGGCGGTTACGCCGACCTGCACCAGGCACACGCGTGGAATCAGAGCTTCGTGGCGGAGAGTCCCGCGGGGCAGCGCTACGAGCAGATCGCCGGCGAAATCGATCGCGCGCTCGCGTTCATGAAGGCCTGCGGGGCCGACTCGGAGGAGCTTCACGGCGTCGAGCTCTACTCGAGCCACGAGGCCCTCCTGCTCGACTACGAGGGGCCGCTGACCCGCATCGACGTCCGAACCGGGCTGCCATACGACCTGTCCGCCCACATGGTCTGGATCGGTGAGCGCACCAGGGACCCCGACGGCGCGCACGTTGAGTTCTGCCGCCAGATTCGCAACCCGATCGGTGTGAAGATCGGCCCGACGGCCTCACCCGACGACGCGATTGCGCTGGTCGAGCGACTGAACCCGAGCCGGGAACCCGGTCGGCTGACGTTCATCACCCGGCTCGGCGCGGGAAGGATCCGCGACCTTCTGCCGCCGCTGGTGAAGAGTGTCAGCGAGCGCGACGCACCCGTCGCCTGGGTCTGCGATCCGATGCACGGAAACACCTTCGAGGCCCCGAGCGGCCACAAGACGCGCCGGCTGGACCATGTTCTCGACGAGGTCGAAGGCTTCTTCGAGGTGCACCGAGCGCTTGGCACCCATCCGGGGGGCATCCACATCGAGTTCACGGGGGACGACGTGACGGAGTGCATCGGAGGCGGTCACGGGATCGTCCAGGACGAGCTGCAGGACCGCTACGAGACGGCATGCGACCCGCGACTCAATCGGCGTCAAGCGCTTGACCTGGCCTTCACGGTCGCCGAGATGTACGGCGGTCAGCGATGACCGGGTACACCGGCTCGACGCTTATGCCGCCTGCGGCTCGCCGGTCGGGGCGCCGGTCTCGTCGAGGCCCTCGCGGAGCTCCCTGATCTTGCGCTTGTAGGCGGATTCGTCGCCGCCGCACAGGTAGGTGCCCCAGCGCGTGCCGTTGTGGACGTGCGGCACCTCATCCGCGAGCAGATAGTCGAAGACCTGCGCTATCTGCTCCTGGCCGCGCTTGACCAACACCTTGCGGCGGTGGGAGTGGCGCCACATCGCCTTCTGCTCGGAGGTCGAGTTGAAGAGGGCGAGGCGGCCGAGCAGGTCGTGCGCGTAGACGGAGCGGAAGTAGGAGAAGCCGAGCGGGTAGTCGCCCCAGGCACAGCCGAGCTCCTTCGGCATGAGCAGCGAGTGCAGCCGGGCGTGGCGCATCTCGTCCCAGGTCTGCCGCGCCATGTCGACGTGGAACTCCCAGGGCATCTCCGGGTGCTCGTGCGAGTTGCGGGCCATCAGCTCGGCGGCGCAGATTTCGGCATCCATCAGCGCATGGAAGAAGTGGCGCTGCTCATCGGGCTCGACCGGTACGTGGTTCTCCTCCGGGTCGTTGACGTAGAGCTCGCGGGCCAGGAAGGGGTCGCCCTCGGCGGTCACCTCGACGAAGTCGTCGCGGGCCGGCTCCTCGAGAGCGGGCATGACGCGGAGCGCGCGGGGCTCGGTCTTCAGCTGGATCGGGAGCGCTCCGAGGTCGTCGATCACGGGCAGGGGCCCGTCGGCGCCGGGACCGAGCTCCGCGAGGTGGCGCTCCTGGCGGGAGGCGAGCTGGGTGAGTAGCCGCAGCGACGGCTCGTCCGAGACCGGGTCGAGGCGCTCGAGGTGAACGCGAAAGGCCCGCAGCAGCGCCGGCTTCGCCTCCCCGTAGGCGACCGCGACGTATTCGCCCGCGGTCTCCGCGTGGCCGAGGCGGTCGAGCAGTTCCGCCAGCTCCTCCGCCGGGGCGCCGGGGTAGTCGCTCGGATGCCGAAGCTCGTAGAGGCGGCGGCGGACCTTGCTGATCGCGCGGGCGTCGTCATGGAGGTGGTCGCCGAGCGCGTACTTGACCTCGAACTCCGGCGCGAGCGGGAGCCAGCCCGCGGAGAGGTGGACCAGCTCGCGGAGCAGGTGGAAGTAGTTCGAGAACCGGATGGCGTTCTCGTCGACGTCGTAGCCGAGGCGGAGCTCGTCAGGCGGCCGTGCCATGCGTGGATCCCTCCTCCTCTCTGATGTCCTCATCACCCTCCTGATCGGCGAGCAAACGTCGACTGTGGCGGCCGACCACGCTCGGCAGCAGGCCGCCACCGGCGGAGACGTTGATCACCGCCCGGTCCGAGATGCGGGTGATCATCCCCGCGTAGCGTCCGCCGATCCCGAACGGGTTGATGTTGAAGTGCTTGAGGCGCATCTGCACGTGCCCGTCCTCGACCGTCGGGAACATCTCCTCGGGCACGGGCACGTACTCCTGGACGATGAAGTCGCCCGCCTCGGCGTGCTGCTCGACGATCCCGTCCCACTCCCCCTGATCCGTCTCGATTCCGAGGGCGACGTCGTGGCCGCCGTACTCGGAGGCCGGCTTCAGGACGAGACGGGCACGGTTGTCGGAGACGAAATCCAGCAGGTCGACGACCCACTGCCCGTAGGACACCCTGCCGGGGCGAAGGATCCGCGTCCAGGGAACGGTGGCCGCGATCACCTCGGCCTCGCGCGGCTCGACCAGGTGCGCGAAGCGCGGGTCCTCGAGCAGGGCCATCAGCTTCTTGTTGTTCGCCACCCGGGCGCTCGGCGGGTTGACGACGCAGACCGCGCTGTCCCGGTAGGCCGCGGTCAGGTCGCCCTCGGAGAGGTCGTCGATCATTGCCCGGCGGTAGACGAGGTGCACCGGCTCGCCTCCGGCCCGCAGGACGGAGCCGTCGTACGCGAGCTGGTCGGTGGTCACGTGGATTGCGTCGAGTCCCGCCTTCAGCGCGGCGCCACAGATGATCCGAAACTCGGGCACCGAGGGGCTGCCGGGGACGTCGACCAGCGCGAGCCGGGGCGCTTCGGGAAGCTCGGGCCCATCGCGCCGCCCCGCGCGCATTGCCGCGTAGGCGTCGCGGAGGGTCTGGATCAGGACGGGCAGCATCGGCTCGTAGGCGGTGTCGAACTCGCCCTCCACCCGCGGCAGCGCGATCGTCCGTCTGATGCCCTCGTGGAGCACGTCGGTGTAGCCGATCCCGGCCGGCGAATCGGCGTTGAACTCGAGAAACTTGACCGTGTCCCCGGAAAGGAAGGCGTCGAGCCGGCAGATCCGCAGCGGCCGGGGGTAGCCGGGGGCGACCCGGACCAGCGAGTCCTCGAAGGAGGGGAGCGCGAGCTCCCTCTGAAGGCGCTCGTCCTCGGGGTAGGCCTCGCAGAAGCGGTTGAGCACGGCACAGAGCGACTCGACCGCCATCCGCACACGTCGCACCTGCCGCGGGCTGACGAAGTGCGGCATCAGCACGAACGGGATCGTGTGTCCGTCGAAGACGACGTCGTGGGCGCCGAGCCAGGCCTCGAGCTCGGACTCGAGCTGGGCGCACCCGTCGCCGAGCTTGGAGAGCTCGACGAGGTGCTGGAGCTTCAAGTCGCTTACCTGGTCGACCGCGCTCCCCCGATCAGCGTCGTTCCCTGGGTGTCACGCGCCCATTCGTCACCGGGCGCTCGAAGAGGGTCGAGAGCACGACCTGTGTCTCGGTCCGGAGGACGCCGGGCGTCTCCCTGATCCGCTCGAGCGCCTCCTCGAGATGCTGGGTGTCCGTGGCGCGCACGTGCAGGATTGCGCTCGCACCGCCGGCGACCGTGTAGGCGCCCTCGACCTCGGGATGCTTGGAGACCGCCGCGCTCACCTCGGCGCCCGAGATCCGCCCCTCGCAGAAGAGCTCAACGAAGGCGTGGCTGTGCCAGCCGAATGCGGTCGGCTCGACCGTCGCGGTGTAGCCGCGGATCACTCCCTCGGCCTCCAGCCGGTCCACGCGACGCTTCACCGCGGGCGCCGAAAGCGAGACCCGCTTGCCGATGTCCTCGTAGGAGCGGCGGGCGTTCTCGCGGAGCAGCGCAATGATCTGCTGGTCGATTTTGTCGGCAATCGCCATATTTGGGCCGATTACGCAACGAATCGGGCTTGTGAACCCCTCCTCACGCGGGAATCATAAACAACGAGTCAAGAACTCGCCACGCAACCCGGTCAGGAGGAGAGCGCATGGAGGTGAAGACGGCACGGGACGCGGGGTCTCGCATCGCGACGCCGCCCGTCCCGAAGAACGACGAGATGCCGCTGCTCGGCATCGACCACATCGAGCTCTACGTCGGCAACGGGGTCCAAGCGACCCACTACTTCACCCACGCACTCGGCTTCCGCGAGACCGCCTACGCCGGCCTCGAGACCGGGATGCGGGACCGGGCCAGCCACGTGGTCGAGCAAGGCCGGATCCGATTCCTCCTCACCACGCCTCTGCACGGCAGCAACGAGATCGCCCGCCACATCGCTGAGCATGGCGACGGCGTCAAGGTGGTCGGCCTGTCGGTTCCCGACGCCGAGGACGCCTACCGGATCGCTGTCCGGCGCGGCGCCCGCGGGGTCGAGGAGCCGCACGAGGAGTCCGACGAGCGCGGCGTCGTGCGGCTGGCAACGATCGCAACCTACGGCGAGACCGTGCACACCTTCGTCGAGCGCGACGGCTACGGGGGCGCTTTCCTGCCCGGCTTCGAATCGCGCGAGGGGGGCGAGGAGGGCGACTTCTTCAAGGGCATCGACCACGTCGTCGGCAACGTCGAGCTCGGGCGGATGGAGGAGTGGGTCGACTACTACGAGCGCGTCTTCGGCTTCACCGAGATGATCCGGTTCTCAGACGAGGACATCTCCACCGAGTACTCGGCGCTGATGTCGAAGGTCATGGCTGACGGCAAGGGCCGGATCAAGTTCCCGATCAACGAGCCCGCCGAGGGCCAGCGCAAGTCGCAGATCGAGGAGTACCTCGAGTTCTACGGCGGGCCCGGAGTCCAGCACCTCGCCCTCGCCACCACGGACATCGTCGGCACCGTCCGCGAGCTTCAGAGCCGCGGCGTCGAGTTCCTGAAGACGCCCGAGAGCTACTACCAGGAGCTGCCGGAGCGGATCGGGGAGATCGATGAGGACCTCGCCGACCTCGGCGAGCTCGGCATCCTTGCCGACCGCGACGACGAGGGCTACCTGCTGCAGATCTTCGGCAAGCCGCTCTCGAACCGCCCAACGCTCTTCATCGAGGTGATCGAGCGGCACGGCGCCCGTGGCTTCGGCGAGGGCAACTTCAAGGCGCTGTTCGAAGCGATCGAGCGCGAGCAGGGGAGGAGGGGCAACCTGTGAGGTACCACCGGCTGGGAGAGCTGCCGCGGAAGCGGCACACGCAGTTCCGCACCAACGGACAGCTGCTGGTCGAGGAGGTGATGGGGCTCGAGGGCTTCTCCGGCAATGAGTCGATCCTCTACCACCACACCTCGCCCTGCCGGATCCTGGAGGCCGGCGAGTTCGAGCCGATCGTCCACGAGGAGTGGGTGCCGGACGCTCATGTCCACCGCCATCTCGAGACCGGCGGCATCTCGGCCGGGGGCGACCCGATCACGGGCCGCCGCTGCCTGATGTGGAACAGCGACCTCGAGGTCTCCCTCTGCCGGCCGGCCGAGGAGACCGAGGCCTTCTACCGGAACGGCGAGGGCGATGAGCTGATCTTCGTGCACGAGGGCTTGGGGGAGCTCGAGACGATCTTCGGCGCCCTCCCCTACCGCCAGCACGACTACATCGTCATCCCCCGTGGCACCACCTACCGCTTCCGCTTCGAGGGAGACGACCAGCTGCTGCTCACACTTCACACACCGGGCGAGTTCGAGACCCCCAACCGCTACCGAAACCGGTACGGACAGTTGCTCGAATCCGCCCCCTTCTCCCACCGCGACCTGCACCCGCCGGTGACGCTCGAAACGCATCGTGAGGGAGGGGATTTCGAGCTGATCCTGCGGGTGCGGGGCGGCCTCCAGCACTACCGCCTCGACTACCACCCGCTCGACGTCGTCGGCTGGGACGGCTACGTCTATCCGTACACGTTCAACATCCACGATTTCGAGCCGAGGACCGGCAGGATCCATCTGCCGCCGCCCACCCACCAGACGTTCCAGGGGCCGAACTTCGTGGTCTGCTCGTTCTGCCCGCGGGAGCTCGACTACGACCCCGAGGCGGTCCCGCTGCCCTACCACCACTCGAACCTGCAGTCGGAGGAGATGATCTATTACGTCTCCGGCGAGTTCGGCTCGCGGAAGGGGATCGAGATCGGCTCGATCACGGTCCACCCCTCCGGACTGCCGCACGGGCCGCAACCGGGCCTGGTCGAGAAGGCCCTCGGCGCACGGCGCACCGAGGAGCTGGCGGTGATGTGGGACACCTTCGCGCCGATGATGCTCACGACGTTCGCCCGGGAGCTGGACGACCCGGACTACGCGTATTCGTGGCGCGAGGGCTCGCCGTCGCCCGTGGCGCAGAGCACAACCGGCTAGCCAACGCCGACTAGTCGGGTCGCTTTCTGCGCCGCGTGGCGGCGGGCGAGGGCTCGAAACGTCGTGGGGTCTACAGGGGGATACCCGGGGCGTTCGGTGCTGGCAGGATTCGGCCGCTGACCTCCGCCAGGCTGATCGCCGGCCGGCCCTCGCCCGGGGCCCCGGCGCCGCGCAGGACGAGCTCGTCGCCGTCCTCGAGGAAGGTCCGCTTCGCGTTCCCCACGCTCAGCGGCTCCCGGCCGTCGCGCGTGAGCTCGAGCAGGCAGCCCTGCGTCCCCGGTTCGGAGCCCGAGATCGTGCCGGAGGCGAACAGGTCGCCGGCGCGGACCCGGGCGCCGGCGTGGGTGACGTGGGCGAGCTGCTGCGCTGCGCTCCAGTAGAGGTCGCGGGCATTGGTGCGGCTGATCGTCGCGGCCTCGCCCGACCCTGCCGGGACGAGCTCCACGTCAAGCTCGAGGTCGAGCGCCCAGCGATGGTCGGTGCGCAGGTACGGGAGCGGTGCCGGGTCCTGTTCGCGACCGGGAACGCGGAACGGCTCGAGCGCCTCCAGCGGCGTGATCCAGGCGGCCACCGAGGTCGCGAACGCCTTGCCGAGGAAGGGCCCGAGCGGCCGGTACTCCCAGGCCTGGATGGAGCGGGCGCTCCAGTCGTTGACGAGCAGGAAGCCGTAGATGTGCTCGGCCGCGGCGTCGGTTGGGATCGGTCCGCCGTCCTCTGGTCCAGTGCCGCAGACGAAGCCGAGTTCGAGCTCGAAGTCCAGCTTCGGCTCCGGCCCGAAGTCGGGCTGCGTGCCGCGATGCTCCGGCCCGATCTGGCCGACCGGGCGCGGGACCGGGGTGCCGCTCACGACCAGGTTGGCGGCGCGGCCGTGGTAGCCGACCGGGTGGTGCCGCCAGTTGGGGAAGAGCGGCTCGTCGTCCGGTCGCATCAGCCGGCCGACGTTCGAGGCGTGCTCGATCGAGGAGTAGAAGTCGACGTAGTCGCCGACCTCGACCGGCAGGAGCAGCTCGGCATCGGCGAGCGGGATAAGGGACTCGGCGAGGCCGGCGTCCGCGACCTCGCTGTTATCGGCGGTGAGCAGCTCGGTCAGGCGGGTCCGCAGCCCTGACCAGGCCGGCCGCCCCAGATCGAGCAGCTGATTGAGGGTCGGCGCCTCGAGCGCCCTGCGGAGCGCCCGGGCATCGGGAGCGGGCTCGTCCAGCAGTCCCGCCGACGCCAGCGGCGCCAGTGCCAGTCCGTGATCTCCGATCCGGACCGCCACGCGCGCGGGTCCTCCCGGGACGCGGATCACCCCGAGTGGGAGATGCTCGATCCCGAACCCCGAGCCCCCCGCGCCCGGCACCCACGTGCTCACGGTCTGACCTCGCGCACGCGCGCGACCTTACGTCAGTGGTGTCGCCTGCGTGGACGCTCGGATACATTCACCTGTGGTGTGACCGCTGCGCCGAGCCGATCAGGGGGACTGGCCGACTCCCGATGGGTATGGGTGCTGGCTCTCGCGGCCGCGTACTTCGGCTCGGCGAAGCTCGGCCTAGCGCTCGCCTTCTCCAACGAGAGCGTCACGGCCGTCTGGCCGCCGACCGGGATCGCGCTCGCCGCCCTGTTCCTCTGGGGCCGGAATCTGTGGCCGGGTGTCCTGCTGGGCGCCTTTCTCGCCAACGTCACCACCGACGTGCCGGTCTACACGGCCGCCGGAATCGCCGTGGGAAACACGCTGGAGGCCGCGGTGGGAGCGTGGCTGCTCGAGCGATTCGACTTCCGGCCCACGCTGCTGAGGCTTCGCGACCTCTTCGTGCTGGTCGTGTTCGGCGCGGTGATCAGCACTGCGATCAGCGCGACGATCGGCGTTGCCAGCCTCAGCATCGGGGACTCCCTCTCCGAGAGCACGCTCACGACGTGGCGCCTGTGGTGGCTCGGAGACATGGGAGGCGATCTCCTCGTTGCATCCGCGATCTTCGTGCTCGTCACCCACTGGCCCTATCGCGATCTGCCGGGAAGCGCCCTCGAGGCGATTGCCCTGATTGTGTCTCTCGTCGGCATCGAGCTGGTGGTCTTCGCCAATGACGTTCCCGCCACCTATCTGGCGTTCCCGATCGTTGTCTGGGCAGCCCTCAGGTTCCTGCAGCCCGGGGCGACCCTCGCCGCCCTGACCTTCGCGATCATCGCAGTGACCTTCACGGGCAATGACTCGGGACCGTTTTTCCGGCGCGCCCAGGACGACGGCCTCCTCCTCGCCCAGACCTTCTCGGCGATCGTGGGCCTGACGGGCCTGATCCTGGCGATCGTCACCCATCAGCGCAGACAGGCCGAGCGCCGAGCGGAACACCTGGCGCACGACCTGCAGGCGGAGCTGCTGCCTCCCCAGCTTCCCGAGATCCCCGAGTTCGAGGCAGCCGGCTGGTATCGCGCCGGGATGAAGGGACAGGAGGCCGGCGGGGACTTCTACGACGTGTTCAACGCGAGCCCCGGCCGCTGGGTGGCGGTGATCGGCGACGTCTGCGGCAAGGGGCCCGAGGCCGCCTCGCTGACCGCGCTCGCCCGCTACACCCTGAGGGCTGTCGGCCGTCAGGCGGACGGTCCGAGCGACGCGCTCGAGGCGCTCAACGAAGCCATCCTCGAGCAGAGATCCGACCACCGCTTCATGACCGCGGTCCTGGTGCAGCTCGACGTCGGGAGCAACGGCCACGGGGTGGCGCTCAGCAATGGCGGGCATCCACCTCCGCTGCTGGTTCGTGCCGGCGGTGAGGTCGAGGAGGTGGTCGGCGAAGGAGGGATGCTGCTCGGCATCTACGAGGAACCGGAGCTGGTCGATCAGCGCCTCGAGCTGAATGCCGGGGACGCGCTCGTCCTCTTCACCGATGGGCTCGCGGAGCGGCGCGATCCCGACGATGACGCGCCCGGCCGCATCAGGGAGCTGCTGCGGGCGAACGCCGGCGCCAGCGCGAGCGAGACGGCGGCCCGTCTCGGCGGGCTGGCCCAGGCCGAGGACGGCAAGGCCGACGACGACGTTGCGGTGGTCGTCCTGCGTCGTGTCCACTCTGGGCAGCCCGTCGGCGAACAGGTGCCGCCGACCCCGGGCGGATCCGTGGCGGTCGAGCTGGAGCCGGGCCCGGGAAGCCCCGCCGAGGCGCGCGAGGCGCTGGCCCCCCTTGCGAGCGCGCTCGCCTTTCAGGTCTATATGGATCTGCGCCTGCTGGTCAGCGAACTGGTCACGAACTGCGTCCGCCACGCCCGGCTTTCGCCGGACAGCCGGATTGGCCTCCGGGTCGAGCGCTCGGATCGGATGCTTCGCGTCGAGGTGACCGATCCTGGACCCGGGTTCGAACCCGAGATCACGGAGCCGGATCGAGGGGCGGCCGGCGGCTGGGGACTGTTCCTGACGGAGCGGCTCGCCGACCGGTGGGGTGTAGATCGCGAGGGAGAGATGACCCGGGTGTGGCTCGAAATGGACCTGATCCTGGCCGAACGCCCGTTGCCCGGCGACGGCTAGGTCGCCGGCGGCTCGTCCACGAGCTCGATTCGCTGCGCGACCCCGGTCATCTCGAGCACCTCGTTGACCCGATCCGTGGCGCGGACGACGACGAAGCGCCCACCTCCATCTCGGACTCGCTGATCGGCCATGATCAGCGCCCGCAGCCCGGACGAGTCGATGAAGGTCAGTGCGCGGAGGTCGACGACGAATGTCGCCTTCTCCGGCGGCCGGTCGGCGGCGAGCAGTCGCTCGAACTGATCCACCCCCGCCATGTCGAGCTCGCCCTCGAGGCGCAGTATGCGCACGCCTCCGTCCTCGGAGACGGCGATGTCGAGCAGCTCCGTGGCGTCCTGTCCCTCCGTGGGCGTCAGCCTACCCGGACCGTCAGGCCTGAGAGGATCCAGTTCGTGAGGAGTGAGCAACGGGGAGAGGAATGAAGCGGGTCGTCGTCATCGGCGCCGGCTTCGCGGGCCTGGCCGCCGCCGATGCCCTGCGGGACGGCGGGACTGAGGTGACGGTGCTGGAGGCGCGCGACCGCGTGGGAGGCCGCGTCTGGTCGGTGCCGTTCGGGGAGGGGGCCGTTGTCGAGCGGGGCGCCGAGTTCATCCTGCCGGGCTACGAGGAGATGGGAGCTCTGGCCGCGCGCTTCGGGATCCCGCTGGTGCTCAAGGGGACGCCGTACGGGCGGCGCGTGCCAGTCGGCGACGAGGCCGTCCCCCAGGCCGACCTCGAGGATGCCTTCGCCCGCATCGCCGACAGCCGGATCTCGGACGCGGAAAGCGCTGCCGACGTGATCGCCGCACTGGGTCTCGACCCGTCGGTCGAGGCGCTGATTCGGACGCGCGTCTCGATTTCGAACGGCCACCCCGTCGACGACCTCGAGGCGTCGGTGCTCGACGAGGGAGCGTCGACCTTCGGCGATTTCGACAATCACACGCTGGAGGGCGGCAACATGCGGCTCGCCGACGCGCTGGCGGGCGCGCTCGGAGATGCCGTGCACCTCTCGTCCCCGGTGCGAAAGGTGCGCTGGTCGGACAGAGGGGTGAACGCCGTGACCGATCGGGACGAGATCGAGGCGGACGCGGCCGTGGTCGCGATCCCCACCGGGCCGCTCGCCGAGATCGAGTTTGATCCTCCGCTGGAAGGCCCGACCGCCGACGCGCTGAGCGCGGTCACCTACGGGCAGAACTCGAAGCTCTTCCTGCGCCTGCGCTCGCCCGCGCCGCCCAGCGCGATCATGTCCGTGGCCGGGCGCTTCTGGACCTACACGCAACTCGGCGCGGATGAGGAGCCCGCTCCCTTCCTGGTCGGCTACACGGGCACGATGTCCGCGATCGAGGCCCTCGGCGGCTCGGACGACGTGGAGCGCTGGATCGCCGCCCTGGTCTCGCTTCGCCAGGACCTCGACCTCGAACCCGAGGGCGCCCTGCTCTCGAGCTGGGACGACGATCCGTGGGTGGGGGGCTCCTACTCGGCCCGCACGATCTCATCGCCCCTCCGCGACGATGACCTGGCACGGCCGATCGGACCGCTGTTCTTCGCCGGCGAGCACACCGCCGGGGAGTGGCACGGGCTGATGGAGGGGGCGCTGCGGAGCGGTCGGCGGGCGGCCGAGCAGGTCACCTCCTCTGCGTGACTCCCCGGTAGCTCGATCAACCTCGAACAAAGGATTGAAAGAGGCCGATGACTGCGACGACGAAGCCGAACAAGGCGTTGCGGGTGACAGTCAAGCGTTAAGGGCCGCCGGTGCCATACTCGGCGCGTGGCCAGGCTCACCCCCGGGATCGTCTCCCCGCCGCACGCGGTGTTGGCCCCGGAGGAGTGGCGCCGGCTGGGTCGTGCGCGACGCAAGCTTGCCAGCCGCTCGAGCCACGCGGAGTGGAATCCGCCGCCCGACCGGCCGGACCCCGTCGCCGTTCTGCAGGAGCAGGCCGCTAGGCGCGTGCCTGACATCGTCGGGATCCGCCATGCAAGGATGGCGGAAACCCAGTTTCAGTACTTCCGCGGAGCCGCGGCGGCGATGGCCTGGGATCTCGGCCACACGCCGACGACGGACATCCGGGTGCAGGCGTGCGGCGACGCCCACCTGCTGAACTTCGGCCTCTTCGCCGCGCCCGATCGGCGCCTGGTGTTCGACGTGAACGACTTCGACGAGACGCTGCCCGCCTCGTTCGAGTGGGACGTCAAGCGGTTGGCCGCGAGCGTGGTTGTCGCCGCCCGCGATCACGGTTTCGCCGATTCGCGAGGACGTGCGGCGGCGCGTGGCTCGGCGAGGGCCTACCGCACTCAGATGCAGCGCTTTGCCGGCATGACCTTCCTCGACGTCTGGTACTCGCGGATCGACGTCGACGGCCTGGTTCGAATCTATGACGCCGTTGAGTCCGCGGCCGACGTGCGCCAGCGCCACCGTTTGATCGAGAAGGCGAAGAGGAGGACGAGCGTGCACGCGCTCGCGAAGCTCTGTCACAAGGTCGACGGCGAGTACCGCATCCAGTCCGCGCCGCCGCTGATCGTGCGAGTGCCAGTCGAAGAGCACTCCGAGATGAGAGAGGTCCTACGGGAGGCGATGGCTGACTACGAAGGCACCCTCCCGGTCGAGCTGCGTGAGGTGGTCAACCGCCACTGGTTCGCCGATTTCGCACGCAAGGTCGTCGGCGTGGGCTCCGTGGGGACCGAGGCGTTCGTGCTGCTCTTGATGGGCGACACGCGAGGAGCGCCGCTGTTCCTCCAGGTCAAGGAGGCGCAGGAGTCGGTCCTGGCGCCGTACGCCGGCGCGAGCATCTACGAGCACCAAGGTGAGCGCGTGGTAGCTGGACAGCGGCTGATGCAGGCCGCCGGTGATCCCTTCCTCGGCTGGACGA
Source organism: Solirubrobacterales bacterium (assembly GCA_036265435.1). Classification (GTDB taxonomy): domain Bacteria; phylum Actinomycetota; class Thermoleophilia; order Solirubrobacterales; family 70-9; genus DASUPK01. The sequence continues at coordinate 1,393 of DATAPB010000197.1, read as the reverse complement.
CCGCAGTCGGCTCGGACCGCGTGACGCCGAAGCAGTACTACGTGCGCCAGCTACGAGACATGAAGGGAGACATGGACATCCCCGGGATGAAACCGCGTCAACTCGAACGGTATGCGGCCCTGTGCGGCTGGGCGCTGGCACGGGCGCACGCCCGCACGGGACGGGCCCCGATGATCGCCGGGTATCTCGGCGAGTCGGATCGCTTCGACCGCGCGATCGAGTCCTTCTCCCTCGCCTACGCCGACCAGAACGAAGACGACCACGATCGGGTTACACGCGCCGTCGCCGAGGGCGCGCTCCCAAGCCTCGCCGAGTCTTAGCCGTCGGCCTCGCGCTCGACGGCTATGTCCTGCCAGGTCTTGCCGCTGCGAACGCTGGCTGGGTGCTCGGCCACGACGTCAGATCCGGGGCGCGCGTGCTCGTCCTTCGCCTTGACGAGGATCCAGCGACGCTCGCCGGTCTTCGTCAGGGCGAAGCGACCGGCGAGCTTCTCGCCGTGAAGAACGAAGGAAAGGTGGTCGGGCGCATCTCGGAGGATCTCGACCTCTCCCTCGTCCCAGACGATGACGGCGCCGCTGCCGCGAGCGGCGTGCTCGTGACGCCCCTCGAACTCCCCGGCCGAGAGGTCATGGTCCTCAACCGGAACGGCCAGCCGTCGGACGGCCGGATCCAGGGAGGGGCCCTTCGGGACCGCCCATGAGCGGAGCACTTCGCCGATCTCGAGACGCAGGTCGAAGTGGAGGGTGGTGGCATCGTGCTGCTGGACGACGAAGCGAGCCATCCGTGCGCCGATCATGGCGAATCGCTTCGTCCCGTGGCCGCGTCTCTATGGTCTCGATCAGATGTCGGCCAAGGACGATCTGGTCGAGCGGGCGGACTCGATTCGCGAGCTCGCCCGGGAGCGGCTCGGCTTCGTCCAGCTCCGGCCCGGGCAGCTCTCCGCGGCCACAGCGGCGGCTTCCGGGCGGGACGTCCTCGCCGTGTTGCCGACCGGCGGCGGCAAGTCGGCGATCTATGAGCTCGCGGGCATGGTCCGGTCCGGTCCGACGGTGGTGGTCTCGCCGTTGATCGCCTTGCAGGACGACCAGCTCGCCCACCTGCAAAGCGCCGGGTTGTCGGCCACGGTCCTGAATTCGAAGCAATCAGCGCAGGAGCACAGAGAAGCGCTCGCGGCTGCCTGCCGGCCCGAGGAATACGTGTTCCTCTCCCCCGAGCAGCTGTCAAACGGCGAGACGATTGACGCGCTGCGGCGTGCGCAACCGGGGCTGTTCGTGGTGGACGAGGCGCACCTGATCAGCCAGTGGGGTCGGGACTTCCGGCCCGACTACCTGCGCCTCGGCGCCCAGGCCGACGCTCTCGAGGCCCCGGTCCGCCTCGCCCTGACGGCCACGGC
>DATAPB010000196.1:0-10721 GCA_036265435.1 Solirubrobacterales bacterium | reverse complement strand
CTGGTCGAGGCCAGCCAGGAGATCCGCGCGAGCGACGTTCCCCCGCGGGACAAGCTCGCCGGTGTGGCCAACTTCATCATCGAGTCCTACCGGCACGAGCCGGAGCTGATGAAGGTGATCATCGTCGAGGTCACCCGGGCGGCGAACTCCTTCGGACAGACCCACCTGCCGGAGATCCGGCGGGCGTACGACCTCGTCGCGGAGATCGTCTCCGACGCGCAGGCAAAGGGTGAGTTCCGCGATGACGTCGACCCGAACTTCGCGGCGATGGTCTTCTACGGGGCGATCGAGCAGCTGCTCACGGGCTGGATCTTCGGCTCGATCCCCGGCACCGACGCCGACTTCGAGCGGGCCAAGCAGCTGGTGATCGAGACGATCTGCGACGGCCTCGAGCCGCGCCCCGTCAGCGACGCGGTGGCCGGCTAGCCCATATGTGGGAAGGGCTGGCCAGGACCGAGCGACAGGACCGGGTCCTGCACGGGGCCGCGAAGCTCGCCAACGTCCTGGCCGGGATCATCCTGCTGCCCCTCTGGCTCTTCGGCCAGCTGGTCGGCGGCCGAGTCCGCGACTTCCTCCGGGCGTTGGAGCGGCGCGCCACCCGGCCGCTGCCGGTTCCTCGCGAGCGCGAACGGACGATGGAGGCTGTGATGGCCGATCTCGAGGCCATCCCGAACCACCTCCGCCACTCCGATTTCGCCGAGCTTCGCCGTGGCTTCGCCGACATCTCCAATTTCGTCGTCGCCCAGCACCGCGAGGGCGCGGTGATCGGCTATCGCTACCCCGGCCAGTTCCAGGACCACATCGTCGAGGGTGCGGACGGCGAGCGGATCGCGGCCTCGATCGCCGTCCAGGAGGCCGCGCGACCGGCCCTGATCGTCGTCCACGGGCTCTTCACCTCGAGCCGCTTCGACTACGTCCGTCAGATCGCGGTGCGGGCGTTCTACGAGTGGGGGTTCAACGTCGCCGCGCTCGATCTGCGCAGCTTCGGCATGACGGAGCTGACCAGCCCGGCGCCCTCCACGGCCGGCTGGAAGGAGGGCCTGGACATCCTCGCCCTCGCCTCGTACATGAAGGAGCTCGGCTCGACCAGCGTCGGTGCGCTCGGCATCTCGCTCGGCGGGAGCTCCGTGCTCAACGCCTCCGACCAGGAGGCGACGCCGAGAGATCTCGACGGCGGGATCCTGGCCGTCTCGCCGCCGGCCGTGCCGAAGGAGGCCTGGGCCCGCCTCTCCGAGGACGTTCCTCGCGACCACCCTCGTTACCTGCTGCACCGCGCCTTCGAGGCGGCGCTGATCTCGCGGGTGCGGTCGGGTCGGTGGCCGCCGGAGGCGGAGGACATGAATCGCGTCATGGAGTTCGTCTCCGCCCCCTACTACGGCGTCAGTGCGGACGAGATCTGGACGCACGCCCGCGGCGTCGACCACGTCCGCAACGCGAAGGTACCGCTGCTCATCCTCCATCCCGAGGACGACTACATCGTCAAGGTCGAGCAGGGACGGATGCTCGCGGAGGCGGCGAAGGACAACGACCTGGTCCGGGTCTGGATCCTCCCCGCCGGCTCGCACGGCCTGCTCGACGCTGCGGACCCGCAGTGGACGCACGCGGTCTACCGCACATTCTTCGAGCGCTGGGCCGCCTACGCCGAGCGTGGGGCGGAGCAGGCGAACGGGAGCGGCGCTGAGTTGGTTTACTCCTCGCAATAGCGCGGGTACCGCGAGACCACGTCATGCGAGGGTGCGCCGACTGGGCGCAATCCGTTTGAAAGGATCAGAGCATGCAGAGCGACATCCTGAGGCGACTGATCTGGGCGGGGATGCTCGCCGCGACCGGCGCCCTCGCGACCGTGGCAGCGCACCGTCTCTCCGAGGTGATCTGGCGGCGACTCTTCAAGGAGGATCCGCCCGAGTGACCGACGGCGAGCCCAAGCCCAGCACAGGGTCGACCACCACGGGATCCGGCACCGCAGGATCCGCCGCCGCAGGGCCGGACACCGAGACCCGATCGACGGCGCCGCGAACCGAGGCGCCCGGCAACGGTGCCAGGGCCCCCGAGGAAATGAGCGTGGGCGAGCTGGTCTTCGAGGTATCGGACCGCGCCTCGGTTCTCATCCGCGAGGAGATCGAGCTCGCCAAGACCGAGGTCACCGAGAAGGTCAACCGCCTGTTGCGCGGTTCGGTCGCCGGGCTGGCCGCCGGGATCTTCGCGCTGCTGGCGCTGTTCCTGATCATGCACGGGATCGCCTGGCTCCTGAACGACCTCGTGTTCGACAACTTCTGGGCCGGCTTCTTCGTGGAGGCCGCTGTGTTCCTGCTGATCGGGGCCGCCGCGGGCCTGTTCGCCTGGCGCGCCTTCAAGCGCGCGGCACCGCCCACACCCGACATGGCCATCGAGGAGGCCAAGGAGATCAAGGCGGCCTTCGGAGAGGAGGAGCACCATGTTTAGACGGGTCGCGCTGACGCGCACCCTCGCATCCACCCCGGCGGGCCGGACGGTTCAAACCGGCGGCAATGGGCGCTGGACGCCCCCGCCGCCCGGAACGCGGTCGGCCGAGCAGATCCGCAGCGACATCGTCCAGCAGCGCGAGGAGCTCTCGCGCTCGGTCGACGCCCTGCGCCATCGCTGGGTCCAGGTGACCGACGTCAAGCGCCAGATCCGGGAGCACCAGACCGAGCTCGCGGTGGGCGCGGCGGTGATCGGCTTCGCGATCGTGATCGCGCTCAGGCGCCGTCGCTAGGTGCGAGGGCGCTCCGCAGGCGAAGCCGAGGAGCGACCCGTCAATGTGCTGGCGAGTGCTTCGATCCGCCGCGAGATCTCATCGCGGATTCCCCTGACCGTTTCCAGGTCCTGGCCCGCCGGGTCCTCGAGGTCCCAGTCCTCGTAGCGCTTGCCGGTGTAGACGGGGCAGGCGTCGCCACAGCTCATTGTGATCACGACGTCGGCCTCGCGGACCATGTCGTCCGCCAGCCTCTTCGGCTGCTCGGCGAAGATGTCGATTCCGATCTCCTTCATGGCCTCGACGACCGCCGGATTCAGCCGGTCCGCCGGCTCGCTCCCCGCGGAGCGGATCCTCACCCGGTCACCTGCCTGCCGCTGCAGCAGTGCCGCGGCCATCTGACTGCGCCCGGCGTTGTGAACGCAGACGAAGAGGACCTCGGGCGGCTCAGCCGGGGGCGTCAGCTTCGAGTGCCTTCCTCGAAACGCCGCCGACGCCGAGCAGCCCGGGGCCGACGTGCGCGCCGATCACGGGCCCGACCTCCGAGGTGAACACCGGATCCCTGCCGAAGACCGGCCGGCAGGCCTCGACGAGCCGCTCGGCGTTCTCCGGATCCTGCACGTGCTGCACGACCCAGGCGTCCGCTCCGTCCTCGTGGCGCTGGCGGGCGTAGTCGAGCAGCCGCTCAAAGGCCCTGCTGCGCGTCCGGACCCGCTCGATGGGCGTGATCTCGTCCTCCAGCGTCAGGATCGGCTTGATCTTGAGAGTGGTTCCGATCCAGTGGCGCGCCGCGCCGATTCGCCCGCCGCGGCGCAGGTAGTCGAGCGTGTCGACGGCAAACCAGATCTTGAGCTCCTGACGAAGGCGTTCGGCGACCTCATTCGCCTCCGCCGCGTTCGCGCCGCGCTCCGCCGCGTTGGCGGCCGCGAGGATCATCAGCCCCATCCCGCCGCAGCCGGTGCGCGAGTCGCAGACCACGATCCGCTCGCCGCCCTTGCCGTCGGCCGTGAGCCTCTCCCGCGCCTGCATGGCCGACTCGTACGTGCCGGATATCCCCGCGGAGAGGTGGATCGAGACGATCTCCCTGCCCTCGGCGAGCAGCGGCTCGTAGACGGAGATGAAGTCGCCGACCGAGGGCTGCGAGGTCATCACCTGCTTGTCCGAGGCACGGAGGCGCTCGTAGAAGCCCCTGAGGTCGTCGATCTCGGACTCCTTCTCCTGCTCGCCCTCGATGCCGACGTAGAGGCTGACGAGGTGGACGTCGTGCTGCTCGATGAGTTCAGGCGGCAGATAAGAGGTCGTGTCGGCGACGACCGCAGTCGAGGGCATTGCGGGCGTTCTAGCATGCCTGCCCTATGGCGAAGACGCTCGTCACGGGCGGGACGGGCTTTGTCGGCCTCCACCTGGCAACGGAGCTTGAGCGGCGGGGGGACGAGCTCCGTCTGCTCGTGCGCGAGAGCAGCAACCTCGATCCGCTCGAGGGCATCGAGTTCGAACGCGCCATCGGGGACGTGACCGACCGCGATTCGGTGCGGAGGGCCATGCAGGGGGTGGACCGCGTCTTCCACGTCGCGGGCACGACCTCGATGCGCACCCGCGATCGCATCCGGGTCTTCCAGGTGAACGTCGGGGGCACGAGGAACGTCTTCGAGGAGGCGCTGAGCGCGGGCGTCGAGCGCGCCGTCCTCACCTCGAGCTCGAGCGCCGTGGGCGCCGCCAGGCCGGGAGAGACGATCGATGAGGACGCCCCGTTCACGGTCGGGCGTCTCGGTGTCGCCTACATCAACTCGAAGCACGACGCCGAGCTGGTCGCGATGCGGACGGCGGCCAGGGGGCTTCCCGTGGTGATCGTCAACCCCTCCTTCGTGCTCGGCCCGGACGATCCCAACCCGCGCGGGACCTCGAACGCTCTGATCCGCCGCCTACTGCTCCGCAGGATCCCCGGGTACGTCGACGGCGGGATCAACATCGTCGACGTCCGCGATGTCGCCAGGGGCCATCTGCTCGCCGACGAGCGCGGCGAGACGTCGGAGCGTTACCTGCTGACGGGACGCAACTTCACCCTGCAGCGCCTCTTCGCCGACCTCAGCCGGATCGCGGGAGTTCCCACGCCGCCGGTCCGGATGCACGGGAGGCTCGTCGTCATGGGGGTGGAGGGGATGGAGCTGATCGGCGTCCGGCTCCCGACGTCCCCGGACGAGGTTCGCTCTGGCACGCAGTGGTTCACCTACCGCAACGACAAGGCGCGGGAGAAGCTCGACTGGGAGCCGCGGCCGCACGAGGAGACGCTCGAGGATGCCGTGCACTGGCAGATCCAGGAGCTCGGCGAGCGCGCGGAGGGACACCAACTCATCGACTTCGCCCTGCGGGCCACCGGCCGTGTCTTTGGCCTGCTTCCCTTCAATCGATGAGCGAGCCGCGCCGAGTCCTCTACCGCTGCGGGACGCCGACGAACTTCCTCTGCCCGTGCGGCACCGTGGCGCGCCGGCTGAACAAGCACGGGCTCGAGTATCGGACCGAACGGGTCCGGCGGCGCCGCTCGCAGCGTCCCGAGATCGTCGAGCTCACGAAGCTCCCCCACGTGCCGGTGCTGGTGGACGGTGAAGAGGTGGTCAACGATTCGAGGCGGATCCTCCAGTACGTCGACTGGCGTTACGGAGAGGTGACGCCGGCGGCCGCCAGCGCCTCGTCGGGCTCCCAGTAGGCGCGCAGATGGACCAGCTTGCCGTCGCGGGCCTGGCAGACGTAGCCCCAGACGTGGTCGAGCGGGACGTCCCCCCCGACGGACACGACGTTGAACCTGATCAGCGCCACGAGCCGGTCGCCCGCCTCGACGAGATCCTCGACCGTGATCTCGCCCGCGCTGAAGACCTCCATGTAGCCCTCGAATGCGTCCGCGACCGCGTCCTTGCCTCGATAGGTGCCGCTCCCCGGCCAGCGGGGGTCCTCCTCGTAGGTGATTTCCGGATGCCAGTACTGCTCGCGGAACCGCTCCCTCTGTTCAGCGCCGGCCTCGATCGGTCCGGAGAATCGCTCCCACATCCGCTTCAGGCCCTCCAGGTCCCCGGCGCTCACGCACGCAGTATCTCCGAGTCGGCGAGAGCGCCCTCTACAATGCACGGCGATGAGTGAGATGCCTCAGCCGATCACGCTGACCGACAAGGCGGCGACCAAGATCAAGGAGCTGCTCGGCGAGCAGGACGGCACCGAGCAGGCTCTGCGCGTCGCGGTTCGCGGCGGCGGCTGCTCCGGCTTCCAGTATGCGCTCGCCTTCGACACCCCCAAGGAGGACGACCACCGCTTCGAGAATCAGGGCGTGGCGGTCGTCGTCGACAAGACGAGCATGCAGTTCGTCTTCGGCTCCGAGGTCGACTGGGTCGACGGGCTGCAGGGGGCCGGCTTCTCGGTCAACAACCCCAATGTCGTCGCAGCCTGCGGCTGTGGCTCGAGCTTCCAGGTCCGCGAGGACACGGCCGAACAGGCCGCCACGGTCTAGTCAGTCGTTCGGCGAGCGCCTAGCGCTTGATCTGGATCGGGGGGCTCTGCTGCGGGTCGTCCGCCTTCAGCTGCTCCTTGGCGGACATCTGTGGTCGCTCGGGCTGCTCGACGCCGAGAAGCTCCGCAAGCTCGCCGGACTCGTTCATCTCCTCGACGATGTCGGCGCCGCCCACGAGCTCACCGTTGACGTAGAGCTGGGGGAAGGTGCGCCAGTCGGCGATCTCCCCGGTGACCTCGCGCAGTGGCTCCATGGCCGGAAGCACGTCGAGGGCCGCGTACTCGACCCCGTAGGGCTCGATGGCCGCGACCGCGCGCATCGAGTTTCCGCACGCCGGAGCCTCGGGAGTGCCTTTCATGAGGAGCAGCACGCGGTTCTCGGCGATCAGCTGCTCGAGTCTGTCCTTGAGAGTCGGTTCAGTCATCAACACCCACTATACGCAGCCGCTACTCAGGCACCGACGTCTTGACGGAGAGCGAGTGGAGCTCCCCGCTGTCGGAGCGCTCGCGGACCGCGTTCTTGACCAGCCGGTGCTGGTCGATGCGGTTCAGGCCCTGGAACTGCGTGGCGGTGACGTTGACGCGCAGGTGATCGCCGCCCCCCTCGTCGATCACCTCGACCTCCGCCCCCGGCAGGGCGCCCTCGATCAGCGACTTGACGTCGTCGACAAGTGCCACGGTCAGGCGGCGGTCTTCTCGGCCTTCGACGCCTCGACCAGCTCGTCGACCCTGCAGAGCTTCACTCGCGGGCGGCCGTACGGCTTGCCGGCCTCGACCTCGGCGGCATCGATCGCCTGCCAGCCCTCGAAGGTGACGTGATCGGGCTTGCGCTCGCCGAGCAGGGCCTCGATGGAGCCGCGGTCGCCGGCCAGCTCGGCCTCGGGTACGTCCCCGGCCTCCAAATCCTGGAACAGGTTGTCGACGGTCTCCTGGGCGTCCTTCTTGTTGGTCCCGATCACGCCCGAGGGACCGCGCTTGATCCAGCCGACCGCGTAGAGGCCGGGAACCTGCTCCCCGGATCCGTCGTGGACGCGTCCGCCGTCGTTGTGGATGAGGCCGCGGCGGTCGTCGAAGGGGATCCCCTCGATCGGGATGCCCTTGTAGCCGATCGATCGCAGGACCATTCCGCACTCGATCGTCTCGCGCTCGCCGGTGTCGACGGCACGGAGCCGGCCGGAGTCGTCGCGCTGCAGCTCGTTCTTGCCGACCACGATGCGCTCGACCTTGCCGTCGCCCTGGATCTCGATCGGGGAGCGGAGGAAGCGCATCGCGATCCGCTTGTTCTTGCCCTCGGGATCGCGCTGCGAGAAGTCGGTGAAGATGTCGACGTTGCGGCGGTTCGTCGGGTCGGCATCGTCGGAGTCGAGCCACTCGCGGCTCAGGTCGTCGAGCTCCATCTCGCCCCTGGCGATGTCGATGTCCGCGTCGACCATCTCGCCCAGCTCGCGGACCTCCGGGTTCGTGAAGGCCGCCTGGGCCGGCCCGCGGCGGCCGAGAACGAGGATCTCCTTGACCGAGGCGCCGTTGAAGGCGTCGATCGCGTGGTCCGCGGTGTCGGTCTGGCCGAGCTCATCGGCGGTGAGCGCGAGCATCCGCGCGACATCGGCGGCGACGTTCCCGTTGCCGATGACGACCACGCGCTCGCAGGAGAGATCGAACTCCCGGTCGGCGAAATCGGGGTGGGCGTTGTACCAGTTGACGAATTCCGTGGCGGGGTGCGACCCGGGGAGGTCCTCGCCGGGGATGCCGAGGTGGCGGTCGCTGGCGGTGCCATAGGCGAAGACGACCGCGTGGTAGCGCTCCCTGAGCTCTTCGACGGTCACGTCGACGCCGACCTCGACGTTGCCGAAGAAGCGGAACTCCGGCCGAGCGGCTGTCTTCTCGTAGACCCGGATCACCGACTTGATCTTGGGGTGATCCGGCGCGACGCCGAAGCGCACCAGCCCGTAGGGCGTGGGGAGCCGATCGAACATGTCGACCTCGGCGTGCGTTCCGTCGTGCTTGAGGATGTGGTCGGCCGTGTAGAAGCCGGCCGGGCCGGAGCCGACGATGGCGACGCGCAGGGGATCTTGCTCGGTACCGATCACAGCGAGCGGGAAAGGGTAGTGGCTGGCCTTCGCCCGGGTGCTATTCGAGCACGCCCGCGGCGGGGGCGACGGCGGTCGCCGCCGTGCCGTCGAGCGCGTCGAGCGCCCGGCCCACAGACATGGCCACGCAGGTGAAGATCGGCGTATCGCGCAGGGTGTAGGAGCTCGACTCGGTGCCGCGGAGCTCCTCGACCAGGTCGAGGAAATCACCGGGGTCGTCGCCCTCGAACGAGACGACGAATTCCTGATCGTCGAGGCCGAAGGAGTAGGCGGTGTTGATCGAGATCTCGGGGTGGCGGCGCCCCACCTCGATGTGGTTGGCCATGATCCGCCGGCGCTCCTCGAGCGGCAGCCCGTACCACTCGCGCTTCTTGTCGAACGGGTAGACGAAGAGGTAGCGCCGCTCGGAGGTGCAGATCTCCGGCCGCGACTCGGAGTCGGAGTATTGCGAGGGCTTCGTCATCGCCAGGTACGAGTACGGCGTGGTCGCCCATTGGGCCAGTCCGCTCTGGCCCAGGACCACATGGAAGGTGTGGATGTCCTCGAGGATCGGGCTCTGGCTGAGGAGCAGGAGATCCACGTCGCCCCGCGTCCCGACCGTCGAATACGCTCGCAGCGAGCGGTCCTCCGCGAAGTCCTCGCAGGCCGCCTGGAACTCGGCCTTGTCCTGCGCCCGCTCCTCGGGGCTGCGCCTGCGCCAGGCGGGGTCGAGCTTGAAGAACGTGAACTTGACGAACGTGCGGCTGGCCACGAGACGAAGGTTAGTGACCGCCATGGTGGCCGCCGGGGCGCTCACATGCGCCCAGACGGCGCCGGCGGCGGGCCAGGGGGTGACCAGCCCCGCGGCTCATCCGCCGGGGGCAATCCAGATCGTCGTGATGCCGCCGGAGACGACGATCGGCGATCTCGCGAGTGTCCCGGGGGCCTCCCTGGGCGTAATGAGCACCGGCATCGGCTCGGTTCCCCCCTTGCAGACGTATCTCGACGTCTCCCAGGGAAACCGGATCGACGACGCGCTCTACGACCAGCCGCTGCCGCGGCTGCGGCGCGCTTTTCTCCGGGTCCCTCGCTGGTCCCAGGTGGTCCGGCGAGCGGATGCCGCGCCCGCCGACATCGTCCCCGGCCTGCTCGGTTCGACGCTGCTGGACGCGGGCATACGGCCGGAGCCGGTTCCCGCGGCTGGGGTCGCCGCGATCATGGTCGCGGACCGCTCGGGGGAGATCGGCCGGGTGGTGGGTGGCCCTGTCGGCGTCGGGGTGTTCTCGGCAGGAGCCGGCACCGTGCGCAAGCAGGCGAGGGCGGTGCCCGCCGGCGGTCTGATGATCGCCTTCGCGGAGCCATCTCCAGGCCGGAAGGTCGTCCCGATCGGGATCGTCGGAACCGGCTTTCAGCGCCGGAGCCTCACCTCTGACTCGACGCGCACGGACGGCTACGTCCTCTCGACGGACATCGCGCCGACCATCCTCAGGCGGCTGGGCCTCCCGATCCCGGACGAGATGGACGGGGAGCCGATCCGCTCCGACGGCGCGGCGGATCCCGCCGCCGTGAGCGATCTCGTCGATCGGATGACGGCGATCCCCGACCGTCGCGAGCCGATCCTGGTCGCCTGCATCCTCGCCTGGCTGCTGGTCGGGTTCGCGATCAACCGGGTCGTGTTCGGGTTGCGCCGAGCGGCGATGGCGTGGCTCGGGCTCTGCTCCGCGTACATGCCGCTGATGCTGTTGGTCGGGGCGTGGCTCGAGCCCGGCGCGGTCGCTGAAGGCCTGCTGGTCGGGTTGGGCGCGGCGGTGCTGGCGGCCCTCACCGTCCGGTTCGCCCGGGGCTGGCGGGGACTTGCTATCGCCTGTGCCATCACCGTGATCGCCTACGCGGTCGATGTCATCGCCGGCTCGGGGCTGACCCGGCTCTCCCTCCTCGGTCCGAACCCGATCTTCGGCGCGCGCTTCTACGGGATCGGCAACGAGCTGGAGGCGCTTTTCGCGGTGATGGTGCCCGTGGGGGTCGCGGCGGGGTTGAGCGCGTACAGCGGCTGGGGAAGGGGGGTGAGCCGGCGCGCGGCGATCGCCGCCTTCCTGGTCGCGGGCGCCGCCGGCGCGATCGTCTTCGGCGCAGGTCGCTTCGGCGCGGACGTCGGCGCCGCGATCGTCCTCCCGCTTGGCGCCGTCGTCGCGGCAATCACGGTCCCGTCCGATTTCGTGCGATTGACCCCCATCTACGGGGCGACTCGCTCGAAATCTTCTTGGCGGCGGGTTGCCGTTGCGGTCGTGATCGCCCCTCTCATCGCCCTGGTTCTCGTGGCCCTGATCGACATGGTCTCCGGTGGCAACTCACATCTGACCCGCTCGATCATCGATGCAGGTGGCGCCACGAGCCTCTCGGAGGTCGTCGAGCGGCGACTGCGGCTCTCGGCCCACGACTTCGCGCAG
>DATAPB010000195.1:0-8612 GCA_036265435.1 Solirubrobacterales bacterium | reverse complement strand
GTCGGTCCTGAAAACGACCTTATTCGGGGCGATCATCGCGATCGTCTGCTCCTACAAGGGGATGACTGCGTCCGGAGGCGCCGAGGGGGTGGGCCGAGCGGTCAATGAGGCGGTGGTCATCGCCTTCATGGGCGTGTTCGCGTTCAACTACGTCTTCACCCAGACGCTGCTCGCGACGCACCCCGAGCTGCAGGTGATCAAGTGAACGCAGGCTGGTTGGCGGTCCCGCGGGGCTGGCTCAACTCGATCGGCGAGATCTTCGGCTTCTGCGCCCGCGTGGCGGGCCTCGTCTACACCGGCCGCGTCTTTCAGTTCTTCGGCGAGGCTCTGCGCCAGACCGGCATCCTGATCCTCGGCTCCACGATCGTGATCTGGGGCCTGGTCTTCATCCTCGGACTGCAGTGCGGCATCGAGGGGGCCTACTTCAACCGCTCGGTCGGCTCGCCCGCCTACGCCGGCGTATTCGCGGCCTGGTGCGACCTGCGCGAGGTGATCCCCTACGCCTTCGGCTACATGCTCGCCGCGAAGGTCGGCACCGGGATCGTGGCCGAGCTCGGCGCGATGCGGATCTCCGACGAGATCGACGCGCTCGAGGTGATGGGCGTGCCGCCGGTGACCTTCCTGGCCGCGACCCGGCTGCTGGCCGCCTGGATCGCCTTCCCGTTCATGTACCTGGCCGCCGTCGGGATCGGCTACTTCGCCAGCTGGCTCGCCGTCGTCGAGCAGATCGGCGACGTCTCCTCCGGCGGCTACTTCCTGATCTTCTGGATGTTCCAGAACCCTCCCGACCTCTTATTCAGCTTGATCAAGGGCATGGTGATGGCGACGGCCATCGTGCTCGTCGGCTGCTACTACGGCTACACGGCCGGGGGCGGGCCGGTCGGCGTTGGCACGGCGACGGCCAAGTCGATGGTGCTCAACATCGTGCTCGTCCACCTCATCGGGATGCTGGGAACCCTGGTCTTCTGGGGCGCGAACCCGAGGGCGCCGATCGGAGGCTGATGCGGCGACCGGATCAGGTGCGGTTGCCCCTGCCTAAACTCAGGTCAGGAAACGCGCAAGGAGGAGTGACGAAAGTTGGCTGAACGTAAGAGGACCCGTGCCCAGGAGATCGAGGACGAGGCTCGCGGTCGCGTCGACGACGGCGACGAGCCCACCCACGACGGCGACGAGGCCACCGACGAGAACCAGGCCGCCGCTGAGGTGGAGGCCGACATCGAGGGCGATCCGCTCGCCGCGCAGGGCTACGGCGAGGAGGACTTCTCCCGTCGCGACTACATCATCCCGGGCGTCGAGGCCGACGATCCCGATCCCTACAAGTGGCACACCGGCAGGAAGCGTGACCACGGCGGCGAGGACGCGATCGAGATCATCGATCTCGTCAAGCAGTTCGGTCGCACCCGGATCCTGAACGGCTGCAACCTCGGCCTGCCCGACAACATGATCTCGATGGTGCTCGGGCCCTCGGGCACCGGCAAGTCGGTCCTGATCAAGCACATCGTCGGGCTGCTCTACCCGGACTCGGGCGACGTGCTGGTCCACGGCGAGTCGATCCCGAACATGACCGACGACGAGCTCTTCGAGGTCCGCAAGAAGTTCGGGCTGCTCTTCCAGGACGGCGCGCTGTTCGGCTCCATGAACGTCTTCGACAACACGGCCTTCCCGCTGCGGCAGCACACCGACAAGAGCGAGGACGAGATCGAGGAGATCGTCAACCGGCGGCTCCGCGAGGTCGGCCTCGCCGAGGCGATGTACAAGATGCCGAACGAGCTCTCGGGCGGGATGCGCAAGCGCGCCGGCTTCGCTCGCGCTCTCGTTCTCGACCCGGCGATCGTCATGTTCGACGAGCCGGACTCGGGTCTCGACCCGGTGCGCACGGCGCTGCTCTGCGAGCTGATCCGCGAGGTCCACGAGGAGAACGGTGGCTGTTACCTGGTGATCAGCCACGACCTCGGGACCGCGCGCCGGATCGCCGACTTCCTCGCTGTGCTCTGGAAGGGCCGGATCGTCGAGTCGGGGCCCTCCGACGAGCTCTTCAACTCGAGCAACGAGTTCGTCAGCCAGTTCCTGAACGCGGACGTCAAGGGCCCGCTGGCGATGGACTAGGCGCGGCCGGTGGCCGCGCCCGAGCTGCGTTCGCGCGAGATCAGCGCGAACGACGTCGAATTCGCGGTGCTCGAGGCCGGCTCGGGGCGGCTGGCGCTCTGCCTGCACGGCTTCCCAGACTCGGCCCACACCTGGCGGCACCTAATGCCCGCCCTCGCCGAGGCCGGGTTCCACGCCGTGGCGCCGTTCATGCGCGGCTTCGCGCCCACGGCGGTTCCCGATGACGGCTGCTTCAGCCTCGGCGCCCTGATCGCCGACGCGAACGCCCTCCACGATGCCCTCGATGGGGATGAGGAGGCGGTTCTGATCGGCAGCGACTGGGGGGCGGAGGCGGCCTACGGCGCGGCGGCGTTCGCGCCGGAGCGCTGGCGGCGGCTGGTGACGCTGGCGATTCCGCCGCTCTCGATGGACGCCCAGCTCATCACCGACTTCGACCAGCTCCGGCGCTTCTTCTACATGTTCCTGTTCACCCAGCCGTTTGCCGAGGAGCTCGTGGCCGCGGACGACATGGCTTTCATCGAGCGGCTCCGGGCGGAGTGGTCCCCCGGACTCGACGCTGACGAGCACCTCGCCTTCGCGAAGGACTGCATTCGCGAGCGAGACCACCTGACGGCGGCGCTCGGCTACTACCGGGCAGCGCTCGGCGCTCCGGCCGAGTCCTGCGAAAGGTTCGCGGCCGAGCGGCGAGCACTGGCCCAGGCCCCTCCGCAGCCCACCCTCTATCTGCACGGAGCACGGGACGGCTGCATCGGCGCCGACCTGGTGCGAGAGGCGGAGTCCCACCTCGCGGACGGCTCTCGCTTCCTGCTCGTCGAGGACGCCGGCCACTTTCTCCACCTCGAGCGCCCGGAGCTCGTCAACGGGGAGGTCCTGGGCTGGGTCTACCGTGATCGGTGATGCCTCTGAAGCGGATCACCGACGAGCACGTGCTCGACGCGATCGTCGAGAAGGCGGGGGACGGCTACTGCCTGGCCGCCGACGTGCTGCCCGCATTGCCCAAGCGGACCCATGCGGACCGGCGCCGGGCGCTCCACCGCTGCGTGACCCGCGGCCTCCTCATCGAGCGCCGGGGTCCCGACGGGCGCGTCTACGTTGCACTCGCCAGTGAGGGCTGGCGGCAGCGCAGAGACGCCGCCTGACACCTAGCGCGAGCTTCACATTGCCTCCCTAACCTCCGCCCGGTGAACCCGGGGAGATTCTTCGAGCGGGTGGCCGGCGTCGCCGTCCGCTGGCCCTGGCTCGTGATCCTGCCGATCGGGGCGCTCACGGGCGCGGGCATCTTCGCCGCGACCCGGCTCGACACCAACGCCGGGACCGACACGCTGGTCAGCAAGGGTTCGTCCGAGTTCAAGGCGACCCAGGACTTCCACGAGAAGTTCGGCGACGAGCCGGTGATCGTGCTGGTCAAGGAGGACCTGCGTAGGCTGGTGCTCACCAAGGACCTCGAGCCCCTCTTCGAGCTGGAGGAGTGCTTCGCGGGCGGCACCCAGCTGGCCGAGGCGTTGCCCAAGAAGAAGCAGCAGCCGCTGCCTCCTGTGTGCGACCGGATCGCCCAGCTCCGCCCGAGCCATTCCGTGTTCGGCCCGGCCACCTTCCTGTACCTCAGCGTCGCGGGCATTCAACAGGCGCTTCAGGGGCAGATCGGCGGTGCCTCGCAGCAGGCGAGGGTTGCCGCCGCGCAGGCCGAACGGGCGGCCGCGAAGCGCGGCGCCTCGGCAGCCGAGCAGCAACAGGCCGCCGAGGCCGCCGCCCAACAGGTCCTGAGCCAGTTCCAGTCGAGCCTCATCCAGGTCGCCCTCCAGTACGGGATCACCTCGGTCCCACGCCTCGACGACCCGAACTTCGTCAGCCGGGTGGTGTTCGACGAATCCAAGCCGGCCGAGACCCCCAAGGAGCGCTTCGGCTACCTCTTCCCGAACCGGAATGCCGCCCAGATCATCGTGCGGCTACGCCCGGATATGACCGATGCCGAGCGCCACGAGGCGATCGGCCTGTTCAAGCAGGCGGTCGGGGATCCGCGCTTCAAGCTGAGCGATGGCAGCTACGTCGTCACCGGTGCACCGGTGGTCGTCGACGCCGGCGCCCGCGAGCTCCGCAACCAGACGCTGCTCCTGCTCGGGGTCGCGGGGCTGGTGATGGCCCTGACCCTGCTGCTGATCCTGCCCAGGCCGCTGCGTCTGCTGCCGCTCGGCGTGGCGATCTCGGCCGGCGCGCTGACGCTGGGGCTGGTCGCGCTCTTCGGCGGCTCGCTGACGGTGGGTGCGATCGCGATGCTCCCGGTGCTCGTCGGCCTGGCGGTCGACTATGCGATCCAGTTCCAGGCGCGGTTCAACGAATCCAGAGCCGAGGGGGCAGCGCCGGGGCGCGCCGTCGCGGACGCCGCGGCCGGTGGCGGGCCGGTGATCGGCGCGGCATGCCTGGCGACGATCGCCGGCTTCGCGGTCTTCGTTCTCGCGCCCAGCCCGCTGGTGCGCTCGTTCGGGCTGCTGCTCGTGATCGGCATCGCTCTCGCGTTCGTCATCGCCCTGACCGGCGGCCTGGCGGCGCTCGGGCTCTCCGCCTGGCGCGGATCAGCCTCGGCCGTGCGGGAGCCGCCAGCCGCCCGTCACCCGGCAGGCGCGAATGCCCGACTGCAGAAGACGGGGGTCGCGGCGATCGCGCTCGCCCTCGCGACTCCCCGGCGCGTGCTCGCCGCCGGCCTGCTGCTCGCAGTGTGCGGCTGGGTGGCGAGCGCCGGCACCGGCGTCGAGACCGACATCCGCGACCTCGCGCCGTCGAACCTGAAGGCTCTGAACGACCTGAACGAGCTCGAGAAGGAGACTGGAATCTCGGGGGACGTCAACGTGACGATCAGGGCGAATGACCCCACCGATCCGGCCGTGATCTCCTGGGCCGAGGACTTCCAGCAGAGGGTCCTACAGCGACACGGCTTCTCGGGAGCGGCCCCCAGCTGTGCGGACGCGCAGATCTGCCCGGCCCTCTCGCTGACCGACTTCTTCGGCGGCGCTTCGTCATCGGGCTCCTCGACCACCACCTCGACGCAGAGCGCGGGTGACGTGCACGCCCTCGTCCAGGCATTGCCCTGCTTCATCTCACAGATCGTGATCAGCCATCGGGGCGAGTGCAGCTCCTCGGGCGGCACCCCGATAGGGGACACCGCGGACGTCGCGTTCGGCATCCGCGTACAGCCGCTCACCGACCAGCAGGACCTGATCAACGACATCCGGGCCCAGATCGATCCGCCCGGCGGCCCGTCTCCGCCGCCGGGCACCACCGTCGAGCTGGCGGGGTTGCCGGTCCTCGCGGCGGAGGCGAACACCGACCTCTCGAACAGCCGCTGGTGGCTCCCGCTCGCCGGGCTGCTCGCCGTCGGCATCGTTCTGGTGGCGATCTACCGCTCGCTCCGGCGCGCGATCGTGCCGCTGATCCCGGTCCTGATGGCGACCGGGTGGTCCGGCCTCGTGGTCGCGGCACTCGGCGTCGCGCTCAACCCGATGTCGGCCACCCTGGGCGCCCTGGTGATCGCGATCGCCACCGAGTTCAGCGTGATCCTCTCGGCTCGCTACGTCACGGAGCGCCGTGACGGACTCTCCGTGGGAGAGTCGCTGCGGCGGACATACCTGCGAACCGGCGCCGCCGTGCTGGCCTCGGGCGTCACCGCGATCGCCGGGTTCGCCGTGCTCGCGATTGCCGGGCTGCCGCTGCTCGACGACATCGGGCTGATCTCGGTGGCTCCCGTGCTCCGTGACTTCGGCCTGGTGACGGTCGTTGACCTCCTGGTCGCGCTGGCGGGCGTTCTGCTCGTTCTCCCGGCGGCGGTGGTCTGGTCGGAGGAGGGCTTCCGGCTTCCGTCGCGAGCCCGTCCGGAGCCGCTGGTGGCCGGCGAATCCGCTCCGTGAACCGCCCGCGCATCTACTCCCTGATCGTCGGGTTGGCGTTCGTCGCCCTGATCGCCGTCGCCGGCGTGAACCTGATCTCGACGAAGAACAAGGGCGTCCTCGGGGCACACAACGAGGGGGACCTGCCGCTGGCCCAGTTCGCGGTGCCCGATGCGCGGTCCGGGGCGAGTGGCGACGCGAACATCGCCCAGGACGACTGCGACGCCTCCAGGATCCCCTGCCCGTCCGGCGACACGCGGACGCCGGCGTGCAAGGTGAGCGTCCCCGGAGCGATCCGGGTCTGCGACCTCTTCGACAAGCCCCTGGTGCTCTCGTTCTGGTTCACGCGCGGCGGGGACTGCGAGGACCAGGAGGACGTCTTCGAACAGGCCTACCGGCGCTACTCCCCCAAGGTGAACTTCCTGGCGATCGACGTTCGCGACTCGGATTCCGAGGTGCGCAAGCTGATCGCGGAGCGGCACTGGACCCACCCGATCGGCCTCGACCGCGACGGCGCGCTCTCCAACCTCTTCCGGGTCGGCGGCTGCCCGACCTTCGTCTACGCCTATCCGGGCGGCATCCTCCAGCACACCTCGATCGGCCGGCTCGACCAGCAGAAGTTCTTCGCGAACGTCGATGCCCTGCTCGCCGCGACCGAGCAGAGAGATGAGACCCTGCGCTGATGGAGAAGCTGCCCGATGAATGGGAGGCCGCGCCGGAGCCCGGCTGGATCGAGCCGGCCCTCGCCGAGGAATTCCCGGGTCTCTCGATCGTCAGCACGGAGCTCGAGACGACCACGGGCCGGAGCCCGGAGGCTCTCCGGGAGCGGCTGCGCTCTCTCAGCGACAGGGTCGGGGGAGCGCAGGCGATCCAGCTCCGCCAGCAGCCGATCCCCTGGGCGTACCGGGTCTTCTTCCGCCACATCGGGCTCGATCCGGACACGACCCGGACGCCCGTCGAGCAGCTGATCTTCGAGCGCATCCACGACGGCAGCTTCAAGAGCCGGAACCGGGTCGAGGACGCCCTCACGATCGCGATGGTCGAGGTCGGGGTCGCCCTCCGGGCCTTCGACGCGGACAGGGTGGAGGGGCGGGTCGGCCTCCGCCTCTCGGCCGAGGGCGAGGGCTTCGAAGGCCGGGTTTCGCCGCTTCCGGACGGGACGATCGTGGTCGCCGACGAGAAGCGGCCGCTCGGGATCATCTTCGACAGGACCGCGGAAGGCCGCGGTGCCGGCAGGGGGACCAAGCGGGTGCTGCTGGTCGCGATCGGCGTGCGGGGCGTGCCCGACATCGCGCTCGAGGAGGCACTCTGGGTGGCGGGCAGCGCCCTGCGGGCATAGAATTGACGCACTCGTAGAGGAGGCAAGGCTTCATGCCCGAGCAGTTGCTCGAACGCTCTGACCTCGAACAGGTCCCGATTTCGCGACAGGAGGACTTACTCCCTCCGCCTCCGCCCGAGGGCCTCGATACCGCCCTCTACCGGCACGATGAGCGCGAGGCGCGCGCCGATCTGCGCCGTCAGATCGCGGCGATGGAGCTCGCGCTCGCAAGGCTCTTCGGATCCGCCTTCCCGCGCAAGGGGATCGAGTTCGCGGTCAGCGGCCTGGGCGGCCCCCGGGTGCTCTCGGTCGACGAGCTCGAGCGGGTCCGGGATGGACTCGCGGCCCGCATCCAGGACGTCAAGGCCGACCTTCACGACTACGCAGTGGTCGAGGAGGGCAATCGCGCGCTGATCGAGCGGATGACCGCCGATCCGGCCTCCCACAAGTGGGTCCGGGTCTACAACGAGGACATCGGGGAGCCCGGATGCAAGAACTGGCACGTCAAGCCGCGGTGGGGCCCGCTGGGCATGCTGATGGGCTGGTGGCGGGTCAAGATCTCCTCCGGTTGTCCATTAGCCGAGGGGCTCCGGCCCCCTGAACAGCTCTGATGGCGACGAAGCGAAAGCGCCGCAAGCGGCGGCGTCAGAGTGGTCCCCAGCCGGCCGGGCAGCAGCCGTCTGCCGTCGTCCTCGACGACCAGCAGCGAGCCCGAACGACACGGCGCCGGGTGGGTGCGGACCATCGACCGGCGGCCCTCTGGGGCGACTTTCCGCTCTCGGAGATCGTCGTCTTCATCGGGATCCTGCTGCTAATCGCCGGGTTCTTCGTCGCCCCGCCGCAGGGCTTCGTGATGATCGCCGTCGGCCTGGGGCTGGGCTCGCTCGCGGGTCTCGAGCTCTCCATTCGCGAGCACTTCGCCGGGTTCAGGTCGCACACGCTGGTGCTTTCGGCCGCAGTCGCGGTGCCGGTGTTCGGCGTCCTCTTCCTCGCCACGGACACCGCGACGCTGATCTGCATCTCGGTGGCGGCCGTGGCGTTCGGGGGCTCCGCCTGGCTCTTCACCCAGGCCTTCCGGCGTCGCTCCGGCGGAGCCCTCTTCCGCCTCAGGGGTTGAGCGGCTAGTTCAGCCGGCTGGCGAGCTTCGCCTCGAGGGCCGCGACGAGGACTCGCCGCTGCCGCTCGGTGAGGGTGCCGACACGCTTGCCCTCGCTGAGCGACGTCGAGGAGAGAAGCTTCCGGGAGCGGGCGCGGCCCCAGCGCCGCTGCGCGCAGAGGAGCTCGCCGAGGCTCATGCTCTCGACCTCCCA
>DATAPB010000194.1:0-19775 GCA_036265435.1 Solirubrobacterales bacterium | reverse complement strand
CGCGAACCTGGTGGCCGGCTGGTTGGGTCCTCAGCGATCAAGGCCCAGTCACAGTCACAGTGCGCGAGGACAACAGGCCTCAATCGCAACTGGTGGTCGGTCGGCCGTAATAGCCCCGCGCAGCAACCGCTGCTTTCCATGCCAAAGCGGATAGCCGCTTTTCGTCCAAAGCGGTAGCCGGAAAGCCCGCCGGACCGGCCGGCTCAGCCGGGTGTCTGTCGCGCGGACTCGTGCGGCTCCGCTCCGTCGTATCGCGCCACGTCGCTGCCGCTGCCGATTCCCAGGGCGTCGGCGACCAGCGCGGCGCTGCGGTCGGCGTCATCCTCGTAGGCGCGCTGTACCGCCCGGTCGAGAAGCTTCAGCTCGCGCTGCAGGGGCGCTCGTCGCTCCTGAGGTGCAACCGCCTGGATGTCCTCGAGCGCGGCGCGAAGGGCACGCGCGACCTGCGGCGACCCCGCACCGGCGAGACGGATCTCATCGAAGGCGAGACGGACGTAGCCCTCCCAGTCGAGAACGGGCACCATCAGGCGCAGCGTCCCCTCGGAGTCGTAATGGCGGCCCGAGGGCAGCTCGCGGGTCGCAAGCATCCGCATGCAGTCGTGAATTCGGTGAAGCGCCTGCACGGTCGTGGTCGGATCGTCGAATGGCGAGGAGGCGATGCCCCGCAGCGAGATGTCCACGAGCTTGCGAATCCCGTACGCCGGATCGTCGTCGTGGGTGCGTTCCGGCTCGAGAACGACGCACTCGAGCACTTCAGCTCGCTGCCGCTCATCGAGCCTGCCATCGGCGATCCGAAAGAGCGGCGCGTCTGTGGTCACCGAGTCCCCCATCACTGGTACGAGCTCAAGACGGCAGTCCGCCCGGCACGCAATCTCGACGAGACGACTCTCATCGAGGAAATCGACGTTGCCGGCCTCGGGTGAGCGAATCACCGTCTGATCGTTGTCGTCCACCCGAGCCGTTCCCAGGGGGGAGAGCTGCCTCAGCTGAGCGCGCGTGGAATCGCCAACGAGGTCGATGAGGCCGGACACCCGGAGGGCGCTCGCAGCGCGATCGATGAAGAGCACAAGAACCGCTACCGAGCAGAGAATCAGGAGATACGCGCAGAGCACGGAAAGACCGGGCACGGTGTCGTGCTGGTCATCCACGCCGCGCAGCACGGCCATCGTGTAGGCGAAGGTCCCGATGAAAAGGGCGAACGCGGCCTGGTTGCGCCTGTCTTGGAGAAGCGACCGGACGATCCGGGGCGAGAACTGGCCCATCGCCAGCTGGACTAGCACCAGAACCAGCGTGATGACGGTTGCCGAGAGCGAGAAGATCGCCGTTGCAGCCGTGCTCAGCAGCTGCTGCTCAGCCGTAGGTGAGCCGGTGATGCCTCGCGGGATCAGGTCATACCCAGTGGCGCGGTCGATCTCGAGTGTGATCACCGCAAGCACGAGCGAGGCCAGCAGACCGGTGAGGGGAATCACCCAGATCCAGGACCGGACCCGGCGCTGTAGTTGTATGCCGCCCGCCACCACCATCGACGCTCCCTTCGCGAGTGTGCGCGTTGCCTGCCATGCGTATGCCCACAACGCGAGCAGCGATTCCTTCTTTCGATCGGCGAAGGGGGCGAATGTCCGACGACGCGAAAAAAGCCCCACAAATGCAGGGCTTCAAGAGGCACCGCTAACGGGATTCGAAAGCGGCAACGCGCAGGGCGGCAGCGGAGCGCTGCGGCGCTCTGTGGCTTTCCTATGCGGTTTCGCCGCCTCCCCTCTACTGGCTTGGGGGCAGTAAACCGCTCGGCGGGGCTGGTCACTGGCGAACGACTGGCGAACACACACCGCTGCTTCTCGTCCAAAGCGCTACTCCCGCATCCCGGCGGCTTCGAGTGCGGCGGGGTCAAGGGGTGGTTGCCCGAGCCTGACCGGGGTCTACGAGGCTCCTGGGAACGCGGACGTTTCCGCCACCTCGTGGATCGCCACCTCGGGCCGTTCAGACACCAACTCCAGCAGCCCTGAGGCGAACTCGAGCAGGTGCGGCTCGGCGAAATGACGGTCCAGGGCCTCGCGGTCCGCCCACTCCTCGACCGCAATGAAGCCAAGCGGGTCTTCGACGGCGGCGAAGAATCCGTAGCGGATGCATCCCTTCTCCCGACGTGACTTGTCCTGCATCTTCTCCATCAAAGCAACCAGGGCGTCTCGCTTCTCTGCCGGACTGCGAACGCGTCCAACCACCAGGATCACGGGGACCTCCTTGTCGAGTGCGACCACGCTATTCGAGTCGGGGCCGCATCCTTCAGCACGAAGGGTGTCGCTTTCCATGCGAAGCAGGACTACCTCTTCTCGTCCAAAGCAGCTAGTCGGCGAGTACCGCTAACTGGCGCTGCTGGTGCGCCACTCTTTAAGCCAGGCATCCTGAGTGCCGCTCAAGCTCTTCAGCTCTTCTGCGGTTGCTTTGTGTCCGGCGACTCGGGGAACGTCGCTGTCAAAGGCTGCGGCTGCGGTGACAGACGTTTCGTCGTCCCAGCCTCGAAACGACGCCGATCAACTTGTTGACGACCTCGGCGAGGCCCGCCACGCGCTCCTCCAGTACGCCCGGGTCAGGGACTGAATCCGCCATCACGCCGCATTCCCGCGCTTCCAGGCTTCGACGTTCTCCCGCGACATCGCCCGCTCAGGATCCCCCGCTGGACTACTGCTTTCCATGCAAAGCAGCACCCTCTAAGGCCGCCGGCACAGTGAGCGCTCCCGTGCGTCCCCAAGGATCGAATAGGCGGCCCGATTCGTTTCTCGCTACCACCGCCTGAGGATCGCGAGATCAGTCGGCCTCCGGCCTGAGACTTATACTGGCGCCTCCTGCGGCCTGCGCGGCGGCGCCGAATCGCAGGACGCGGCCGCCGAAGGCAATCGCGCAGACAGCGAACCAGGCCCAGCCGAGTGCAAGGCCTGCGAGCACGTCGGTCAACCAGTGCACGTCCAGCAAAACGCGGCTGGCCGCGACCCCGACCGCGATTCCGACGGCGACGCCGGCGAGCGCCGGCCAGGCTCGACGGCCCCACCAGCGGCCGGCGATGAGCGCGAAGGCCGCCCATGAAGCAGCAGCAGTGGAGGCGTGGCCGCTGGGGAACGACGGCCCGAGCGTCGCCGCCACGGGCTCGAGCGCGGGGCGGGCGCGATCCACCAGCTGCTTGACCATCTCGGTGAGGAGCTTGTCTCCCAGAACGACCGCCAACAGGAACGGCACGACCCAGCGGCTGCCTGTGCGCGCGACCTCGACGAGCGCGACCGCAACCGCGACGACGACCACCGTCCACGTCTCCCCCAGATCCGTGACGAGCGTAAGGCCGTCGTGTGACCAGGCGGTCGCGTGGCGGTCGCCCCACTCAGCCACGCTGCTATCGAGGCCTGCGAGCACGTCGGTGCTGCGCACCGCAACCGCCAGCACGGCGAGCACCACGCCCCCCGCGAGGATGGCCACGAGCGCCAGCGTGAGCGCCAGCCCCGTGGCCTTCTCGGGATCGAGGCGCGCCGCGCGCACCGCGCGCCAGCCCGGCGTCGTGGCAGCGTGTCGCCCGGCCTCGCGCGCCGCCTCGACGACGGGCAGTGCGAATGCGCGCCGCGGATAGAGCCGCGTCAGGAAGGCGGCGGCGAGCCCCGACAGGATGGCGATGAGCAGGAGTAGAAGAAGCGGCATCGGCCAGGTTGACGGCCGCGAAAGTCAGCGGCATGCGGCCATTCGGAGACGAACCGTGCGCATAGTATGCCCGCACTCGGGGGAGATTCATTGCCGTGACTATCGACCAGCGATCGCCCGCGGCTTCAGCACCGACGACGGAGCGGCGACGCGACCGCCAGACGGTCCCGGCGCTCGTCGCGCGCCGCGGTGGAGCGGCCGAGCGCTTCGCCGGCGCACTCGGCTCCCGCCATCCCGCCATCGTCTTTGCGCTGGCCCTGCTGGCCGGGTTCCTGGTCCTGGCAGCGGCATCGATCCTGCTCGCCCTGCTCGTGGTGCACGTGCTGGTCGGCGGGAGCGGGCTCGGGCTGGCCGGTACCGATGAGAGCTTCAATGAGACGCTCGCCCAGCACCGCACCGGCACGCTCAACACGATTTCCGAGATCGGCTCGCAGGTCGGCGGCGCCCCGGTCCTGCCAATCCTCGTCGGCGTCATCGGCATCGCCTGTGCCGCCGCCCGCCGCTGGGGCATCGCGGCGTTCGCGGTCTTCGTGCTGGCCGCCGAGTCCGCCACCTACCGCGTCACGTCGCTCGTGGTTCCCCGAGACCGCCCATCGGTCCCTCGGCTGGAGGACCTTCCGATCGACGCCAGCTATCCCTCGGGGCACACCGCCGCCTCCGTCGCGGTCTACTCCGGCCTCGTGCTCCTGCTCACCACCCGTTTCACCAGCAGCCTGTCGAAGGCGCTTGCCTGGACCGGCGCGATCTTGTTGACCACGTTCGTCGCGCTCTCGCGCATGTACCGCGGCATGCACCACCCGCTCGACGTCGCCGGGGGGGTGCTCGTCGGCATCGGGGCGATCCTGGTGCTGTTGTTCGCCTGCCGCGCGGCCGGCGCGGCCGCGGAGAGGCGCTCGCCCGCATGAGGCTGGCGGTTGTCGCCCACGCCGGCAAGACGGTTGGCGGCGGGCTCCCAGAGTTGCGGCGCACGCTCGAGGAGAGAGGCATCGCCGCGCCAGTGTGGATCGAGGTGCCGAAGAGCAAGCGGGCGCCACAGGCGGTCAAGCGGGCACTGGATGACGGCGCCGAGCTGATCCTCGCGTGGGGCGGGGACGGGATGGTGCAGCGCTGCGTCAACGCGCTCGAGGACACGCAGGTCCCGCTCGCGATCGTCCCCGCGGGGACTTCGAACCTGTTCGCCACGAACCTCGGCATCGAGCGCGACATCGCACAAGCCGTGCAGGTCGCGCTGCTCGGCGACCGCCGCCGGCTGGACGTCGGCTGCTTCAACGGCGAGCGCTTCGCGGTGATGGCCGGCGCCGGTTTCGACGCGGCGATGATCAAGGGCGCCGACGATCTCAAGGACCGTCTCGGCCGGGCGGCCTACGTGCTCGGCGGCGCTGCAAAGCTCAACACGGACAGCTTCGAGGCGAAGGTCAAGGTCGACGGAACGCGCTGGTACAAGGGCCCCGTGAGCTGCATCCTGCTCGGCAACGTGGGCAACCTGTTCGGCGGGATCGAGGTGTTCGCCGACGCGCACCCCGACGACGGCCTGCTCGACGTCGGCGTGCTCACCTCCGATGGCCCGGTGCAGCTGGTGCGCGCGGCCGCGCGCACGGCCCTCGGCAGGACACAAAAGTCACCGTTCGTGCGTGTCACCCAGGGGCGATCGGTGCGCGTGAAGCTCGACCGCAAGGTCCGCTACGAGCTCGACGGAGGCGACCGCACGAAGGTCAAGAAGTTCAAGGTCGACGTCGAGGCCGGCGCGATCACCGTATGCGTCCCGAACACGGCCCGAGGAGGAAGCAAAACAAAATGAGTGGCAACGTGGACATCCGATCCGACGACCTCACCGACAAGGCGAGACGCGAGGGCGACCAGCTCGCGGCGGCGAAACCGCTCGGATGGCTGGCGCGGGCGGGCCTCATCGCCCGTGGGCTCGTCTACCTCATCATCGGCGTGCTCGCCCTGAAGCTCGCGCTTGGCGACGGTGGCAAGGCGACCAACCAGCAGGGCGCGTTGAAGACCATCGCCGACCGGCCGTTTGGCGAGACGCTCCTCATCCTGGTCGCGATCGGGCTGGCGGGCTACGCGCTCTGGAGGCTGATCCGGGCAGCCGTCGGCCACGGCGCCGAGCAGCGAGACAGCGGGTCCGACCGCGTCGCGGCGCTCGGAAGCGGCATCGCGTACGCGATCCTCTGCGTGACGGCGGTGAAGATCCTCACGGGCTCCAGCACCGGCTCGGGGACGCCGAAGGAGGCGACGGGAGGCGTCCTGGGATGGTCTGGCGGCACCCTGCTCGTCGCGATCGCCGGCGGGGTCCTCATCGGCGTCGCCGCCTATCAGGCGTACAAGGGCCTGGCGAGGAAGTTCCTCGACGACGCCAAGACGAGCGAGATGGGCCCCGGCGTCCGTAAGGGCTACACCGCGCTCGGCGTCTTCGGACACGTCGCGAGAGCCGTCATCTTCACGCTGGTCGGCTACGGGCTGATCAAGGCCGCGATCGACTATGACCCGCACGAGGCGATCGGGCTCGATGGCGCGCTACGCAACCTCGCGAATGCGTCGTATGGCCCTGCGTTGCTGGGCGTCGTTGCCGCCGGGCTGGCCGGGTTCGCGGTCTACTCGATAGCCGACGCCCGCTACCGCAGGGTGTGAGGCGTCGGGTTATCCGGCGGACTTTGGGAGGGAACGATTCGGCTCCAAACAGCGACCGGCTCGGGGAGCGTCAGCATCTACGCCGATAACTCGCAAGTTATTTCCCAACGCCTCCGCGGCAACTCAAGCGATCCGTCGCTCGAAGGCGGTCTCCAGCCGTGGTCCCTCCGACTCGGGATCACGGACCGTCTTTGAGATCGTCAGGCTGGCCTGGCGTCCCTTGAGGCTCAAGGTCGCGATCTGGTTCTCGAAGTACGGACCGCCGGCGAAGCGCCAGCGGATCTCGGGGTCCTCGACGCCGGCCGCATGGGCGAGACTACGGAACAGAGCTTCCATCGGGCGGGTATGACCGACCCGCACCGCGAGCCGCTCTTTGACGTCGAGCGCCTTCCGAAAAGGGGAGCAGACCGCCTGGTAGACGGCACTGCTCACGTTGGCGTCGCGGCGGAACGCCACCTCGGCGAGGTACGCGTGGTGGACGTCGCCGGAGAGGATGCAGATCGTGGCCGGAGGCCGGCCGTGCTCACCGGAGCCGACCTCCCTAAGCAGGGCGGTTAGCCGCCGGAACGAGCGCTGGAAGGCCGGCCAGTGATCGCTGTCGACTCCGCGCCTGATCTTCTCGGCGACCCTGGCAGCTCCCCCGCCCCACGCGCCGCGGCAGACCGCTTCGTTCCAGCCCTCCAGGTAGTGGAGCCCGGGGGCGAGCAGGTAGGGATCCGAGGTCCCGATCAGCAGATGGTCGAAGTCGCCCCGGGCCTTGTCCTCGAGCCACTCCCACTCCTCGTCGTCAAGGATGTTGCGCGCGTCTTCGTCCAACACCCGGCCCACCCGTGAATCCACCACGATCAGCCGGCTCGAGCCGAGGTCGCGGTAGTAACTCCAGCACTTGCCCTCCCGCTCTACGTTCTCCTTCGCGGCGTACCCCCGGATCGCCGGACCGGCGTCCTCCTCCTCCCGAACCTGACGGTAGAGCCAGTTCTGCTCCAACTCCCCAGGCGAGAGGTTGCCGATGAACTGATAGATCCAGTAGGACATCAGCCCGGACACCGCCCGTTCCTCCCACCACGGCTGCTGCCTCATGTCCTCCAGCCACGAGCGCGAGATGTTCCAGTCGTCGTGCATGTCGTGGTCGTCGATGACCATCGCGATCGAGACCGTCGAGAACAGCCAGCGGATGACCGGGTCGCCCCACGACTCCCAGTAGAGCCGCGTGTACTCCTCGAAGTCGGCGACCTCCTCGCAGGGAGGCTCGGTCGTGTCCCGCCTGGAGCGGATGAACTCCTCCGCCTGGGGCGAGACCTCATCCGCGTAGACCTGGTCTCCAAGTAGAAGCACCAGCTCCGGCCAGCGATCGGGCTCCGACTCCAGCATCGAGAGCGCCAGGGTGTGAAGGGCATCGGGACCGCGGCCGCGCTCGTCCTTGTCTTTGGTCAGCGTGTACGGCGGGTGATGCGGAAGGGCGGCCCGGCAGGAGCCGAAGATCAGGTCGACTCGGCCATCCGGATCGACCGTGCGGATGATGCTGGCGGGGAACTCCGAGTCGGGCTGGGGCCAGCGGACCTCCCCATCGAGCGAGACGCTGTACTCGTAGCTCGTCGCCGGCTCGAGCCCGCCCACGCAGACGAGCGCGTAGTGATGACCCTCTACGCTGAAGGTGCGCGCGCGATGGTCGAGAACTTCCACCTCGCAGGCGTGGTCGGTCTCCACCCAGACGACCGCCTCCGTGTCGGAGACAAATCGAAGCACGGGACCTAGGACGAGCGCGGGCACCGCTGCTTCATATCTGATCCCGCCGGAGGTCGCGCGCTCCTCAACGTGTCCCTAAAGGTCATAGCCGGAGCCGAGACATGCGGGATAGCGCCCGTTGTCGGCCGCTTTCACGCGAAAGGCCCGCAGTAGCGGGGGCGGGATTCGAACCCGCGACCTTCGGGTGATGAGAAGCCATGAGCTCGTTCGGCGGACTCATGCTGGATGACTTCAGGCACGCTGAGATGAGTTGAGGTCAGCTGAGTTTCTCTCAGTTCGGTACCACGGCCGGTGCCACGCGACCACCGGGTTTCTCACGACCTATTCCCAGTCGACGCTCGGCGACCCGATCCGGCGGACGAGATCTCCCGCGGCGGCGACGGAGACGGTGCTCCCTTTGCGTTCGCAAAGCTCGACCGCCTCTCCGGCTCGCGCAAGCGCTTCATCCACTTGACCCACCGCATTGAGCACCACGGCGAGGTCCTGCAACGCCTGAGCCTGCCAGAGCAAGGATTCGGTCCCGCTAGCAACCTCGACGGCATCGCGAGCCAGGACCTGAGCGCGCTCGGTCTGGCCGTCCCGAGCTAGGAGTAGCGCGTGGACTCCACCGGTCTTGATGCGCGCTTCCGGGAACCAGACTGAGAGGTCATCTTGCCCCCCGATCAGCGACAGGGCCTCGGCAAAGCGACCTTGCTGGTACACGGGGCGCAGGAGGTCAGCCGCGACGACGGCCTGGAACCAGCGGTCCTCCATCTCCGCGAATACCTCCTGGGCGATCCTGAGATCTCGTTCTGCCGCTACCGCGTCGCCAGCGAGCTGCTCGATGTAGGCGCTGATCACCGCGTGCGTCCCGGCCCGCCAGCGCAGCCCGAGATCGGAGGTTAGTTCCCTGCTCCGAGCAAAACGCTCCCGTGCCTGGTCAAAGCGGCCCGTCATCGCCTCCTGAACGGCCAGGAACGCGGACATGTTCGCATCGAGCATCGTCTCCCCTTCGGTCGAGGCCAGGATCCCCTGCAGACGGCGGGTTGTCTCGGCCACCGAGGTCGAGCCCTCCAGCATGCACCAGGCGTACTGGCCGAGGGCCCAGGCCTCCTCACGCCGGCTGCCAGCGCGGGTGGCATGAACGGAGGCGCGCTCCGCCGCCTCGGCTGCTTGGTCCGCATAGCCCTGCAACTCGAGGACCTCGGAGCACAGAATCCAGGCCCTGGCGAGACCGGAGTCGTCGCCCAACTCAGTCAGCCTCTCGATCGCGAGCTCGGCTGTTCGGCTTAGGGACGACGGGTCGACAGCCGTCGGCTCCACATACATATGGACGTTCACCCGCTTGACAGTCGCCTGCCATTCGGTACTCCGATCCCGGAGCTCTCTCGCTCGGTCCTCGGCCTCGCGCAGAACCGCCTCCGCCCGTTCGATTTCACCGATCTCGAACAGGGCGTAGCCGAGATCGGGCAGGAGTTCGACCCGCTGAGCCGAGCCGGCGGGCAGCAGTGGGCTCGCCCGTCCGAAGAGAGCGGCTGACGCCGGCATGTCCCCACGCTCGAAGGCTCTCCGTCCCGCCAGGGCGAGCCGATCCGCAGCCCGTGCGGCAAGCTGCCCGGCCAGTTCTCCTGGCTGACCAAGCTCGTTGCGATAGCGGTGAGCCTGCTCGAGGTGAAAACCCGCGATCTCGGGATGCTCGGTGATCCCGACGACCGACTCGAGCCAGTCGGCGAAGCTCTCGTGGAAGGCCGCCCGCGATTGCTTCGGGACCGCCCTGTACGCCGCCTGCTGGATCAGGACGTGCCGGAAACGGACCGCGTCTTTCCCGGGCAGCAGCGAGCGCGCCGGCGCTAGGAGGTCCTTGCGTACCAGACCATCCAGGTGCCGGAGGGCAAACGGCCGCGCGGAGTCGGGAAGCAACTCCACCACCGCACCGGTCCAGAAGTACTTCCCGATCACCGCCGCGCGATCGATCACGGCGCGCTCCCCGGGCCCGAGCCGGTCCAGCCGGGCGGCAAGCAGGGCCTGGATGGTCGCCGGAATCGGGACCCCCCCATCCAGCGGGCCCGACTCCTTCAGCATCGCGAGGATCTGCCCCAAGTACAGCGGGTTCCCCTCGGCGACCTCAAGGACTTGGGATCGCGTCGATTCGGTGAGCGCGGCTGAGAGCGTGTCCACCAGTTCCTCGCTCTCCCGTTCGCTGAGCCGCTCGAGGACGAGCGAGCTGGCGTTGACCTTCCCCCCGCCCCAGCCTGCGCGGTGCTCGTGCAGGTCAGGCCGTGCGAGACACAGCATCAGGACCGGGGCGTCATTTTCGCGCTCCGCCAGGTACTCGATCAGGTCGAGCAGGGTCGGCTCGGCCCAGTGAATGTCCTCGAAGACGAGAACGAGCGGCCGTTCCTGGGCGGCCGCCGCCAGCAGGCGACGGAAACTGATGAAGATCTCATCTCGATCGCTGGTCGGCTCGCCGCTCACGATCGCCTCTTCAATCCGCTCGGCGAGAAGCTCGGGGGCATCCTCGGCCGCGACGAGCTCGAGAAGTGATCGACTGGAGGTGAGTTGAGCGACCATCTCCCGCAGCGGCCAGAAGGTGATGCCCTCCCCGTACGGAAGGCAGCGACCGGCCACCACTGTCGTGTCGCCAGCCACCCGCGTCGCAAACTCCTCTGCGAGCCGAGTCTTGCCGATCCCGGGCGAGCCGTTCACGGTGAACAGATGCGTCGTGCGATTGGCCGCTGCCCCATCAAGTGCCTGGTGGAGCTGCGCCAACTCGCGTTCTCGGCCAACGAGCCGAGTTGACGGAGAGGCGGAGAGCGGAGGGGCTGTATCGGCGAGGCCGTCGAGGCGGCCACCCGGCCGTTCATCCTCGGGGTCGACCACGGCAATAGCGCCGAGTAACTCCCGCGTCTCGTCCGCAATCCGGATCTCGCCCGGCGCCGCGAGACTCTGGAGCTCCTCTGCTCGAGTGACGGGCGGGCCCGCCAGTGGGGAGGTCGTCGTAATCGCGTCGCCGGCGATCACCTCGCCGGTGGCGATCCCGATCCGGATCGCGGGAAAGGTGGCACGCAGCCCGAGGGCGGTCCGGGCCGCGCGGAGAGCGTCGTCCTCGTGCACATGCGGTACGCCGAAGACTCCCATCAGGCGGTCGCCAATCGTCCCCCCGAGGATGCCGCCGTGACGCTCGATCAGTGTGGTTTCCGACTCAAGATGCCGTCGAGCGGCTTCGAGGCGTACCTCCGGGTCGCGGTCCGTCCCGCCGGCGCGGCCGATCACGAGAACCGTCACCGGCCGGCGCGCAAGGATGGCGCTGGTCGATTCCGCCCCCACGGAACCGGCAGGCTGCACTTGTCGCGATGCAGTCTGCGGTGAGGCCAGGCCCGGGTCCTGTCGCAAGATCGCCTGCTCCAGCTCCCGCAGTTCTACCCCAGGTGAGATTCCGAGCTCGTCGTTCAATGTCCGATAGGTCTCCTGGTACAGCTCGAGAGCCTCGGCCTGGCGCCCGCATCGATAGAGGGAGAGCATCAACTGCCGACGTAGCCGCTCGCGCAGAGGGTGCTCACGCACAAGCCCCTCCAGCTCGCTGACCAGCGCGGCGTGGCCGCCGAGGGCGAGGTCGGCCTCGATTCGCTCCTCGTGTGCGACGACGCGAAGCTCCTCGAGACGAACGATCTCGCCCTGAGCAAAGGGCTCGTAAGTGAAGTCAGTCAGCGCGGCCCCACGCCAGAGACTGATGGCCTCGCGAAGCTGTTCGGCTGCGCTGGCCGGGTCCCCGGCGTGAAGCGCAGCCGTCCCTCGAACGAGCCGGCGCTCGAAGCGCTGCGCGTCAACGCTTTGCGGCTCCAATCGAAGCATGTAGCCGCCCGCAACCGCCGGCAGAACGGCGCTGCGCTCCCCCTTCCTGCGCTGGGGATCCAGCAGGGCGCGAAGCTGGGAGACATAGACCTGAAGCGCATTGGCCGCCGACCGTGGCGGGTCGCTCCCCCAGATCTCGTCGATCAGGCGGTCACTGGAGATTCCCTCATTGGAATGGAGAAGCAGGTTCGCCAGCACGGCCTTCTGCTTGGCGGCCGTGAGCTCGAGGGGCTGGCCGTGGATCAAAACCTCCAAGGGCCCAAGGATCCGGAAATCCATCTTTCTTCCCTTCTCCCAGTGATGAAGCTACAGCAACCAGGGAGGCGCTTAAGCGCGACTTAAGCGGCCCTTCGGGCCCGGTGGCGAGGCTTGTCGGGCAATCCTCGAAGGGAGTACTTGATGAAGTCCTCGAACGTGGTACGAATCGCCGTAATCGCCGTCATCGCTCTAGCGGTGGCACTCCCCGCCAGTTCTGCCTGGGGAGACGTCGTCCTCCACCGTGACGGATCCAAGGCCGTTCCGTTCCGGGCGTATCCAGCCTCGGGGTCTTCCCACCAGGTGGCACTGCGGCGTGACGGTTCGAAGGCCGATCCGTTCGTCGCAGACCTGTCCCCGACCGGGGCCCCGGCGGCAGCCGACGACTTCGACTGGGGAGACGCGGCAGTCGGCCTCGGTGCTGGCCTGCTCGTCGGCGTGCTGGGGTTCGCCGCGATCGGCGCCTATGGAGGGCGGCGCGCACAGACTGCTTAGCCCGCGGCAAACCAGACCCGAGAAACACCGAGGGCCCTCTTTCGAGGGCCCTCGGCTAGTAGCGGGGACGGGATTCGAACCCGCGACCTTCGGGTTATGAGATCCCGCGAAGTCGTTCGGTGGGCTCACGCTGGACGAGCTCAGGCACGCTGAGATGATCTGAGATCAGCTGAGTTTCTCTCAGTTCGGTACCGCGGCTGGTACCTCGGCACGACATCGCCATTGCGTCAACGGGGGCTCAATCAAACCGATGCTTTGAAAGCCCCGACCGGCGCCAGCCTGCCTGACCGCCGGGACCTTCGGTACGTCCACTCTGCGATCGGAGCGCCCGACAGCCGCCGGGCGGGACACGCTGACGGGGCCGGTGGGCCTAGCGAGCCGCTCGCGTGGGCTGCCTCTCCTCCGCGGAGGCGGTGTCGGAGACGCCGCGCTCGAAGCGACCCGAGCGGCCGGCACCAGCCACGGCGGGCTTGCCCGCCCCGCCCTTCCGCTGCAGGTCCGCCTCGATCTGCTCCAGACTGCGCCCCTTCGTCTCGGGCACCAACGCCTTGACGAATAAGAACGCGAGCACGCCCATGGCCGCGTAGCCCAGGAACACTGGGCCGGCGCCCCAGGCGTCGAGCATGATCGGGAAGGTCTGGGACACCACGAAGTTGGCGAACCAGTTCATGAACCCGCCACACCCAGCGCGGTGCCGCGCACGCTCAGCGGCAACACCTCGGGCAGCATGACCCAGACAACGGGCCCCCAGGTCGCAGCAAACGAGGCGATGAAGCCGGCAAGGCAGACGAACGTGATGATCGCCGCCGGGTCACTCGACGATGTCGGCGTCGCGAGCAGCTCCGACGACAGCCCTAGGACTGTGAGGCTCGTCACCATGCCGACGAGGCCGAACAGGAGCATTGGCTTGCGACCGACGCGGTCGATGATCCGGATCGCCACGATCGTCAGCAGCACGTTGAGCGTGCCGATAATCAGGTTCAGGTAGATCGCGGAGTCTGCGGCGAAGCCGACGCTGGTCAGCGTGGTCGGCGCGTAGTAGATGATCGTGTTGATGCCGATGAGCTGCTGGAAGGCCGCCAGACCGATCGCAACGATCAGGGCCGGCCGGACCCACCGCTGCTTGAGCAGGCGCAGGCCGCCCTCCTCCTCCTCTACCTCCTGGATCTCCTCGATCTTGCGGTCGGGAGCCTCCTCACGCACGGCCTCGTGCTCGGTTACTTCCTCGAGGACGTCGCGCGCCTCTTCCTCTTCGCCCGTGCGTACGAGGAAGCGTGGCGTCTCCGGCACGAAGAACATGCCGATCAGCAGGATCACGGACGGCACTGCAGCCAGGCCGAGCATCAGGCGCCAGTCGCCGGACGAGGCAAGAATGGCGTTGACGATGAACGCGGCCAGAATGCCGATCACGATCATCATCTGGTTGAGCGAGGAAATCGCGCCGCGAATCTGCGTGGGGGCGATCTCGGACAGGTACAGCGGCACCACCAGCGCTGCCGATCCGACCCCGAGGCCGATCACGAAGCGGGCAGCCAGCAGCGCTCCGGCGCTTGGCGCCGCCGCCGCGCCGAGGGCGCCGATCGTGAACGTGACGGCGGCGATCTGGATCAGCCGCCGGCGTCCCAGCCAGTCCGACATCGGGCCGGCGACGGCTGCTCCGATCATCGCCCCCAGCAGCAGCGCAGCCACAACTGCACCCTGCATGAACGCCGAGAGGCCGAAATCGGACGTGATGAAGAGAATCGCGCCCGAGATGACGCCGGTGTCGTAGCCGAACAGCAGCGAGATACTGCGCGGGCGACGTCGGATGAACGTGCACCAGTGGGAGGAGTGATGCTGTCGAGCGCACCGGTAGCCCCAACTTTGGCCGTGAACGACCTCAACCGGGCCCGTCGGTTCTATGAGGAAAAGCTGGGCTTCGAGGTCGAGGTCCAAGTTGCGGAAACCGTCCGCTATCGCTGTGGCCACGGGACCGGACTGGCGATTTTCGAGCGCCCGATGACGCCGATCGACCGAACTGTGGCCGCATGCGAGGTCGCGGACATCGAGACTGAGGTCACCGATCTGAGGAGCAGGGGCGTCGAGGTCGAAGGGGTCATCACCCTGGCCAGCGGTGTTCGTCGGGCGCGGCCGGGAGTACGGGCGCTTCGGCCTCGAGGAATTCCTCGAGGTGAAGTCCATACAGACCTGACGCTGCAAACCGTTTCGCCATGTGGAGGTGCCGGGTAAACGACTCCTGCTGACACTGAGAAAGGAGTAGAAGAGAGATGGCTGACGAGTTGCAGGGCAAGCGAATCGCCTTCCTGATGGCGAACGAAGGCGTCGAGCAGGTCGAGTACTTCGAGCCGCGGAAGGCGGTGGAGGACGCTGGCGCCGAGGTCGACGTGATCTCGACGGAATCCCGTCAGGTGCAGGGGTTTGAGCACCTCGACAAGGCCGAGACCTGGGACGTCGACAAGACGACCTCAGAGGCAAAGGCGTCCGACTACGACGGCGTCGTGCTGCCGGGCGGCGTCGCCAATCCGGACAACCTCCGCACGGACAAGGACGCCGTGCGATTCCTCCGCGAGTTCTTCGCGGCGGGCAAGCCGGTCGGCGCGATCTGCCACGCCCCTTGGATGCTGGTCGAGGCCGATGTCGTCGACGGGCGCGAGGTGACCTCGTATCCGAGTGTCCAGACCGACATCCGGAATGCGGGCGGCAACTGGGTCGACGAGGAGGTCGTCGTCGATTCCGGCCTGGTGACGAGCCGCAAGCCGGATGACATCCCGGCGTTCAACTCGAAGATCGTCGAGGAGTTCGCTGAGGGCGTGCACGAGGAGCAGCGCGAGAAGGCGCACGTCAGTTCGTAGCCTTTCCCGCCCTGCGTCAGCCGCCGATGATCACGAGGGAGATCCGCCAGGGTGAGGTGTTCGCGGATCGCTATCGCGTCATCAGGCGGCTGGGCGTGGGCGGGATGGCGACCGTTTGGCTCGCCGAGGACGAGCGGCTGGGTCGCGAGGTTGCGATCAAGCGGCTTCGGACCGGCGCTCCGGAGGAGAGCCTGACGCGGTTTTGGCGCGAGGCGAGGATCGGCGCGACGCTCAACCATCCCAATTTCGTCTCGGTGTTCGACACGATCGCGACCGAGGAGGGGGCGCTGATAGTGATGGAGTACGTCCCCGGCCGGTCGCTGGAGGAGCTGGCGGCGCCCGGCCCGATGGATCCCGAGGAGGTGGTCTCGATCCTGAGCGGGGTCGCGTCCGCCCTGGATCACGCCCATCGGGAGGGCGTCGTTCACCGTGACATCAAGCCGGCGAACATCCTGGTTCGCGACGACGGGACGGTCAAGGTGGCCGACCTGGGCATTGCGCGCGCGATGGACGCGACGCAGATCACCGCCGAGGGAAAGGTGATCGGGACCATGCCCTACATGGCGCCGGAGCGGATGCAGACGGCGGGCGCCGGTGGGCCGGCGAGCGACGTCTACGCGCTCGCAGCGGTCGCGTACGAGCTGCTGTCGGGGTCACCCCTGGATGGGGGGCCAACCGGCCCTCAGCAGCCGCTCGATCGCCGGGAGCTCGCGGCTCGGTGGCCGCACGCCCCGTCCGGTGTGTTCGCGGTGGTGACGCGGGGGATATCCGAGGATCCGGCTCGCCGACAGGGCTCGGCGGG
Source organism: Solirubrobacterales bacterium (assembly GCA_036265435.1). Lineage (GTDB taxonomy): Bacteria > Actinomycetota > Thermoleophilia > Solirubrobacterales > 70-9 > DASUPK01. Next base: position 3,479 of record DATAPB010000194.1, on the reverse strand, counting down.
CGAGTTCGTCGATCGGCTGGATGAGGCGCTTCGGCGCGGGGAGCAGCAGACCCGTCCATTCACACCGCCGACCCGAGAGACGCAAACGCGGCCCCTGCTGTCGCGATCGGCGGACCCTGCGCGCTCGGGGCGGTCCCGGATCGGATGGGCGCTTGCGCTGGTGGTGCTGGCCGTTCTGGTCGTCGGGGGGATCGCTCTCAGCGGTGGGGACTCCGGGGGAGGGAACGGCGGGAAGAAGCAGGCGAAGGCTGGGAAGGCCGCGAGCCGCTCGGATGGCGGTGGCTCGGGCGCCGGCGGTGGTTCGCAGTCAGTCGCGAGCGAGCAGGCCGCGCCCGCACCGGCGGAACCGGCCGCCCCCTCGGCTTCCTCCGGGGACGGCGCGGCGCTGAACGCCCAGGGATTCGAGCTGATCAACGACGGGAGGTACGCGGAGGCCGTGCCGATCCTGCGCCAAGCCGTCCAGGCATTCCCCGAGGGAACCACCGACCCCAACTACGGGTACGCGCTCTACAACCTCGGAAACGCCCTGCGGCTTTCGGGTCATCCCGACGAGGCGATCCCGATCCTCGAGCGGCGACTGGAGATCCCCGACCAGCAATCGACCGTCGCCGCCGAACTGGCCCGCGCTCGCGCCGAGGCCGCGACCGGTTGATCCGCAGGGGCCGGCAACGGCTACATCAAGCTGAGGAAGGGGAGCTTCAGCTACTCGTACTCGTCCGCCTACGTAAATAGTGATCCTCCGGAGCAAACAGAAGGGCGACAGTTCGCGGCCCTCCCATGAGTGACGAAAGCCCTCCATTTGGAGGGCTTTCACAAACACCAAGGGCCCTCGTTATGAGGGCCCTTGGGGAGTAGCGGGGGCGGGATTCGAACCCGCGACCTTCGCGTTATGAGATCCCCTGAAGCCGTTCGGTGGGATCACGCTGAGGTGAGCTGAGGGCATCTGAGGTTCTCTCAGTTTGGTACCACGGCTGGTACCACGGATCGGTGATGCAAACTCGCCCCCCGGCACGGCCTCCGGGCGCATCCGCTTTATGGCGCCGGCAAGCTCAAGCTCGAGGGCGACGCCATGCTCGCCAGCCTCCTGACCAGCTTCTTCCGGATCCGGGCTAGCTCTCGGCTCTCGGCGCTTCACGACCGATCGCCCCCGCGGCGGGGGCGTAGATGCTCTCGTGCCCGTCATCCCATCGGATCCGGTAGCGGGGGGAGGGCTCCCCGCTCACCACCTCCTCGATCACTCCGTTGCGGGTCGGCCGTTCCGTCGACTCCGCCTCCACCCTGACTCGCTCACCGGCTTTCAGCTTCATCCGATCACCTCCGATTGCCTGAACGCAGGTGATACCACCGACATCCGCAGCGTCCAAATAGCTGGGGCTGAGATCAGCTGAGACCAGGTGAGTTCGCCTGATGAACCCGGCCTACTCCGACAGCCCGGCGGCCCGTTAGCGAGAGGGGGAGCAGCGTGGCCTTGTTGACGCACTTCTTGCGCTTCCTGGCCTTCGCCTTGCCCTTGAACTTCTTCTTGCACTTCTTGACCGCAGCCGCACGCTGACCCGTATTGCTCGGCGGCGGAGGTGTAGGCACGGTGTCGGGCGTGGTCACCGTGGCCGAGACGGGGTAGCGGACGAGGCTGCCGGGGGTGTCCGGCGAGACCGGGGTGTTGAGCGGGGGGTTGCCGGTGAACTGGTCAAAGGTGTCGCCGGAATTGGACGTGAACGTGCCACAGTGCCCGAAAGGTGATCCAACGAAGATGCCGATGATGTCTCCGGGCTGCACCGGGATGTTCGCCGGGTAGGTGTTGAGGGCATGGAGGTTCTGGGTCCCAGCCTCCGCTTCGCCGACGAAGACATAGCCCCCACCCGACTGGGGCCTGGCCACCTTGAGCTTCAGTCCCGGGAGAGCGTCGATGCCGTTATTGAAGCTCCACGAGGTGATCACCCCGGCGGCGGCGACCGTATAGGAGTTGCGCGAGGACACTGACGTCTGCAGATCGGTCACGCTGCCACAGATGACGTTGCCGGCCTCGAACTCCTGACCGACCGTCAAGGTTCCCGCGAATGCCTCTCCGCCGAAGAGCAGGAAGCTTGCGGCGCTGAGCGCGGCCACCAGGCTGGCCCTACGAATCATCCAACTCACCATTCCCCTTCTCCGGGCCCGCCCATTATCCGCCGATGGCGGACCCGCTCCCGCTGAACTCGCGGATCGCTCTTCCGACTGCGTTCGCGACGCCAGCCGGCCTCAGGCGGATCGGCCAGGACCAGCCGCCCTCCGGTTGGGATTCGAAACTCGTAGTGCCCGTTCGTGAGTGTTACCGCTGGTCCCTTCATTGCTCGTTCCTTGCTCGTGCTTGCTGTGCGCTGTCTGATCGGGATACGGGAACCACTTGCTGCGGGATTCGGAGGTGTGCTCAAGATCACGCTGGTGAGCACGCGGAAGGTCTCCGGGTTTAACCGGGCGAGGAATCTCGCCCGAAAAGTGCTGCTTTCCATGCAAAGCGCTAGCGAGAGAGCTCCTTAGGCTTCACCAACGACACCAGCTCCGCGCTTCCGGGCGCCAGCTCGCGCCAGGTTCCGTTCAGCTCCAGCGTTGCCAGCGCCGCGGTCGGAAACTTGCTCCTTAACCGCGGGATCTCAGAGCCCGCGCTGGCGAGACTCAGGGCGAGGTCCTGGATCCCGGGGTTGTGGCCGATCAGCATCACGGACTCGACCTCGTCCGGCACCTTGTGCAGGACCTCGAGGAGGTCGCGTGCCGGCGCCGCGTAGAGCGCGGGCTCGATCTGCACGTCGGCGTTCTTCTCCAGCCCCGGCGCGAGCCGTTTCAGCATCTGGCGGGTGCGCGTCGATGGCGAGCACAGCACCAGCTCGGGGGAGATCCCCTTCCGCCCCAGGTGCTTCGCCATGACCTTGGCCGCGCGGCGACCGCGAGGCGCCAGTGGCCGGTCGTGGTCGGCAAGCGTCGGATCGTCCCAGCTCGACTTGGCGTGGCGCAGGAGATAGAGCCGTTTCATTCCCACCTGGAGAATGCCGAGAGCGGGCAGCCGAAGGCAAGGCGGAAGCGGAAACGTAAGGTGCGCTGCCGGTTATCGCGCAAAAGGGCGGGACCGAGCAGGTTCCAAGAGTGCTGCTTTGCATGGATAGCGGCTGCCTGACTCGCACTCAGCCTGGCACGCTTCCGCGCCGAACTTATGGTTCAGCCCGGGGCCCCAAGATTCTGGAAAAGGAGCGCGTGATATGAGCACCGACACTGGCAAGGTGGTCGTGAACAGGGCGATGTCGCTTGACGGCTTCATCGCCGGTCCCGGCCACACGATGGACTGGATCTTCGATTTCCTGACAGCGGACGCATTCCCTGGAGTCATGGCGGCCACTGGTGCGATGCTTATCGGTCGGGGTACCTACGAGGTTGCCAAGCAGATGCCCGACGAGGAGCGCACCTACGAGGGCGGAGCCGAGTTTGTCCTCACCCACGAGCCTCCCGAC
>DATAPB010000193.1:0-11235 GCA_036265435.1 Solirubrobacterales bacterium | reverse complement strand
GGCGATCGCCGCGACGCGCCCGTGGAAGCGGTAGCCGCTCCTGTCGAAGACGCAGGTCTCGATGCCCGCGGCCTTGGCGCGCTCGGCAACCAGCTGCCCGGCCCGCTTCGCCTGCTCCATCGAGTCGAGCTTGCGAAGGTCGGGCTCGGTCCATGACGCCGAGGCCAGGGTGCGCCCGGTGTCGTCGTCGATCAGCTGGGCGAAGACGCCCCGGTTGGAGCGGTACACCGACAGGCGCGGGCGCTCGGCGTTGCCGCGAATACGGGCACGCACACGGCGGCGCCGGCGTAGCCTCTTCTGCGGCTTGGTGAGGACGGTCATGGTTAGGCCCTCTTCCCGACCTTGCGGGCGACGTGCTCGCCCCGGTAGCGAACTCCCTTGCCCTTGTAGGGCTCCGGCGGGCGGGACTTGCGGATCCGGGCAGCGGTCTCGCCGACCAGCTGCTTGTCGATCCCTCGGACGATGACCTCGGTGGGCTGCGGAACCTCGAACTCGATGCCCTCCGGGGCCTCGATGGAGACGGGGTGGGAGTAGCCGAGCGCCATCTCGAGGTTCTTGCCCCTCAGGTTCGCGCGGTAGCCGACGCCCTGGATCTCGAGCCGGCGTTCGAAGCCGTTGGTGACGCCCTCGACCATGTTGGCGATCAGGCTCCGGGTCAGGCCGTGGAGGGCGCGGTGGTCTCCGCGATCGGTGTGGCGTGAGACGGTCAGGGTGCCGTCGTCGATCGCCACCGTCATCTCGCGATTGACGCTCTGCTCGAGGGCGCCCTTCGGGCCCTTCACGCTGACGGCGCCGGGCTTGACGTCGATCTCGACGCCGTCCGGAATCTCGATTGGCTTTCTGCCGATTCGACTCATCTCAAACTCACCAGACGTGTGCGACGACCTCGCCGCCCACGCCCTTCTGACGCGCCTCGTGGCCCGTCATCACCCCACTCGAGGTGGACATGATCGTCGTGCCCATGCCACCGAAGACGCGGGGCACGTCCTCATTGGCAACGTAGCGTCGCCGGCCGGGGCGCGAGACGCGCTCCATGCCGCTGATCACGGGACTGCGGTCCTCGGTGTAGCGGAGCCGAACCTTGATGACCTCACCCACGCGGCCGGGCTCGACGCTGAAGTCCGTGATGTAGCCCTGCTCCTTGAGGATCCGGGACATCTCGCGCTTCAGCCGGGAAGCGGGAATCTCCACCTCCTCGTGCTCGGCGAGGAGCGCGTTGCGGATGCGGTTCAGGTAATCGGAGATCGGGTCGGTGAGCATGGTTACCAGCTGGACTTGGTCATTCCGGGCACGTAGCCGTTGTGCGCGGCCTCGCGCAGGCAGATCCGGCAGAGGCCGAACTTGCGGAAGTACGCGCGCGGCCGGCCGCAGCGGCGACAGCGGTTGTACCCGCGGGTCTTGAACTTAGGAGTGCGGCGCTGCCGCACCCTCTGTGATGTCTTCGCCATCAGCCTTCCTCGTTCGAAGTTTCTTCTGATCCGCCGCCCTCGGCCGGAGCGGCACCCTCCGCGGCCTCGCCCTCGGCTCCCTCTTCGCCTTCCTCGCCCTCCTCCGGGCGCTCGGGCTTCGCGTAGGCCTCGGGGTTCTCCTCCTTGAGCTGCTCGAGGGCGGCCTGCTCGGCCTCGGCCCGCTGACGGGCCTCTTCGCGACGGCGCTCCTCCTCGGCCTCCTCCTCGATGTCGGCCTGGCCGGGCCGGCCCTCGGGCGAGAAGGGCATCCCCAGGCCGTCGAGCAGCGCGAACGCCTCCTCGTCGGTCCCCGCCGTCGTGGTGATCGTCACGTCGAGTCCGCGCACCTCGTCGATCGAGTCGTAGTCGATCTCCGGGAAGATGATCTGCTCGCGAATGCCCATCGAGTAGTTGCCGCGGCCGTCGAAGGAGCGGGCGTTGAGGCCGCGGAAGTCGCGAATTCGGGGAACCGCGATCGAGGTGAGCCGGTCCAGGAACTCCCACATGCGCGCCCTGCGCAGCGTCACCGCGACGCCGACCGGCATGCCCTCGCGGACCTTGAAGGACGCGACCGACTTCTTGGCGCGGCGAACGCTGGGGAGCTGGCCCGCGATCGTGGCGAGCTGCTCCGTGGCCGCCTCGAGCATCTGGGTGTTCTGCTTGGCCTCGCCGATCCCCATGTTCAGCGTGATCTTCTCCAGGGTCGGGACGGCCATCGGGGTCGAGTACCCGAACCGCTCGATCAGGGCGGGCTTCACCTCGCTCTCATAGAGCTCGCGCAGACGCGGCGGGGGTGCCGCCTGTCGCGGCTGCTCCGTGGCCGTCGCTTCCATCAGTCCAGATCCCTTCCGGTCCTGGCCGCGACCCGCTTGCGCTTACCGCCCGACCGATCGACGCTGACGCGGGTCGGCTTGTTGTCCTCGCGGTCGAGCACCATCACGTTGGAGATGTGGATGGGCCCCTCCTTCTCGATGATGCCGCCGACCTCGCCGCCCTTGGACGCGTCCTTGACGGAGCGCGGGCGCTGGTGGCGCTTGACGATGTTGAGGCCCTCCACGAAGACGTAGCCCTTCTTGGGATCGGTGCGGATCACGCGGCCTCGCTTGCCACGGTCCTTGCCGCTGATCACGATCACGTCGTCGTCCTTGCGGACCCGCATGGTGCGTCCCATCAGATGACCTCCGGGGCCAGGGAGACGATTCGCATGAAGTTCTTCTCGCGCAGCTCGCGCGCCACGGGGCCGAAGATGCGCGTGCCGCGCGGCGCGCCGGTGGTGTCGATGAGGACCGCGGCGTTCTCGTCGAAGGCGATGTAGGTGCCGTCGCCTCTCCCCAGCTGCTTGCGGGTACGGACCACGACCGCCTCCACGACCTCGCCCTTGCGGACGCCGCCGTGCGGGGTGGCCTGCTTGACCGTGGCAGTGATCACGTCGCCAACCCGCGCGTATCGGCGGTCGGAGCCGCCCTTGACCCGGATGCAGAGAATCTCGCGCGCGCCGGAGTTGTCGGCGACCCTGAGCCTGGATTCCTGCTGGATCACGAAGTGGTCCTTGGTGTGTCGAGGAGGGTCACTTTGCCTTCTCCAGGATCTCGACCAGCCGCCAGCGCTTGGTGCGCGAGATCGGGCGGGTCTCGACCACGCGAACCAGATCGCCCTCCCCCGCCTCGTTGCGAGCGTCGTGGGCGTGCAACGTGCGCGAGCGGCGCACGATCTTCTCGTACTGCGGATGGCGCCGGGCGACCTCGATCGCGACGGTGATCGTCTTGTCGGGCTTGCTGGAGACGACTCGTCCCTGGCGGGTCTTGCGGCCTGCCGAGCGGCGCTCAGCGGGCGGTGTCCCCGTGCCGGCCTCCTTCTTCCCACGGCGCTTGCCGCGGTAGGAGGACCGACGGCCCGCGGCCTGCCTGCGGGCCTCGCCACGCGACGCGGCGCGCTCCTCGGGGCTCTGCTGCGGGCGCTGCTCGGACGACTCCCGGGAACGCTGCAGACGGCGGCGGGCCTTCCAGTCGAGGCCCTCGAGGGCATCGTCAGCCGGGGCCTCCTCGCTCTCGGCGACCGGTTCCTCGGCTGGGTCGTCAGAAGGCGTCTCCTCATCAGAAGGAGCGTCCTCGGCTTCGGCTGGCTCCTCATCAGAACCGTTGGAGTCAGCCTCGCCCGCGGGCGCTTCATCCTCCTGCGGCGCTTCCTCATCGGCAGAGGCCTCTGCGGCAGGGGTCTCCCCCGCCGGGGTCTCCTCGGCGGTCTCTTCCTGCTGCTGCTCTTCGTTCTTCTCTTCTTCTGCCATCAGGCCCTCAGCTCGTGTTCAAGATCGATGCCGCGCTCCTTGGCGACGGTCAGCAGGCGCGCCACGTCGCGACGCACCGACGTGATCCTCGAGGTGTCCTCGAGCTCGCCGGTGGAGTGCTGGAGCCGCAGCGCGAACTGCTCCTCCCGCGTCTGGCGGATCCGCTCCAGCAGCTCGTCGTCCTTGAGGTTGTGCGCCTCGGAGGCCTTCATGACGACTGCTCCGCGCCCTCGCGGCGGACGAACTTGGTCTTGATCGGAAGCTTGGTGCCGGCCAGGCGCATCGCGTCCTTCGCCAGGTCCTCGGGGACTCCGGCGAGCTCGAACATCACCTTGCCGGGCTTGACGACGGCGACCCAGCCCTCCGGGTTGCCTTTGCCCGAGCCCATGCGGGTCTCGGCCGGCTTCTTGGTGATCGGCTTGTCGGGGAAGACGTTGATCCAGACCTTCCCACCTCGCTTGATCTTTCGGGTCATCGCGACTCGGGCTGCCTCGATCTGGCGGTTGGTGATCCAGCCGCGGTCGAGCGCCTTCAGCCCGTACTCGCCGAAGGCGACGGTGGTGCCGCCCTTCGAATAGCCGCGCCGGCGGCCACGCATCTGCTTGCGGTAGCGGACCCGCTTCGGCATCAACATCAGCCGCGACCTCCTCGAGACCCACCGGGCGGCCCGGAGCCGTCCTCGTCGGTGAGCTCGGAGCGGAATCCCTCGGGCATCACCTCGCCCTTGTTGATCCAGCACTTGACGCCGATTCGGCCGGTCGTGGTCTTCGCCTCGATGAAGCCGTAGTCGATGTCCGCGCGCAGCGTGTGGAGCGGCACCCGGCCGTCGGAGTAGCCCTCGGTGCGGGCCATCTCAGCGCCGCCGAGGCGACCCGAGACCTGGACCTTGACGCCCTTGGCGCCGGAGCGCATGGCGGAGGTCAGGGCGCGCTTCATCGCGCGGCGGAAGGCGACCCTGTTCTGGAGCTGCTCGGCGATCGACTGCGCGACCAGCTTGGCGTCGAGCTCGGGGCGCTTGATCTCCTTGATGTTGACCCTGACGGGTTTGCCGGTGAGCTTGTGGAGCTCGCGCCGAAGCGCATCCACCTCGGTCCCCGACTTGCCGATCACGATTCCCGGCCGCGCGGTCGAGATGTCTACCTCGACCTCGCCGGAGCCCTTCACGATGGTGATCTTCGACAGACCGGCGTGCGAGAGCTTGTTCTCGATGTGCGAGCGAATCGCCAGGTCCTCGTTGAGGTAGTCGGCGAAGTCGCGCTCGTTGAACCAGTTCGACTTCCAGTCGTGGATGTAGCCGACCCGGAAGCCCTCCGGATGGATCTTCTGTCCCATCTCCTACTCCTCCGGTGTCAGCGCCACGGCGATGTGGCTGGTTCGCTTGTTGATCCGCGTCGCGCGGCCCAGCGCCCGCGGCCTGTAGCGGCGCAGCGTCGGGCCCTCGTCGACGTGGATGTCCTTGATCATCAGGTCGTCCGCGACCAGGTCGTGATTGGCCTCCGCGTTTGCGGCGGCGGACTCGAGCAGCTTGCGTATGTCCTGGGCCGCGCTGCGAGTGGAGAAGCGCAGGAGCGGCAGGGCGTCGTCGAGGTGCAGGCCGCGCACCTGGTCGGCGACCAGGCGGGCCTTGCGAGGCGCCACGCGGACGAAGCGCGCTCGTGCGTTGACGACGGGACGCTCGGGCGCCTCCTTCTTGGCGCGCTTTCGGGCGGGTGCCTTGGCGGTCTCCTTTGATTCGGCGGCGGTTTTTGTGGCCGCCGTTTTTTCTGGAGACTTCGCAGGCTCCTTCTTCGCGGCCGGCTTCTTCGCCTCGGCCTTCTTGGCGGGCGCCTTGGTGGTCGACTCATCCGACGCCCTGGAATCGGCCGCTTTCGATGTCGCCTCGGCGGCGCCCTCGCCGCGGGTCGCGGTCTCAGTCTTCGGCTTCGCCGACGAGCGGGTCCCGCTCGACTTGCGCTGGCGCGTGCCCGAGCTCCCCGACTTCGCGGTCGTCTTCCTGCCGCCTCCCGAGCTCCCGGACGACTTCTTGGAGGTCGACCTGCGAGTCGAGCTCTGCTTCTTCTCGGTGTCCTTCTTCTCCTCGGCCATCACTCTCTCTCCGAAGCGCTGCCGGCACCCGAGTGGGCCCGGAAGGTGCGGGTCGGCGCGAACTCGCCGAGCTTGTGGCCGACCATCGACTCCGAGATGTAGACCGGCACGTGCTTGCGCCCGTCGTGGACGGCGATGGTGTGACCGACCATCTCGGGAAAGATCGTGGAATGGCGAGACCAGGTCTTCAGCATCTGCTTCTGCCCCGACTCGTTCATGGCGTTGACCCGCTTCATCAGCCGCTCCTCAGCCCACGGGCCCTTCTTGGTAGAACGTCCCATCTACTTCCTCTTTCCTCGCCGCCGGCCGCGCACGATCAGCGCGTCCGAGCGCTTGCCCTTCTTCCGGGTTCTGTAGCCCAGCGTCGGCTTCCCCCACGGAGTCACGGGGTGGCCGCCGGGGGTGTGGTGGGCCTCGCCGCCGCCGTGCGGGTGGTCGACCGGGTTCATGGCAACACCGCGCGTCTGCGGGCGCTTGCCCTTATGCCGATTTCGGCCCGCCTTGCCGACCTTCACGTTCTGATGCTCGGCGTTCGAGAGGGTGCCGACCGTGGCGCGGCACTCTCCACGCACCATCCGCACCTCCGATGAGGGGAGCCGCAGGCTCACCAGTGGGCCCTCCTTCGCGACCACTTGGATCGCGGTTCCCGCCGAGCGGCCGAGCTTGCCGCCCTGGCCCGGAATCAATTCCACGTTGTGCACCACGGTGCCGGTCGGGATCCGCGCCAGAGGCAGCGAGTTGCCCGGGGTGATGTCGGCGCCCTCTCCCGACACGATCTCGGCGCCCACTCGCAGGCCCTGCGGGGCGAGGATGTAGCGCTTCTCACCGTCTGCGTAGTTGAGCAGCGCGATGCTGGCGGACCGGTTCGGGTCGTATTCGATCGATGCGACCTTCGCCGGGATCCCGTCCTTGGTGCGCTTGAAGTCGATCTGCCGGTACCGGCGCTTGGCGCCGCCGCCGCGATGGCGCGCGGTGACGCGGCCGTTGGCGTTCCGCCCGCCGGAGGAGTTCTTGCCCTTGGTGAGCCCCTTGTTCGGCTCCTCCGTGGTGAGCTCCTCGCGCATCGGGTAGGTGCCGAAGCGCCGGCCTGGGCTCGTTGGGCGTGTCTTGCGGTTCGCCATCGCTAGCCCTCCACCGCCGCGCCCTCGAACAGCTCGATGCGCTCGCCGGGAGCGAGCTGCACGACCGCCTTCTTCCAGGAGCGGGAGCGCCCCGAGTGGAGGCCGCGGCGCTTGGGCTTCGACTTCACCGTGGACGTGCGAACGGCCCGGACCCTGACGCCGAAGATCTCCTCGACCGCTTGGGCGATCTGCAGCTTGTGTGCCCGGTCGTGGACGCGGAACGTGTACTTGCCCTCGCCGATCAGGGCGTAGCTCTTCTCCGAGACCACGGGCCGGATGATCACCTGGCGAGGATCCATCAGGCGGCCTTCCCCTTGAGTTCCTCCAGGGCGGCCTGGGTGACGACCAGCGACGTCGCGCCGATCACGTCGGCCACGCCCGCGGCGTCCGCGACCGCCACGCTCACGCCCTCGATGTTCCTGAAGCTCTTCGCGACGTTCTCCTCCTCGGAGCCGATGACGATCAGGGTCGGACCGTCGGCGTCCCACTTCTTCAGCGCCTCGGAAGCCTGCTTGGTGGCCGGCTCCTTGAAGCTGGCTCCGTCGAGGACGGCGACCGTGTCGCGGTCGGCGTGCACCGAGAGCGCCGCGCGCAATGCCTTGCGGCGCGCCTTGCGATTCACCTTCACGGTGTAATGCCGCGGCTTGGGCCCGAAGGCCGCGCCGCCGCCGTAGCGGTGCGGAACGCTGAGCGCGCCTGCGCGTGCGCGACCGGTGCCCTTCTGTCGCCACGCCTTGGCGGTGGTCATCGAGACCTCGCCGCGCGTGAGGCTCGAATGAGTGCCGCGCCGCCGCGCCGCGAGGTCGGCTCGAGCGGCCTCGTGAACGAGGGCCTCGTGGAAGGGCTCGCTGAATATCTCCTTCGGCAGGTCGGATTTCGCCTGCTTGCCGAGGGTCGTTGCCTTGATCGCGGCGCTCGAGCGCGAACTGGATCCGTCGGCTGTCTTCGTGGCCGACGACCTCGTGCCGGTCTCAGCCATCGCTGCGCACCTCCACCGTTGCGTTCTTGCCTCCGGGGACGGAGCCCCGGATCAGCAGCAGGTTCCGGTCGGCGTCGACATCGAAGATGTGCGCTCCGCGCTGGGTGACCCGGCGCGCGCCCATCTGGCCTGGCATGCCCATGCCCTTGAACACCCGGGCCGGATCGGCGCTCGCGCCCACGGATCCCGGCGCGCGGACGTTGTGCGAGCCGTGCGTGACCGGCCCGCGGCTGAAGTTGTGCCGCTTGACCGTGCCCTGGAAGCCCTTGCCGATCGAGACCGCCGAGACCTTCACCCGCTGGCCGGGCTCGAAGCTGGCGACCGTCACTTCGTCCCCGACCTTGAGGTCCCCGGCTTCGCCACCAGAAGAGCCCTCCTCGGCTTCGGCTGGCTCCTCATCAGAACCTTCGGAGTCAGGCTCGCCTGCGGGGGACTCAACCTCCTTGGGCGTACCGGTCGTGATCTCCGCGTCGCGGAACTCGACCAGGGTGCGCATCGCGCCCGCGCCCGCCTTCTTCAGGTGGCCGAGCTCGGCCTTGGTGAGCTTGCCCTCCGGGGTCACCGGATCGCCGGCCAGCTGGATCGCGTCGTAGCCGTCGCGGTCGGCCCGGCGGATCGCGGTCACCTTGTTCGGATGCGCCTCGATCACCGTGACCGGGACCGAGGTGCCGTCCTCGGTGAAGATCCGGGTCATCCCCAGCTTCTTGCCGACGATCGCGCTCATCAGAGGCGAATCTCCACGTCGACACCGGCCGGCAGGGTCTCCATGCGCTGGAGCTCGTCGACCGTCTTCGGGGTGGGCTGGTGGATGTCGATCAGCCGCTTGTGGGTGCGGATCTCGAAGTGCTCTCGCGAGTCCTTGTCCTTGAAGGGCGAGCGGATCACGACGTAGACGTGCTTGTCGGTGGGAAGCGGGATCGGGCCGGCGACCGTCGCGCCGGTGCGCTCGGCTGTGCCCACGATCTCCTGGGCAGCCCGGTCTATGGCGTCGTGGTCGTACGCCTTGAGCCGGATCCTGATCTTTCCCGATGTCAGTGAAGCCATTTGTGCGTTCGCTCTTAGGTGGTGTTATTTGTGCTGGTCGCGCAGATAGGGCGCCGCCCCATGTGAATAAGGGCCGCGCCCTGGTCGTATGTCTTGCAGTTGTCCTGGCCCTTTGCCCTGTACGGGAGGGCCGCACTAAAAGCGGGCCCCCACATCAGGTGGGGGCCCGGTTGATGCCTATTCGACTACCTCGGTCACGACACCGGAGCCGACGGTTCGACCGCCCTCTCGAATGGCGAACCGGAGGCCCTGGTCCATGGCGATCGGCTGGATCAGCTCGACCTCCATCTCGGCGTTCTCACCGGGGGCGACGAACTCGCGGCCCTCGGGGAGCTTGACGACGCCAGTGACGTCGGTCGTGCGGAAGTAGAACTGCGGGCGGTAGCCCGAGACGAACGGCGTGTGACGGCCGCCCTCCTCCTTCTTCAGGCAGTAGACCTCCGCCTTGTACTTGGTGTGCGGGGTGATCGAGCCTGGCTTGCAGAGCACCTGCCCGCGCTCGATCTCCTCGCGCTTCGTGCCTCGAAGCAGGGCACCGATGTTGTCTCCCGCGCGACCCTCGTCGAGGATCTTGCGGAACATCTCGACACCCGTCACGACGGTCTTGGTGCTGTCCTTGATCCCGACGATCTCGACCTCGTCGCCGGTGTTGACGACGCCCTGCTCGACGCGGCCGGTCGCGACGGTGCCACGGCCGGTGATCGAGAAGACGTCCTCGACCGGCATCAGGAACGGCTTGTCGAGGTCACGCTCGGGCTCGGGGATGTACTCGTCGAGGGCGTTGGTGAGGTCGAGGATCGACTGCTTCGCCTCCTCGTCTCCCTCGAGCGCCTTCAGCGCGGAGCCCTTGATGATCGGGACGTCCGCTCCCGGGAACTCGTACTCGTTGAGCAGGTCACGGACCTCCTCCTCGACGAGCTCGAGGAGCTCCTCGTCGTCGACCATGTCGACCTTGTTCAGGTAGACCACCACGTACGGGACGTTCACCTGACGCGCCAGGAGGATGTGCTCCCGAGTCTGCGGCATGGGGCCATCGGGCGCGGAGACCACGAGGATCGCGCCGTCCATCTGGGCGGCACCCGTGATCATGTTCTTGACGTAGTCGGCGTGGCCGGGACAGTCGACGTGGGCGTAGTGCCGGTTGTCGGTCTCGTACTCGACGTGCGAGGTGGCGATCGTGATCCCGCGCTCCTTCTCCTCGGGCGCATTGTCGATCTCCTCGAACGTCTTCACCTCGGTGCCGCCCTTTTCGGCGAGTGTCTTGGTGATCGCGGCTGTCAGCGTGGTCTTGCCGTGATCGACATGGCCGATTGTGCCGACGTTCACGTGCGGCTTATCGCGATCGAACTTCTCCTTGGACATCTCGCTCCTTTTGGGGGTCTCGTTGGTGTCTTAAGCGGTTTCTGTTGCGAAGTCTGTGGCTGGGAGCGGCGAATCGTTCGCCCTTTGACCAACCTCGGGAATATAGCTACGCGCTGGCTCCCACGGGCTCTCCCGAACGGTGCTCGACGATTTCGTCCTCGATGCTCTTGGGGACTTCCTCGTAGCGCTCGAACTGCATCGTGTAGCTGGCCCGCCCCTGCGTCGAAGAACGGAGGTCGGTCGCATAACCGAACATCTCGCCTAGGGGCACGAAGGCGTGTACCGCGAGGGCGTTGCCTCGGGGCTCCTGGCCCTGGACCTTCCCGCGGCGGCGGGAGAGGTCGCCGATCACCTCACCGAGGACCTCCTCGGGCGTGACGACCTCGACCGACATGACCGGCTCGAGCAGCACGGGCTTTGCCTTGCGGGCCGCCTCCTGCACCGCCATCGAGCCGGCGATCTTGAAAGCCATCTCCGAGGAGTCGACGTCGTGGTAGGAGCCGTCGACCAGCTCCACGCGCACGTCCACCATCGGATAGCCGGCCTTGACGCCCGACTGCAGGGCCTCCTCGATGCCCGACTCGACCGAGGGGATGAACTCGGACGGAATCGTGCCGCCCTTGATGGAGTTGATGAAGTCGAAGCCCTCGCCCGGGGCCGGCTCGACGTTGATGACCGCGTGGCCATACTGGCCGCGGCCGCCGGTCTGGCGGACGAAGCGGCCCTGGACCTTGTTGACGGGCTCGCGGATCGTCTCGCGATAGGCGACCTGGGGTCGGCCGACGTTCGCGTCGACCGAGAACTCGCGGAGCAGGCGGTCGACGATCACCTCGAGATGGAGCTCGCCCATCCCGTGGATCAGCGTCTGGCCGGTCTCCTCGTCGGACTCGACCTGGAAGGTCGGGTCCTCCT
>DATAPB010000192.1:0-3032 GCA_036265435.1 Solirubrobacterales bacterium | reverse complement strand
GACGACGGCGACTACATCCTGCGGGTCCGCGGCGAGTCCATGAAGGACGCCGGGATTCTCGAGGGGGACTTCGTCGTGGTGCGCCCCACGGAGCGCGCCCGCGATGGAGAGATCGTGGTCGCCCTGCTGGGCGACGAGGCGACCGTCAAGCGCTTCTTCCGTGAGAAGGACCAGGTCCGGTTGCAGCCGGAGAACAAGAGCATGAAGCCGATTCGCACCCGCGACGTGCGCCTGCTGGGCCGCGTCGTCGGGGTCTTCAGGAGGGTCTCGTGACGGTCCTTGCCGTCGAGAAGGAGGCCCGTCTGTTCGAGCCGCACGAGGTGACGCTCGAGGACTCGATCCTCGACGCCTGGGAGGCCTTGACGGCTCACGGCCGGGCGGAGTGCCCGGTGTGTCATGGAGAGCTGGCGACCTCAGGTTGCAGAACCTGCGGGTCCCAGCTCACCTGACGCCACTCCGCGTCCCGCGAACGACCGCGAAAACCAAGCACTGCTAGGACGCAGCCCGATCGGCGAAGCGAGCGCACTCAGAACGTGCGTCAGCGAGACGATCGGGCGAGGACAACGCGGTGCGCCGGTTTGCAGCGGTCGCGATGACGGAGGTATCCTGGCCATGCGAGTCAGGCAGTCGCGGAGATGACGAAAGGAGTCTTCGAGGAAAGTCCGGACACCAGAGGGCATGGCGGTGGGTAACGCCCACCCGGGGAAACCCGCGGGAAAGTGCCGCAGAGAACAGACCGCCGATGGCGCGGCCACACGTGAGCCGCGCACAGGCAAGGGTGAAACGGTGCGGTAAGAGCGCACCGGCGCCACGGTGACGTTGGCGCGCATGGCAAACCCCGCCAGGTGCAAGGCCAAGCAGGACCTCCGACCCGGCCCGGCGAGGTCCAGGTAGGCCGCAAAGATGGATGGCTGCCCACGACAGAATCCGGCTTACAGACTCGCTAAGGAGGAGGCCCCGCAAGGGGCCTCTTCTATTTGGGCCGGCGGAATATGCCGGTCTCGCAGGCCTCGGGCCAGCCGTCCTTGACGCCGACGAACTTGCGGAAGCGCCAGCCCTCGAGCAGCTCGAACGCCTCGGAGTATCCCGGCCGGTCAGAGTCGTCGAGCAGGAGCAGTCCGCCGGGCCGCACCTTTCGCAGCGCGGGCTTCAGGACGTCGATCCGCGTGACCGTCGGGGCTTCCAGGAAGTCCACGACGACCAAATCGAAAGAGACGTCCGCCAGCCCGTCCACCTCCGCGGCGAAGTCCTCGACCGGGAGCCGGCGCAGGTCGACGGCCTGGAGGCCGAGCTGGCGCAGCCGCCCACGCGTCTCGTCGGCCCAGAACGCGTTGTCCTCGAGGGAGAGGACTCGGCCCGCGCGGCGCGCGAACCACGGCGTAGACCGCCCGGCGCCGAGCTCCAGCACCGACCAGTCCGAGCGGATCCGCCTCCGCAGGTAGCCGATCGCGGCGGGAACGATCCAGGGTCGCTCCGGGGTTTCGCCGCGCCTGGCTCGCCACCAGGCCGCCGGGTACCGCAGCCAGCCCGAGAGCGGCATCGGCTCGCGGACGGTGTGGAAGCGGCCGGCGCGGGTCCCGGGGTCGTGGGGCCCCCGTGGCGGCGGCCCGCTCGGCGCCGCCTGCGGGCCTCCTAGCGGGACTTCGGAGGCCACTTGCCGGACTGGACCTTCTTCTTGAAGGCGCGCTGGCGGCGGACCGCGTCTCGCATCAGCATGGGAGTGAGCCGAAGCGAGAGCTTCGGATAGCGGTCGAAGAAGCGGGCGAACTGTCCCCTCCACCGTGGGATCGTGAGCACCGGCTTGGGCTTGTCGAGCAGACCCTCGACGCGCTCGGCGACCTTCTCCGGCATCAGCATCACACCGGAGAAGGAGAGAGCGTCATTCGGGTCGTCGAGCTTGTCCATGATCATCGGCGTCCAGACTCCGTCCGGGCAGACGCAGGAGATCTCGATGCCGCCCAGACCCTCGCGCCGCAGGTCGGCGGCCGTCCCGAGAGAGAAGGCGATCGCGGCGTGCTTGCTCGCCGAGTAGGCGACGATGCCCGTCGCCGCGGCCAGGCCCGCCAGGGAGATCAGGTTGATGATGTGGCCGCGGCCGCCATTGCGCATCTGGTCGATGGCGGCGAGGGTTCCGTTGACGGTGCCGAGGTAGTTGACGTCGATGTGCCGCCGGTAGACGTCGACGTCCTGCGCCTGGGCGAGGCCGGTGATCAGGATTCCCGCGTTGTTGACCCAGACGTCGAGGGACCCCGAGCGGTCGACGACCTGCTGGGCCGCCGAGCGGACGCCGTCGGAGTCGGTGACATCGAGCGGCAAGGACCAGGCGCGATCGCCGAGCTGCTCGGCGGCCGATCTCGTGTTCGCCTCGTCGATGTCCGCTACCGCGACCTCGTATCCGCGGCCGACCAGGCGTCGCGCGATCTCCAGGCCCATGCCCCGACCTGCTCCGGTTACCAGCGCTCCCGGCATCCGCCGCAGCATATGAGTGGGCGATCTCTTTCGAAGCGAAGGTTCGGGGCTGAACGACCGAAGCATCCAGTGGCGGAAAGTCGGTAGCGCTTTGCTAACCTGCCGCCCGCACTTCCGCTGAATCTCCGCCACGACATAGGACGGAGATCGGGGGACCCACATGTTGGGGCGAATCGCGGGCAGTACGCCGCGTAGCGCGAACTTTCAGCGCGAGCCCGTCAGCTAACCCCGTAAGCAACGAAAGAGGAAGGTTTGACGAGCAAGCGAACAATTCGTGCGATCGCAGGGCTGGCATGTGTCGCCGCCCTCGGCGTTGTGGCGCCGGCGGCCAGCGCGCAGACGGGCGGCAGCGCTGTGCCCGGAGATACGGCGCCCGCCCCGACCGAGCCCACCGCTCAGCCGAGCTCCTCGCCGAGCTGGACCGTCTACAAGGCGGCCACCTGGTACGGCCCCGGCTTCTGGGGCAAGTCCACCGCCTGCGGGACCTTGCTCACACCGATCACAATCGGCGTCGCTCATCGGAAGCTTCCCTGCGGCACGCAGGTCACGTTCAGCTACGGCGC
>DATAPB010000191.1:0-21534 GCA_036265435.1 Solirubrobacterales bacterium | reverse complement strand
CCCGAGACGCTCGAAGTGCTCGCCGGCCCGTCCCCGTGCCTCACGGCGCGGGACACCCGCGACCCGCAGCGCGAGCGCCGCGTTGTCGAGGGCGGAGAGCCAGGGCAGCAGCAGGTCGCGCTGTGGCATGTAGGCGCAGCGGTCGAGGCGCTCGGGTGGCTCAGCCCTCCCACCGACGGCGATCGTGCCCGAGTCCGGCTGGCGGAGGCCGGCGACCAGCTCGAGCAGGGTCGTCTTGCCGCAGCCCGAGGGACCTACCAGTCCGACCACCTCGCCCGAGTTGGCCTCGAGGTCGATGCGCTCGATGGCCCTCAGCGCCCCGAAGGAGTGCCCGACCGCCTCCACGCCCACCGGCGCGCCGATCGCGTTCGGGGTACCCGCGCCCACACGGCCTTCGCGGGCCGCGTCCGGAGTGCCTTCGCGAAGTCTCGTCTGCATGCTCCCTCCGCGCGCATTACCGCACAGGTTCAAAGGGTCAGCGGAGGGGTGGTTCCACTATCTCAGCCCGCACCGAATCCCGCGAGCCCCCCTGTTGGGTTCACGTCCAGTCTACGGTGTCGGGGATGGAGGTCGAGCGCAAGTTCCTGGTGTCGGAGCCGCCGGATCTCGGTGGGACGGAGTCGGATGAGATCCACCAGGGCTACCTGGCGATCGGCTCGGACGGCGAGGTGCGCCTTCGTCGCAGGGGGGAGAAGCTCGTGCTCACTGCCAAACGAGGCTCCGGCATCGCGCGGGACGAGGCAGAGATCCAGCTCGAGGAGGCGGATTTCGACGTGCTCTGGCCGCTGACCGAGGGGCGCCGGCTCCGCAAGCGGCGGCACGTGATCCCGTACGGGGACCTCGACATCGAGTTGGACGTCTACGAGGGGGATCTCGAGGGACTGCTCGTCGCCGAGATCGAGTTCCCATCCGAGGACGAAGCTCGCGCCCTGGAGCCTCCCGATTGGCTCGGCGAAGAGGTCACCGGCGACGAGCGCTACCTGAACGAGACTCTCGCCACGCGGGGCCTCCCGTCATAACGGCGTTTTTACATTTGAGCCAGTTAGTTCCGGCCCCATATGGAGAGGAGATATAGAGATGAACCCATCACGCGATGACCTCCAGAAGGCGGCGCGAGGAGCGCTCTCACAGGTCAAGGACCCGCGCAAGGCGGCGGGTCTGGTGGCAGCGGGGACCGCGGCGACGGCGGCGGGCGTCGGTTTCCGCCGATTCCGCCGGAGCGATGGCGCGTCCTTCGACTCCGACGCCTATCGGCTGCTCCCGAGCGAGCCGGTCGCCGCGGGCCTCAAGCGGGTCCTCACGGCCCAGGTCGATGACGGGATCGGCCAGCTGCGCGGCGAGGCGGGCAGCGATCCGGCCGTGGCGATCCACGAGGCCCGGAAGGACGTCAAGAAGATCCGTTCGGCGCTGCGGCTCGTCCGCCATGTGATCGGCGACGAGGCCTGGCGGCGGGAGAACGACCACTACCGCGAGGTCGCGAGGAGCCTGAGCGGCTTTCGCGACTCCGAGATCCTCGTCGAGGCGCTCGATGGGCTCTGCGAGCGATTTGGGCCGGAGGCGGAGGGTCACTTCGATGCCCTCCGGGAGCAGCTCGAGAACGAGAACCGCGCCGCACACGACGATGGCTCGCTCGAGCGGGCCATGTCCGAGGCCGCCGCGGGCCTGACGGCCGGACGCGGCAGGATCGATGCACTCCCGCTGGAGGGGGATGGCTGGGAGCTGATCGGGCCGGGGCTCCACAGGACCTACCGGCGGGGTCGCAAGCGCCTCAGGGCCGTGGAGGAGGAGGCGAGCGTCACCAACCTGCACGAGCTTCGCAAACGGGTGAAGGACCTCTGGTACCAGGTGCGCCTGATCAAGGAGGCCGACGAGCACATGCTCGGAGCGCTCGCCGACCACGCGCACGACCTCTCCGACCACCTCGGCGACGATCACGATCTCGCGCTCCTGCGGGAGACCGTCCAGCGCCGCCGTGCCGCCTTCTCCCAGCCCGCGGACAAGCGTCATCTGCTCGAGCAGATCGATCAGCGTCGGGGCGAGCTGCAGTTCGCCGCCATCTCGCTGGCCGAGCGCACCTACGCGGACAAGCCCAAGCGATTCATCAAGCGGCTCGAGAAACGCTGGGACGCCTGGCGTGATCGCAAGCCCGTCGCGGCGTAGCTGTCACAGTTGAGTGGCCTGCCTCGTCATCGCTGACGAATGCGATGGAAGGAGGCCTGAAATGAAGGTGTTCGTAGCGGGAGCAACAGGGGCGCTCGGCAAGCAGCTGGTGCCGATGCTGGTGGCCGAGGGACACGAGGTGACCGGGATGACCAGGTCAGCGGCGAAGCAGGATCTGGTCCGCGAGCTCGGGGCCCGGCCGGTCGTCGCGGACGCATTGGACCCCGAGGCCGTTGCGCAGGCCGTCGCCGCGGGCGAGCCCGAGGTGGTCATCCACGAGCTCACGGCGATCGATGTGAGCTCGTTCCGCCGCAGCATCGACAAGATGTTCGCCCAGACCAATCGCCTGCGGACCCAGGGGACCGCCCACCTCCTCGCGGCTGCTCACGCCGTCGGGGCGAGGCGGTTCATCGCGCAGAGCTTCGCCGGCTGGCCGTTCGAGCGCAGCGGCGGCACGATCAAGGCCGAGGAGGAGCCGCTCGAGCAGAATCCGCCGAAGACGATCAGCGAGACGCTGACCGCGATCAAGTACGTCGAGAGGGTCGTGACCGAGGCCGACGGGATCGAGGGCCTGGCCCTGCGCTACGGCGGGTTCTACGGCCCAGGTACGTCCCTCGCGGTCGACCCCGACGGCGAGCAGGTCGAGATGATCCGCAAGCGCCGCTGGCCGATCGTCGGAAATGGTGCGGGCATCCTCTCCCTCGTCCACATCCAAGACGCGGCCGCGGCGACAGTCGCCGCGTTGGATCATGGCGAGGCCGGCGTCTACAACGTGGTCGACGATGAGCCCGCGCCGATGTCCGTCGTGATTCCTGAGATCGCGAAGGTGATCGGCGCCGAGCCGCCGCGTCGGATCCCTCGCTGGCTGGGACGGTTGATCGCGGGAGAGGGAATGACGATGATGATGACCGAGGTGCGAGGAGCGTCGAACGCCAAGGCGAAGCGGGACCTCGGCTGGGTCCTGCGGTACCCGAGTTGGCGCCTCGGGATTCGTGAGGGACTCGGCCAGAACGACCGCGAGCCCGTTCGGACCGCACCATGAGCGACCCCGTTGATGGCACGCCCCACCCAGTGGGCGACCGGCTCTATGAGGAGCTGCGCCCGAGGGCATTCTCGATCGCGTACCGGATGCTCGGCAGCGTCAGCGAGGCCGAGGACGTGGTCCAGGAGGCGCTGCTGCGGGTGCACGCGGCGGTCGAGCGCGGTGAGGAGATCTCCTCGCCGCGCGCCTACGTCGCGACCGTGACCACCAGGCTGGCGATCGACGAGCTGCGCTCCGCCCGCGCCCGCCGCGAGAGCTACGTCGGGGAATGGCTACCTGAGCCGGTCACCGAGCGCCCCGAGGACGACCCGGCCCGCCAGGCGGAGCTGGCGGACTCCCTCTCCCTGGCCTTTCTGGTCGTCCTGGAGTCGCTCAGTCCCGAGCAGCGAGCCGCCTTCCTGCTCCATGACGTCTTCGACTACGACTATGACCGGGTCGCCGAGATCGTCGGGACGAACGAGACGAATGCGAGACAGCTGGCCTCCCGGGCGCGGCGACACGTGGACGAGGGCCGCACCCGGTTCGACGCCTCGGAGGAGCAGCGCAACGAGCTGGCGGCGAGCTTCTTCGCGGCGGTCGAGAGCGGCGATTTCGACTCGCTCGAGTCCCTGCTTGCGGAGGACGTCGAGCTCCACGGCGACGGCGGCGGCATCGCCCCGGCGATCCGGCACCCGATCTTCGGTCGCGCCAAGGCGGCCCAGATGCTGCGCAACTGGGGCCGGCTCGCGGAGCGCATCGGCGGCCTACAGCTTCGCCGCGTGACGGTGAACGGCCAGCCCGGCGCTGAGTTCCTCGACCCGGACGGCAATCTCATCAACGTCATGGCGCTGGACGTAGCCGGCGGCCAGGTCCAGACGATCCGCTCGATCGTCAACCCGGAGAAGCTCGGCCACCTCGGGCCCGTGGCGGACACCCAGGCGCTGTTCGCGCGGATTCGCGGTGGCGACTAGACAGGCGTCCTGAAAGAATCCCGGCATGGCTGATCCAGGCCCCAGCCCAGCGGAACTCGAGGAGCGGATCGCGGGCGTCGCCGACGCGCTCGACAGGTTGATCGGCGTTGTTTCGAAGCTGGATGACGAAACCTCGGACACGGCTGCCGCTGCATTCGACAGCGACGTTCCCCGCGTTGCCGGACACAAGGCAACGGCTGAGGAGCTGAAGAGCCTGAGCAACACGTTGGCTGCCTGGCGGAAGGAGTGGGGCAGCGGGAGCGCCGGTTAGAGCAGCGAGATCTTGGCCCTTGGCGAGTTATGCAGTGGACGGGGCTGCAAAAAACGCCGAACTTGGTGAACGAGCAAGGGCGGCAACGAGAAGGGGGTCCGAGCCGCTCCGCGGTGGCCCGCCAGTCCGGTCGCTGAAGGCCGCTGACTACGGTCGTCGCCGCGAGGCTCCAAGCGAGTCCGATCGCGGCGATCAGCCCGATCGCGATACCCCCGGAGATTTGTCCGTTCAGGCCGCGAGCCAGGTCAGGAGGTCGGCCGCGTTCCGGTCCGGCGGGAAGATCGGATAGAAGGCCTTGACGATCTCGCCGTCGCGGATGACCAGGGTCGCCCGCTTGTAGAGAGTCATGTCGTCCACCGAGAACGTCGGCAGCTCCAAGGCGGTGGCGAGCTGCAGAGAGGTATCGCTGAGCACTGGGAACTGCAGGTGGACGCGCTCGGCGAACTCGGCCTGGTCCTCGGGAGCCTGCGCGCTCAACCCGACCACCTCGACGCCGAGCTCGGCGAACTCCGCGTGCAGGTCGCGGTAGGCGCAGCTCTGCGGAGTGCAGCCCCGAGCGCCGGGGATCAGATCCCAGCCGGTGGGGAGCTGCTCACCGGGTCTGCCGGTGCGCGGATAGATGAACAGCACGGCGGTTCCGCCCGCGCCGAGGCCGGCGAGGTCGATCGCCCCGCCGGTGGTGGCCCGCAGGCGAAGAGACGGCAGCGACCTCCCCGGGAGGTGGTCGCAGGCGCCGTCGTCCTCGGGAACCGGAAGGTCGTCGGGCAGCGTGTACGGATCCGTCGCGGACACTCAGTCGGCCGAGCGTGCCGCACCGGCGATCACGTTGACGAAGTTCTCGAGGTGCTTCGTCGTCCAGCACTCGAAGGCGCCGTCGCAATAGGGCTCATAGGCGGCCATCACCGAGTCGCCGTAGTTCCAGTAGAGCTTCGGCTCCGGGTTGAGCCAGAACGTGCGGCCGGCGTGCTCAGCGATCGCCCCGAAGGTCGTGGCGTGCGGCTCCCGCCCGTTCGTCCGAGCATCGCCCAGCACGATCACCGTCGAGCGAGGCCCGAGCTCCTCGGCGATCTCCTCGCCGAACTCCAGCCAGACGCGGCCGTAGTCCGTGTAGCCGGAGACGTCGGCGACGCCGCCCTCCGATGACACCCGCTCCGAGATCTTCCGGAAGTCGCGCTCGTGCTCGAAGATGTCCGTCACCTCGCTGATCCGCTCGATGAAGACGAAGCTGCGGAGCTTGCGGAACGAGTCGTGCAGTGCGTGGAGGACGGAGAGGAAGAAGACGCTCGCCGAGCTGACCGAGGTCGAGACGTCGCAGAGCACGTAGATCTCGGGCCGCCGGGGCCGCTTGGGCCGGTAGCGCAGCCGCAGCGGCACGCCGCCGGTCTCCAGCGATGCGCGCATCGTCCGTCGGACGTCGACGTGCTGGCCACGGGCTCGGCCCCGAGCCTCATGGCCGAGGGTCGCGATCCTCCGCTTCAGCTGCGCGACGGCGCGGTGGACGGCCGCCAGGTCCTGCGCGGGGCTGGTGGGCAGCGTCCGGTCGAGCTCAGCCAACGGCCGGGACGGCGGCAGCTTGCCGGTTCGCTCGATCGTCGCCCGCTCGAGCTCCCGGCGCAGGTAGCGCTCGAACTGCTTGACGTTCTCCGGGTCGAGCGCCGGCTCACCT
The DNA here is from genome assembly GCA_036265435.1 of Solirubrobacterales bacterium. Taxonomy (GTDB): domain Bacteria; phylum Actinomycetota; class Thermoleophilia; order Solirubrobacterales; family 70-9; genus DASUPK01. The sequence continues at coordinate 15,445 of DATAPB010000191.1, read as the reverse complement.
CCGTCATCGCGGCGACCGCTCGCCTGCAGACCGAGGGCGCGGCGAATGCGCTGGACGTCGACGCCGATCACGCCGGAGCGCTCACCCTGGCGCCCGAAGGCCGTCATCGCCAGGCGGGCGAGATCGCGCATCTGGCCGTCGTTGCCCTCGGTGATCGCGCGGCGGATCGCCTCGCGTAGCTCGTCCAGGTCGATGCGGTCCCCGGCGCCCTCGAAGCGCTCGTCCTCGATGCCCCGCTCGAGCGCTTCGGTCTCGGCGGCGCGGAAGAAGTGACGGTCGAAGAGCAGCTCGAAGATCCGCCGGTCCTCCTGCGACTTGGCGATCGTCGCGGCGAGCGACTCGCGGAAGTCCCGCTGATCCGTCCAGCTCACCTGGTCGAGCGCGGCGAAGGCGTCGAGGATCTCGGAGGTGCCGACGGCGACTCCCTCGGAGCGCAGGTCCTCGAAGAAGGCGAGCAGACTGCTCGCGGTGGTCGACACGCCTAGCTCCCTGAGGTGCGGGGCGGCGTGATTCCGCCCGGAATGCCGTCGCCCTCCAGCTTGACCGCGACGCGCTCGGCGACCAGGTCGATGTCGGAGCGGTGCTTGACCAGAATGCTCATCGAGCTCTCGAATGTCTCACGCTCGATGTCGTCGGCCCCGATCAGGAGCAGCGTGCGCGCCCAATCGATCGACTCGGCGATCGAGGGGGGCTTCTTCAGGTCGAGCTGGCGGATCATGTGGACGATCTCCACGAGCCGCTTCGCGAGGCCCTCGTCGAGCTCGGGCGCGTGCAGGCGCACGATCTCGAGCTCGCGGTCGACCGACGGGTAATCGAGCCAGAGGTAGAGGCAGCGGCGCTTCAGCGCCTCGGTGAGCTCACGTGAGTTGTTGGACGTGAGGACGACGATCGGCCGGGTGCGCGCCTCGATCACGCCCAGCTCGGGAATCGAGATCTGGAAGTCGGAGAGGACCTCCAGCAGCATCGCCTCGAACTCCTGGTCGGTCTTGTCGATCTCGTCGATCAGGAGGACGACCGCGTCGTCGGCGCTGATCGCCTCCAGCAGCGGGCGGGTGAGCAGGAACTCCTCGCCGAAGATGTCGGTCCGGGCCTTCTCCCAACCCGCCTGCTCATCGCCGCCCGATTCCGCCTGGATACGCAGCAGCTGCTTGCGGTAGTTCCACTCGTACAGCGCCTTGGCCTCGTCGAGGCCCTCGTAGCACTGCAGCCGCACGAGACGACGGTCGCTGGCCCGCGAGAGGGCCTTGGCGAGCTCGGTCTTGCCGACGCCCGCGGGGCCCTCGACGAGGACGGGCTTTCCGAGGCGTTGGGCGAGGAAGGAGACGAGGGCGGCCGCCTCGTCGGCCAGGTAACCCACCTGACCGAGGTCCTCGCGAACCTGGGCGACTGACTGCGGCGGAGGCTCCGGCATCTCGGGGATGATAGATAGCGCCGCATGGTCGCCCTCGCCCTGCCCGACTCCCTCGGCCCCTATGCGGTCCTACTGGCGGTGGGATTCCTGGTCGGCTGGTACGGGCACGGCGCGAAGAACAACTGGATCATCGCCTTCGGAATCGTGGTGATCCTGGCCGCGATCGGGCTGCTGCAGCTGGCGATCGCCACACACAACGGCCGGGCGCCGACGGGCTTCTGATGTGGGCGTTCGTGATCGGGCCTCTGGTTGCCCTACGGGTCCGCGGCTGAGAGGATCTGGTTGTGGGGGCGCTTGATGAGCTCGATCTTTCGCTGAAGCTCTCCAAGGAGGAGGAGGCCGAGCGGCTCGACGCGGCCTGGACGAGGCTGAGCCAGCTGCGCCTCACCCTCGGCGGGCTGATCGGAGACGGCGAACTCGGGCCGCCCGTTTGCGTGATCTTCGAGGGCGAGGACGCCTCGGGAAAGGGAGGCGCGATCAAGCGCCTCGTGGCTCAGCTGGACCCCCGCCATGTGCGAGTGGTCCAGTTCGCCGCCCCCACGCCCGACGAGAAGCGCCACCACTTCCTCTGGCGGTTCTGGCCTTCGCTCCCAGGGTGGGGAGGGATGGCCGTCTTCGACCGGTCCTGGTACGGCCGCGTCCTGGTGGAGCGGGTTGAGGATCTCGCCACGCGCGAGCAGTGGCTGCGTGCCTACAACGAGATCAACGGATTCGAGCAGACAATTACGGACGAGGGGATGATCCTGATCAAGTTCTGGCTTCACATCTCGGACGAGGAGCAACTGGAGCGATTCGAGAAACGCAAGGACGATCCGCTGAAGAGCTGGAAGCTCACGGACGATGACTGGCGCAATCGCGGAAGGCGTGAGGAATACGAACAGGCTGTGGATGACATGGTCGCCCGGACCAGCCGCGAGCCGCACGCGGTCTGGCACCTGATACCGGCGGAGTCCAAGCGATATGCGCGCGTGGCGGTGATCGAGACGGTGATCGAGGAGATCGAGGCCGGGATGCGGCGCCACGGCATTGAACCGCCGGAGCCGATCGAAGAGGATTGAGCGGAGGAGGCGCTGAGATGGGAGTAGAGGCGAAGGGGATCGCGGTAACGGCGGGAGAGGGCGACCGCATCCGCAGCCCGTTCGGCGGCGACATCACGTTCTTTGTGCGCACCTCACAGTCGGAGGGCGGACTTGCCGCCATGGAGATCGTCACACCTCCGGGCGAGGGCCCACCGCTGCACATTCACACCCGCGAGGAGGAGACGGTCTACGTGCTGGACGGCGAATTCCGGTGGAAGCTCGGCGACGAGCTCAGCATCACCGGCCCGGGCTCGTTCGTCTTCATACCTCGCGGACTCCCTCACGCCTGGCACTGCTTCGGCGATCGGCCGGGGAGGATGCTGATTACGTTCTTTCCCGCCGGCATGGAGGGCTTCTTCGAGCGCCTTTCGTCGATGACCGAGTTCGATCTCGATGAATTCAAGAGCGCCGCGGCCGACCACGGGATGAACGTCGTCGGTCCGCCGCTGGCCGAGTCCGACCCGCTCTGAGGGCCGATCTCGCCTAGTCGGGCGCCTGAGGGCGCTTCGCCCGCTCCTGGGGCCGCATCCGCAGGCCCGCGATGACAATGACCACCGCGCCGGCGAGGGCGACAAAGATCGCGTAGTTGAGGTCATAGGGCTCGTCGTGACCGGCGAGCGTGAATCGGGGCCGGTCCGCGATCCGGTAGAGCACGATCAGGGCGGCCCAGGTGCCTGCGACCGTGAATAGCGCCCATTCGCGAAGCGGTCGGGGCGGGACGTAGCCGCCCCCACATCTGAGGGCGAGAAACACGGCGGCGGCCGCGACGAGCACGAGCGCGCCCTCAGCCCAGCCGAAGGCCCCGATCCCCGTCAGCACGAGATCGTTCGAGATCGGCGACTGGTACCAGGGCAGGACGAGGCTGCCGACCATAACCGCGGCTCCGATGACCGCGATGCGCTCATTCCCACCCAGGCCCCGGAGATCGCTGAGCAGCCTGCTCGAGAACGAATCCCCGCTACTCGAGCGGCTCGCGGCCACCGTAACCGCCCTCGAGGTCGTGCCAGTAGCCCACCTCGTCCTCGCCGAGCTCCCAGCACAGATAGACCTCACGCCCGTCCATCAGCGCGGGGAAGTCGACCAGCCCCCTGTCGATGTCACGCAGCACGATGCCCGCCTGCTCGACCGTCTCCAGCAGGCGCCTCACCTCGAGGAACGCGATGCCGACCTGCCGCCCCTCCGCGCCGCCGCCGTTGGTGGGCGCGGCATCCGCCAGCGCCTCGTGCGCCTCGACGTCGGTGAGCTCGTCCCTGGATTCGCGGAGCTGGGCGAGCAGCGCGGTCAGCTGCGGCAGCAGCGCGTTCGCCTCCTCGCGGGTGAAGTGGCGCTCGTGAACGAGCTCGGTGCCCTCGTCGGTCACGCGCCGGCCGTGGTGGGTTCGGCGGCCGGGCTCCCGGCCGCCCGAGTGACGCGCTCCCGGAGCAGCTCCGCGTCCGCTTCGCCGATGGTGCGCAGCTGGCCCTGAAAGGCGAGGTGCCAGTGGTCGAGCGGCCATTTGCGGACGTGCTCGAGATCGGGGACGAGTTCCTCCGCCGGCACGAACTGCTCCTCGGGAAGGACCAACACCGGCTCGGCTTCGACTCGCCAGGGGTAGATCTCGGGTTTCCCCTTCTTGCCCGGCCAGATGCGAGAGCGGTCCTCGAACATCTCCGATTTGACCCGGGCGATCCCGCCGAACGCCTGGACGCCGGTGACGTAGAAGAAGATCTCGTCACGCGGCTCGAACTCCTCCGCCATCCTGCGGCGGCGTTCCTTGAAGCCGATCACGTCGAAGCCGCGCTCGACGTTGATCCGGAAGTTCTCGAGCGACCCGGTGAGGATCCAGTTGCTGGCCCGCTCTGCCGTCACGGCCCGATTCTATGAAGCGGTCGCGCGATCGCGGGAGACGGTGCGCCGCAGGCCGTCGAGGAGCTTCTCCACCTCACGCCTGAGATAGCTCTTGGTATGGAGGGCGGCCCCGACCCGTGCCCGCATGGACGGCTCCTCCACCGGCTCGATCCCGAGCTCGACCTCCGTGAACGTCCCGCTCTGGGCCGGAGTGAGCACCCAGTGTGCATAGAAGCCGCTCATCTGGCACCTCAGCTTGAGCTCGTGCATGTCGTCGAGCTGCTCCACCCGGAACCTGGTCGTCGCCTTGATGCCCAGCGGCCCGCGACCGGTGACATCGAAGGTCGAGCCCATCTCGATCTTCGTCGGCGCCCCCGTGACGGCCATCAGGCCCTCGTCCCAGTCCGGGCCCCGGGCCGGGTCGCTGAGGATCTCCCAGACGTCCGCCACGGGCGCCTCGATCAGGGCCTGCTGCTTCCAGGAGGCCATCAGGAGGGGACCGCCTCGCGGGCCCGCGCGGCCAGAGCGGGTGCCCCGAGCTCCTCGTATTCGGAGGCCGCCGCATCGAGCAGGTCCCTCGCGCCCTCGGGGTCGGAGTCCGTCATCAGCCTGCCGCGCAGCGTCAGACAGCGGGCAGCGTCGAGCGGCCGGCCGAGGTCGAACCAGCGCTGGCGTGCCTCCTCCATGGCAGACGCGCAGTCACCCGGGTCATCCGCGGTCGCGCCAGCGGCCTCAGCCTTCGCGGCCTGCCCGACCGGGTAGTGCAGCCGCCCGGCGAGCCGCTCGGCCTCCTCGGCCGCGGCCTGGGCCTGCTCGTCGCGGCCCGCGAGCGCGAGCGCGACGGCGCGAGCCGAGATCGCCTCCACCGACTGCGCGATCAGGCCCGCGCGCTCGCAGATGTCGAGAGCCCGAGCGAGCTCCGTCTCGGCCCCGGACAGGTTGCCGCTGTCACGTAGGGCGGCGGCGAGCCAGAAGAGTGCGGAGAAGGCCACCTCGGAGCGGCCCACCTGCTCTCCCTGCTCGTGCGCCCGCGTGTAGAAGCGGATCGCGTCGTCCCAGCGGGCGTCCCGCCAGCTCAGGATCCCGCGCATCACGTCCGGGAAACAGAGCTTGCCGTGCAGGCCCTCGCGCTCGGCCAGCCGGGCGCTCGCCTCGGTCGCCTCCTCGACCTGCTCCCAGTCCGCGGCGTGCACGGCGAGCTGTCCCAGGGAGGCATGGAGCTCCACCTGGGACGGCAGGTCACCGACCTCCTGGGCGATCTCGAGGGCCTCGCGGTAGGCGTCGGCCGCGCCCGCGTAGTCCGCCTCGGAGACCTCGAGGTGGTAGCCGAGTGTGAGCAGCGCCCGCACGGCCTCGGCGCGGTCGGACTCCCGGGCGAGGGCGACCGACCGCTCCAGGTTCTCCCGCGCCTTCTCCGAGTCGCCGATCCGGCCGAAGACGCGGCCGAAGATGCCGTGTGCGCGGCTCGCGGCGCGCGCCTCGTCGAGGCGCTCGGCGAGGCGAAGCGCCTTCTCTGAGGCATAGATCGCGAGCATGTTGTCCCCGGTGTGCATGTAGAGGGAAGCGGCCTCTTCGTAGAGTCGGACGAGCTCGATGCAGGGCGGGCCGTCCTTGAGGAGGTCAATGCCCCGCTGGTAGTTGTCGATCGATGCGCGGCGCTCGCCCTTGTGCCAGAGCGCCGCGCCGATCTTGCGGTGCAGGTCGGCGACCCTGGCGAGGTCCTCCTCGGAGCGGTGATAGGAGAGGCAGCGGTCCCAGACGGCGACGGCGGCGTCGACCCGGCCCATCCGCAACGCGACGTCGCCCTGCTTCTCGCCGATGCGCGCGATGACGCCCGGATCAAGTGACTCGGAGACCTCCAGCGCCGCCGTGTACCGATCGAACGCCTCGGAGTTCGAGTAGAGGGCCGCGGCCGCGTCGCCGGCCGCCTCCAGCGACTCGAGCGCCTGGGTTTGCAGCTCGGCCAGCTCGGCGGGTTCCAGCCCCGCCTCCGAGCCGAGGGCCGAGGCGCGCGCGTAGTGCTCGGAGATCAGCCCGATAACGCCGTCGGAGCGCTCGCCGGCACGCTCACGCATGAACTCCGCCACCTCGACGTGCTTGCGGCAGCGGACCGACTTTGGAAGCATCGAGTAGGCGACGTCGCGGATCAGGACGTGCTTGAAGGCGTACTCATGTTCGCCCGCGAGGCGGCTTCCGGGGCTGCGCACCAGCAAGTCCTTCTCCTCGAGTGCATCGAGGGTCCGGCCAAGGTCGAGGCCCTCGGCCTCCGCGGTCGAGGCGAGTGCGCCCTCCCAGAAGGTCTGGCCGACCACGGACGCGGATTGGAGGAGCCTGCGCTCAAGTCGATCGAGGGAATCGAGGCGGGCGGCGAGCAGAGACTGGACCGTGCTCGGCAGCGCGTCGGCCTCGGCCGTTTCCTCCTCGAGCAGGCGGTTGACCATCTCCTCCGCGAAGAGGGGGTTGCCGCCGGAGCGCTCCGCCACCTGGGGAACGACCTTCGCGGCGCCGTTGCCGCTGCTCGGAAGCAGGGCCTCGACCAGCTCCTTGGTCTCCGCCGCCGTCAGCGGCTCCAGTGAGATCGTCGTCGCGTTGCGGCGGCCGCCGCCCCAGTCGGGGCGGCGCTCCAGCAGCTCGTCGCGGCTCAGGCAGACGAGCAGAAGCGGCGCGCGCACCCAGCGCGTCAGATGGTCGATCAGGTCGAGCATTCCCTCGTCGGCCCAGTGGATGTCATCGATCGCGAGGACCGTGGGCTTGCGCTGCGCGATCCCCTCGACGGCGGCGCGCGCCGCGGAGAAGAGCGCCTCGCGCATGCGCTGGGGGTCGTCCTCCGATGGCCGCAGCTCCTCCGGTGGCTCGAGCCCGAGGGGGAGGGCGAGCAGGGCGGCGTTGCGTTCGCCCGCGGACTCGTCCCCGAGCTCGCTCATCAGCTTGGTGACGCCCGATCGAAGCTTGTCCCAGGCGGCGTCGGGAGCGTCGTCGTCCCGGATCTCGAACTCCTCCTCGAGAACCTCCGCCAGCGCCCAGTAGGCGATCCCGGCGCCGTAGGGCGGGCACTGGCCTCGGCGGATGGTCGGCGGGTCGTCCGCGGAGCCGAGGTCCGACATCAGTTCGCGGAGGAGGCGGGATTTGCCCACTCCGGCCTGGCCGACCACCGTGACGAGATGGGGCCGGCCCTCGCGCTGGACCCGGTCGACGAGCGAGGAGAGCAGCCCCGCCTCCTCCTCCCGGCCGATCAACGGCGTCTGCGCGCGGCCGGGGCCTCGACGGGGCTCGGAGAGAATCCCCGTGGCCTCCCACGCCTGGACCGGCTCCTCCTTGCCCTTCAAGGTGAGCGGCTCGAGGCGCTCGTAGGCGATCGCCTCGCCTGTGGCCCGGTAGGTCGGCTCGCCGACGGTGACGCTGCCCGGACGGCCGGCGGCCTGCAGCCGTGCGGCGACGTTGACCGGATCTCCCATCACCGTGTAGCGGTCTCCGACGGCGCCCGCCATCACCTCGCCGGAGTTGATTCCGACCCGCAGGGAGAAGTCGACCCCGTACTTCTCGCGGCTCTCGCGGTTGGCCTCCTCCATCGCGCCCTGCATCGCAAGGCCGGCTCGCACCGCGCGCTCGGGATCGTCCTCGTGCGCGGTCGGCGCCCCGAAGACGCCCATCACGTTGTCGCCGATGAACTTGTCGATCGAGCCCCCGACGCGCTCGATCTCCTCGCCGAGCAGCCTCAGAGTGCGGTCGACGAGCGCCTTCACGGCCTCCGGGTCCATGCGCTCGGCCGCCGCGGTGTAGCCGGAGAGGTCGGCGAAGAGGATCGTGGCCTGGCGGCGCTCCTCGGGCGGCGCCTCGGTCGGGGTCGGGGCCGCGGCCGGAGCGGGAGCGGCGTCCGTGAGCGCAGTGCCGCACTCCATGCAGAACTTGGCACCGGCCGGATTCTCGGCTCCACAGCTGGGACAGACGGGCGTGAGCTCGGCGCCGCACGACATGCAGAAGCGGGCCCGTTCGGGATTCTCAGCGGCGCAGTTCGGGCACGTTCTCCCCTCCATCGAGTTGAGGATAGGACGGTAGAAGGTGGCTCGCCGCTACGGGCCTTGCGCTACCCTGCGGCGCCCTTTCAGGCAGGAGAGAAGGACGAGACTTTGACCCGGATCCGCCTTGCAGCAGCGCTCGCGCTCGCCCTCATCTCCGCGCTCGGTCTGGCGGCCTGCGGCGGCAGCGCCGGGAACAACGAGGACCCGCAGCAGGTCCTCACCCAGACCTTCAGCAACCCGACGCCGATCGAGAGCGGGAACTTCGACCTCGACTTCAAGGTCGAAAGCAACGGCGGGGCGAGCCCGGGAACGTTCGAGGTGAAGCTGGGCGGCCAGTTCCAGGGCCAGTCCGGGAATCAGTTTCCCCAGTTCGACTTCGACGTCTCGCTGCGAGCCGAGAGCGGCTCGCAGACGCTCTCGGGCAGCGGCGGCCTCACCTCCACCGGCTCCAAGGCCTTCGTCAACATCCAGGGCAGGGAGTACTCGGTCCCGCAGCAGCTCTACGACCGCTTCACCTCGACGTACTCGCAGCTGCAGAGCCAGGGCGGCTCGAATCCCCAGACCGGCCTCCTGCAGAGGTTGAACATCGACCTGTCGAGGTGGCTCACCGACCTCAAGAACGAGGGCACAGAGGACGTCGAGGGCCAGCAGACGATCCACATCTCCGGCAAGGCGAACGTGCCGCAGATCGTGGACGACCTGAAGACGATCGCCAAGGACGCTGGGCGCTCGGTGGGGAACGTCGACGTGAGCCAGCTGGACCAGCTCAACACCACGATCCAGTCGGGCGAGGTCGACATCAACACGGGCGAGACCGACAAGCTGCTTCGCAGGGTGGGCCTGGAGTTCAACCTGAAGCCGCCGCCGGGAACCCCCGGCGCCCCCGACTCGCTCGACGTCCACCTCCAGCTCAACCTCGCCGACGTGAACAAGCCACAGACGATCCAGGCGCCAGCCAACGCGCAGCCGCTGGACGAGAGCGCGCTGCGTCGGCTCGGCATCGACCCGTCGGTGCTCGGCGGGGCGCTGCGCAACGGACTGGGCACCGGCAGCGTGCTTCCGGAGTCGGGCGGCTCGACGGCCGCGCCCACCCAGTCGGCGACCCAGGCGTATCAGCAGTGCCTGTCGCAGGCGTCGGGCGTCGAGGCGCTGCAGCGCTGCGCCCACTTGCTCGGCCAGTAGCGCGATCCACGCCCACGTAAGCTCCGGCGTTCGTGGAAGCGGGGAGCACAGAGCGTTCGGGCCAGCCCTCGTTCGGCTGGAGCTTCCTGAAGACGCCGGGCGGCTGGCCCTATCTCCTCGCGCCCTTCATTCCCATTGCGATCGCCCTGAGGCTGATCGACGCGGGTGCGGGGCTCGTCTTCTTCTCCGCGGCGCTCGGCGTGATCCCGACGGCCGCGCTGATGGGGCGGGCGACCGAGGAGGTGGCGGCCCGCTCCGGGCCCGGCATCGGCGGATTGCTGAACGTCACCTTCGGGAACGCCCCGGAGCTGATCATCGCCCTGTTCGCGCTGGAGAAGGGGCTGCAGGAGGTGGTGAAGGCTTCGATCATCGGCTCGATCCTCGGGAACATCCTGCTCGTGATGGGCGCCGCGATGCTGGCGGGCGGCCTCGTCGGCAATCGCAAGGTGCAGCGCTTCGACCGGACGGCCGCCAGCGTCCAGTCCCTGATGCTGATACTCGCCGTCGCCGCCTTGGTGATGCCGGCGATCTACGAGCTCGTCGAGGGCCAGGGCCTGCCCCCGATCGACCAGGAGCGGGTCAACTTCGACAGCACCGTCGAGCATCTCTCGCTGGCCGTCGCGATCGTCCTGATCCTCACCTACGCGGCGGGGCTCCTATTCAGCCTGAAAACCCACCGGGAGCTCTTCAATCCCCACGAGGAGGGCGAGGACGACGACACCTGGGGCTGGTCGGTACGAAGGTCGGTGATCGCTCTGGCGATCGCCGGGGTGGCCGTCGGCGTGATGTCGGAGATCCTCGTCGGGTCGATCGAGGCCGCATCCCACTCGATCGGGCTGAGCCAATTCTTCATCGGCGTGATCGTCGTGGCGATCGTCGGGAACGCGGCCGAGCACTGGGTGGCGGTGCTGGTCGCGATCAAGGACAAGATGGACCTCTCGGTCAACATCGCCATCGGCTCGAGCGGCCAGGTGGCGCTTTTCGTGGCGCCCGTGCTGGTGCTCCTCTCCTTCGTGATCGGTCCGGGCCCGATGCCGCTGGTCTTCAACGGCTTCGAGATCGCCGCGATCTTCCTCGCGGTTCTCGTCGCCTACCAGGTGACCAACGAGGGTGAGTCGACCTGGTTCGAGGGCGTCCAGCTGCTCGCCCTCTACGTGATCCTCGGCATCACCTTCTACTACGCGTAGATGCGAGGGTGCCCCGCAAGCGAAGCTGAGGGGCAACCCGTTTAGTCATGGACTTCGTCTATCTGATCGCGAGCTTCACGGTCATCCTGGCGGGCGCCCTGCTCTTCACGAACGCGGTCGAGTGGATCGGGCACAGGCTCGGGCTGGGTGAGGGCGCCGTGGGGAGCCTGCTGGCAGCCGTGGGCACCGCAATGCCTGAGACGCTGATCGCGATCGTCGCCCTGATCGGCGCGACCAAGAGCGAGGACGTGGCCGTCGGCGCGATCGTTGGCGCTCCCTTCCTGCTCGCCACGCTCGCGATGGGGCTGGTCGGGCTGACCGCCTACCTCTACCGGCGCCGCCGCAGTCAGGGGATCGAGCTGCGCGCCCACGTGCCGACGCTCGACCGGGACCTCATCTTCTTCCTGGTCTTCTTCGCCGCGGCGCTGGCGCTCGGCTTCGGCGCGTCCGAGGGAATCAGGACCGCCGCCGGTGTCCTCTTCTTCATCGCCTATCCGTTCTATGTCTGGCGCACCCTCGTCAGAGGTGGGGAGGCCCAGCCAGAGGAGACCCTCAACCCGCTGATCATGGAGCGGCGCCCGGGACGCGAATCGAATCCCGGCATCGGGATCGCCGTCCTCCAGTTCCTGGTGGGCCTCGGGGCGATGGTGGGTGGAGCACACCTGTTCGTGGAGCAGTTGCTCGAGGTCGCCGAGGACGTGGGCGTCGAGGCCATCGTCCTCTCCCTGATCCTCGCCCCGCTCGCGACGGAGCTGCCGGAGAAGGTGAACAGCTTCTTCTGGGTGCGCGACGGCAAGGACTCGCTCGCCCTCGGCAACATCACCGGCGCGATGGTCTTCCAGTCGACCATCCCGGTCGGCATCGGCCTCCTGTTCACCGATTGGGATCTGGGCGGAAACGCCGCCGTCTCGGTCGCGCTCGGCCTGGCCGGCGGCGTGATCGCCTACTGGGCTCTGCGCCTGCGCGACCGCTTCGAGCTGCCGGCGGTCCTCGCCTGGCTCTCCCTCTACGCCGCGTTCATCGTCGTCGTGGCGGTCTAGATGGTCCTTCCGCATGACCAGGCGGGCGCCGGGCCCGCGGTCGTGCTGCTCCACGCGGGGGTCGCGGACCGGACGATGTGGACCGAGCACCTGCCGCCCCTCGCCGACGCCGGCTATCGGGCTGTCGCGATGGACCTCCCCGGATTCGGCGAGGCCCCGCTTGGGAAGGAGTTTCGCCCGTGGTCGGATGTCCTCGAGACCATGGACGCCCTGGAGATCTCCGGCTCGGCGGTGGTCGGCAATTCGTTCGGCGGCGGCGTGGCCCTGAACGTCGCGATGGTGGCGCCGGAGCGGGTCATGGGGCTGGTCCTGGTGTCAGCCCGACCGCCGTGGCTGGAGCGGTCGATCGAGCTGGAGGCCGCCTGGGAGGCCGAGGAGTCGGCGCTGGAGCGCGGTGACATCGAGGCGGCCGTCACCGCGGTGGTCGACGCCTGGACCCTTCCCGACGCCTCGCAGGCCCTCCGCGACCGCGTCGCGGAGATGCAGCGCCGCGCCTTCGAGTTGCAGATCGGCGCGAGCGAGCCGACTGAGGTGCCCGCGCCGGCAGAGGTTGACCCTGACGGGCTTGTCGAGCTCGAGATGCCCACGCTCGTCGCGGCCGGCGAGTTCGACCTGCCGGACTTCCGGGTTGGTCCCGAGGCGCTGGCCGAGCGGCTGGGAAATGCCACCGGCAGCGTCATTCCAGGAGCTGGGCACCTGGCGCCGCTCGAGCAGCCTGATGAGTTCGACCGGCTCCTGATCGGATTTCTGCGGCAGTCCGCGCGGGATGCGTGACTACGGGAGCTCGTAGACGAGGGTGAGGGTGTGGTTCTCCTCGTCGTCGGCGAGCATCGTGCCCTCCCCGCTGATGCCCTCGAGCTCGCCCGTGCCTGTGCCGGGGACGATCGTGCCGGTGTTGGTCACGCCCTCGGGGCCCATCAGGCCCGTGTGCTGGAAGACGAAGCCGCCCGGCTTTCCCTGGAGCGTGCCCGTGACTCGATCATGGCCGACGTACCCGCCGCCGCCCTCGGACTTCGCGATCAGGAGCTCGGCGACGCTGGAGCCCTCGAGGTCGCCGGTGAAGGTCCGCGAGATGTGGACGCGGCTGACCTCGGCGCCGTCGGCCTCGCCATAGGGCTTCTCGTCATAGCGGTCGTTCGTGAACGGCGCGGAGGCGTTCACGCCGATGCAAGCTGCCCGAGCGCCTCGAGCACGACCTCGTCGTGCGTCTTCGGCGACACCTTCGGGAAGACTTTGGCGACCATCCCCTCTGGGTCGATCAGGAAGGTCGCCCGGGTCACTCCCATATAGGTCTTGCCGTACATCTTCTTCTCGCCCCAGACGCCGTAGAGGTCGGCGACCTCGTGGTTCTCGTCGGCGAGCAGGGTGAAGTCGAGCCCGTACTTGTCGGCGAACTTGCGCTGCGCCGTGACGGTGTCGGGTGAGATGCCCACGACTCGGGCGCCGGTGCCCTCGTAGTCATTGCGGTGGTCGCGGATTCCGCAGGCCTGGGCGGTGCAACCGGGCGTGTCCGCCTTTGGATAGAAGTAGAGGACCACCGGCTGTCCGCGCAACTCGCTCAGCGTGACCTCGTCGCCGTCCTGGTCGGGGAGCGTGAAGTCCGGGGCCTCCTGGCCCTCAGTGACCACTATTCCGCTTCCGCGTCCTCTTTGGGCACGTCCTCTCGCCCCGGGTCCTGGCCCTCCTCGCCCTCGTCCTCCTCCTCATCGCCCTGATCGAGCGCCGTCTCGGAGACAGATCCGCCCGAGCCGGGGTGGTACGCGGTCTGGAACTCCTCGAGCAGCCGGTCGCGCTGCTCCTCGTCGACCGGGACCTCGTCGGAGATCCGGACCCAGTCGGCGCCCTCGTAGGCCTCGATGTTGAAGATCTCCTGGTCGATCGAGGTGGAGTCGTCGACGACGATCAGCACCTCGGTCTGCGGGTTGAAGTAGATGCCGGGGACATCCGCGAGCTCCTCGAGCTCCGTCACCCGTTTCTGTGCGTCGCTTGCCTCCATGTGCTGGATCTTATTGACCGAGGCTCTCGAGGTCCCGCAGCTGGCGCTCGACCTCGCTCTCCACGTCGAGAGGCTCCTTGCCCTGCCGCTGCCGGCGTTCGTTTCGGGCGACCACCAGCTGGCGGACCTCCTCTCGCAGCGCCCGATCGCCGCCGAGGCTCGGGCCGCCCACATCCGAGGCGAGCAGTCTCCGCACCTCGGCCTCGACGTCGAGCGCCTGACGACCCTTGGCGACGGCGCGATCCGAGCGCGCCTGGACCATCTGGCGGATCTCCTCCTCGCGGACCTCGGGGGAGACGGCATACGTGGACCCGTCGGAGCTCTGTGGGAAGTCCTGCTCCAGGGCGAAATCGCCCTTGCCGATCTTCTCCAGCGCGTTGCCGGCGCCCATCGCGAAGACCAGGGCCCCCAGCGGCAGCGCGACGAGCACCACGATGATGAAGACGGTGCCCAGCTGAAGCGACGCGAGCAGGGGCATACGCACACGTTAGAGGCACTGTGAGGACTTGACGCCCGCCCCCGGGAGAGTCACGACTCAGGCGTGAATCAGGCGTGCTGGACGTATAACCGGCGTCAACCGGCAGGGGATCGGGTACCCTTCCAGGTGCTGGCTGACTGACCAGTCAATCAGTCGCCGAAGACTTAAATCCATCGAAGGAGCAGGCATCCGTGGTTGACCTCACCCTCACCGACGAGCAGCAGGACCTGCGCGAGCTCGCGCACAGCTTCGCCGAGAAGGACATCCGTAAGGTCGCGTGGGACTACGACAAGGACGGGACCTGGCCCCAGGACATCATCGAGAAGGCCTGGGAGATCGGCTTGATGAACACGCACGTCGCCGAGGAGTACGGTGGTCCCGGCCTCGACTTCCTCTCAGGCTGTCTGATCGAGGAGGAGATGGGCTGGGGTTGCTCCGGCATTGGCACCTCCCTGATGGCAAACGGCCTTGCCGCCACTCCCGTCGCACTAGGCGGCTCCGAGGAGATCAAGAAGGAGTACCTCGGCATGCTCAGCGAGGCCCCGAAGCTGGCCTCCTTCTGCTTGACCGAGCCGGACGCCGGCTCAGACGTTTCGGGCATGAAGACGACCGCCGTCAAGAAGGGCGACAGGTGGGTCCTCAACGGCTCGAAGTGCTTCATCACCAACGGCGGCTACGCCGACTGGTTCACCGTCTACGCCAAGACGGACAAGGAGGCCGGCCACCGGGGCATCTCCGCCTTCGTCGTCCCCAAGGACGACACGGTCACGGTGGACAAGAAGGAGGACAAGATGGGTCAGCGGGCCTCCAACACCGCGACCATCACGTTCAACGACACCGAGGTCCCGGCGGAGAACCTCCTCGGCGAGGAGAACAAGGGCTTCAAGCTCGCGATGATGACCCTCGACCGCACGCGCCCCGGCGTGGCGGCGATGGCCACCGGCATCGCCCGCGCGGCCTTCGAGTTCGCGACCGCGTACTCCAAGGAGCGCGTCCAGTTCGGGGTGCCGATCGCGATGCACCAGGGCATCCAGTTCATGATCGCCGACATGGCGACCAAGGTGCACCTGAGCCGCCTCGCCGCCTGGCACTCCGCCGTCCTGCTGGACCAGGGCAAGCGCAACACGCTCGAGTCCTCGCACGCCAAGCGCTTCGCCGCCGACTCCGCGATGGAGGTCACCACCGACGCGGTGCAGGTCTACGGCGGCTACGGCTTCATCAAGGAC
>DATAPB010000190.1:0-8275 GCA_036265435.1 Solirubrobacterales bacterium | reverse complement strand
CGCCCGCTCCTCGGCGACCTCGCGCTGCGCGTCGAGGTAGCTGTCCAGGAGGCTGGCCGCCTCCTCCTCGGAACCGGGCATCAGGTGCCCGTAGCGGTCCACTCGCGGCGAGCTATCCCGGCGGTATTTCAAAGGCGCAGTCGTCAATCCGAACCCTCCCTAACCCGCTGCACGTAGCGAGATACTGCGTAGGCGATGTCGCAGGAGAACGTCGAGGCCTTCAGGACAGCGCTGGAGGACTACAACCGGCGAGATATCGACGCCTTTCTGGCGGCGTTTGATCCGATAGTCGAGATTCACCCTCTCACGCTCGCGATGTTCGGCAGGGAGGGGACGGTCTATCGGGGCCACGAGGGCATACGACAGTTCATCCGAGACGTGGACGAGGTTCTCCCTGGGATCCAGGTCGAGCCGCTGGAGTTCCGCGATCTCGGCGAGCGAATCGTGGCGACTGGACGAATCCACGCGCGGGGCAGGGCAAGCGGGGCCGAGGTGGAGTCGCCAATCGGCTGGCTCGTCGAGTTCAGGGATGGCAGGGTGATTCGGATGACGGACTTTCTCGATCCCAAGAAAGCCCTCGAAGCCGCCGGCCTTTCGGAGTAGGCGATGTCGGAGGAGAACGTCGAGATGGTGCGGCAGTACTTCGCAGCCTACGAGCGGGGCGGCTTGGAGGCATCCGCCGAGTTCTGGCACCCGGACATCAATTGGCGAGCGATCGAGGGCACGCTCGATGACGTCGGCGTCATGCGCGGCCCCGACGCGATGCGGCATTACTACGGGCAGTGGGAGGAGACGTTCGAGGACGTTCGGACAGAAACCGAGGAGTTGATCGATGCAGGGGACCAAGTCGTCGCCGTGGTTCGCGGCATCGGGCGCATGAAGGGAAGTGACGCAGAGGTCGACATCCGCTACGCGATCGTCTTCTCGCTTCGGGACGGCAAGATCGGCATGGGGCGCGAGTTCGCCAGCCGAGAGCAGGCCCTCGAAGCCGCCGGGCTTCGGGAGTAGGCCAGGGGTCATTCAAACCTCGAAGCGGTCGATCCTCGACTGCTCGGCCCTAGGCGCCAGAGGCGGCCGGATCCTGTTCGCCAGTTGTTCGCCAGTGCGGCACCCAAACAACCGACCCCAACCGCTGCCAACCGGAGCGCTTTCGGCTTAGCCATGCGGTTTTCCGCTTGGTGGTGCGGGGCGGCCTATATGAAGTTCACCCGCGCAAGTCTGCCGGGTGCGGGCCGCTGAATGCTCCAGAACCAGTGGATGCGGAAGTACCTGGTTGACTCCCGCCGGCCCTACGGCATAGGGTCAGCATGCCCAACAGGGCACTCGTCCAGGCGGCAAGGAAGCCGCCGGAGAAGGGAGCGGGGAGATGGCGAAGAGGCAACGGCGGCGGCGCCAGGAGCGCCGGAAGGAGCACGCGCGCCGAGAGGGGTGGAGGACCCGCCACAGCGTGATAACTGGTGTGGGCGTCACCGCTGGCGCGGTGGTGGGGTTGAGTGCTCCCGCGCTGGCCGCCACTTACACCGTGACCAACACTTCCGACCTGGGCAATGGAGTCTGCGATTCCTCCTGCACCCTGCGCGAGGCGGTCGAGTATGCGAACACGGACCCGAACACGACGGACGACATCGTCTTTGCCTCGGGGCTAAGCGGGACCATCACGCTCACCGAACAGATCGTGATCACAGGGGCGGTGGACATCCACGGGCCAGGCGCGAGCACGCTCACCGTTTCGGGCGACAATAACTCCCGGATCTTCGGGCTCTACATGGACTACAACGCCGATGAGGTGCGGATCGAGGGGCTCACGCTCGCCAACGGCTCCGAGGCTCTCGGCGGGGCGATCCTCGACGTCAACGCCGAGCTCTACCTGACCGAGTCCGTCCTCACCGGGAACGAGGCGTACGCGGGCGGAGCGCTCTACGAGGCTGGGCAGACCGGCGATGAGGGGCGTTATACGCTCGTCACCTTCTCCACCCTGAGCCACAACACCGCCCAGTACGCCGGCGCAATCGGCTCCCGTTACAGCTGGGGGCTGATCGGAGCCTCCACGCTCTACGACAACACCGCGTACGGCCTCGGTGGGGCGATCACCACTTACCTCAACGCCGGAGGTTCGGTGTTCGACTCGACCGTCTCCGGCAATGATGCCTATGCCACCGGCGGGCTGCTGGCCTACTACGCCTTCACCGCGAATTCGATCTTCGCGAACAACACCGCGGCCCCCGGAAACGCAACCGACGTCTACAGCGCGAATCTCTACGCTGACTTCGACCTGGTCGAGAACCCGGGCGTGACCACACTGATCGGGTCCTCCAACATCACCGGAACGGATCCGCAGCTGGGAGGGCTTGCCAACAACGGCGGTCCCACGCCCACCCTGAGGCAGGCGGCACGCAGCCCAGTGGTCGATCAGGGGTCCTCGTATCCCAATGTCGATGTCGATCAGCGGTTCTCGGGCAGACCCGTAGACATCACCGACGTCCCCAACGCCCCCGGCGGCAACGGCGCCGACATCGGCGCCCTGGAGCTGACCCAAAGCGAGGCGGCAGTCCCGTCTCCGCCCGCCCCCGTCGCGCCGACGAAGAAGAAGAAGTGCAAGAAGAAGAAAAAGAAGAACCACGCGGCGAGCGCCAAGAAGAAGAAGTGCAAGAAGAAGAAGAAGAAGAAGCGGAGCACCGTGGCCGCGAGAGCGTCAGTCCCCCGTGCCATCAACGCCTGGCAAGCCCGGGCCGAGAGACGTCCCCGCCACGGGCTCCAGCCCGCGGGCCATACGCGCACGAGCGGCCGAGCGGATTGGGCTGACCAGGCCTGGTGGACGAACCGCTAACCGAGCTCAGCGCCTGAAAATCTGAGCGAACTTCAGCGGCCGGTGGATCAGTTGCTTCGCGACCTCCTTGCCGATCGTGCCGTACGTCCCGTCGCGCGGCACCGACCGGAAGAGGTCGCGCAGCCACTCGCGCGGCAGCCCGAACGTGACGACGCCGGAGGTGAGGTCGACGAGGTCGGCCCGGCGAATCAGCTCCACCTCTGGGCCACGATCCCACTGGGAACGGGTCTCATGGTGGCGCTCGATCGCGTCGAAGCAGAGCCTGATCCGTTCGTCGTCCCAGCCCTGCTGCCGGAGCAGGTCCGCGGTGAACTCGGCGCCCTCAGTCACATAGACACCGCCGTGCGAGGCCTCGTCATAGAGCCCGATGTCGTGGAGCAGCCCGGCAATGAGCAGGACCTCGCGATCGACCTTCGCCTCCCCCGCGGTGGCCAGCCGATCGGCGGTCAGGAAGACCCGGAGCCCATGCCGTTCCATCGGACCGCCCGTCTGACCGGTGATCTCCCGTAGCCTGGCAAGCGCCGCCCTCTCGGAGTCGGTGCGGACCAGGTCCTCGGCCGTGGTCACGACTTGCTTCGCCGAAGGCCGAGCAGCCGCGGGCCGGTCGCCGCCGTCGTGCGCATCAGCGCGCTCACGGGTGCTCCCGCGACCTTCAGGAATGCAGCGCGGCCCGAGCCCCCGCGCTTGTCGGCCAACTTCGGCCCTGTGTCGCTCAGGAAGGCCGCGACCGCGGGAAACGGCCGCAGGAAGACGGTGATGTCCGTGACGCGCCCGTCCTCGTCGAGACGGAGCAGGTCGACGCCCTCGAGCCGCTTCCCCCCGACGTCGGCGGTGAAGTGCAGGACGTGGGGGTCGCCGGGGATCTCGTTGAGGTAGGTGAGCGGCCAGAGCTCGTCCATCAGGACGGCGAACAGGTCGCCGACCTCGTCACGCCCGGTGAAGGGCACCTCGAAAATCGGGGACCAGAGAACGACGTCCGGCGAAAGTGCCTCGACGAGCGCGTCGTGGTCGCGCGCCTCGAATGCGGCGCGCAGCGGTGTGGGAGGGACCGGCTCCGCCACCGGCAGAGCCTAGCGCCGCCTTCTTCGAGGTCGCCTAGGCCTTCTTGGCGCCGAGCCGCGCCCGTACCGTGGAGACGGAGGGCACGACATCGTCCGAGAGGCGGTCGAGGAAGCCGGCCAGCGACGGCTGCAGTTCCAGGGCCCGGCGCACCAGGTCGAGGCCGGCCTCGAGGTCGCCGGTCGCGACCCCCAGACCGAGCCAGAGGAGCAGCTGCGGGTTCTCCTCTGACAGGCCGACGGCCTCCATTCCCGCCTGCATCGCACCATCAAAGTTTCCGGCTGTGGCGCGATCCTCCGCGAGGTCCAGCAGGTCGAAGGCGCGATCGATCTGGAGGGCCCGTGAGAGCTTGGCCAGGGGATCATCGTCGTAGTCGACCCGCAGGTCGACGCTCCGCCGCCATGGTTCGCCTTCGGACGGCACCGCCAGAATCGCGGCAGACATCCGGCCACGGACATCACCACCGGCTGCTTCGCCCGCCTCGAGGGTCGCGAGCAGACGAAGCGCAAGTTCGCCCTCCGCGGCCTCGAAGGCCTCGGCCATCGCCTCGGGCACGCCCTCGGACGCCATCATGTTCGCCTGGCAACGGCAGTCCGCCCCGGTGGCCTCGCCGGCGTATGGGACGCACCCGGCGCCGGTGAATCCAGCCGATTCGCCGTCTGCGGCCAGCACGCCCAGCTGCCGCACGGCGGGCTTCGGGTCGGATGCGATCAGCTGGTCGACGGCGCGGGCGGCGCCGGCTCCCTTGGCAAGCATCTCGAGCGCCCGGGGGCCGAACGAGATCTCCACGAACGACTGGGTGGCGACCGCGCCGACGCCGGGCTGTGCGAAGGGCACGACCCCACCGACAGCCGGCCAGGCGGTGAAGACGGCCACTCCAAGCTCGCCGGTGCTCGGGTCGCGGGCAATGATGGACGCTGTCATGCCGGGGAACCTACTCCCGTGCGCCGAATTCTCGACTAGCGCCGCAGTTCGGTGCCGTCGTAGAGCTTCTTGACGACCACCCCGCCCGGCGGGGCGGCCTCCACGCAGAGGTTGCAGAGCACGCACTCGTCGAGGTTCTCGCGGTTGATGGCGACTGACCCGTCGTCCTCCGAGACGTCGAAGATGTCGACCGGGCAGACCTCCTCGAGCTTGGCCGCAATCTCGGGATCGTTCGCGATGGAATCGTCGACCTCGACGTCGATGAAGATGCCCTGCAAATCCTGGGTTTCCGCCATCAGACTGCCGCCCCCAGATTCTCCTTGACGGCGTCCGGGATCTCGTCGATCCGCTCGACCACCGGAATGCCGGCGGCTTCCAGGCGCGCGATCTTCTGGGTGGCGGAATCCTCGGCGCCCTCGACGATCGTGCCGGCGTGGCCGAAGCTCATGCCCTTCATCTCCTCGTCGTCCATGAACTTGCCCGCCATGAAGGCGACGATCGGGAGCTTCGAGCCGTGCGCCTCGCGCCAGTCGACCAGCTCCGCCTCCATTCGGCCCCCGGGCTCGGTGTAGATGACGATTGCGTCCGTCTGCTCGTCCTCCTCGAAGAGGGGCATGAGCTCGGCGTAGGTCGAGCCGATGATCGCGTCGCCGCCGATCGAGACTGCGGTCGAGACGCCCAGGCCCGCGGCGGTCAGGGTGGAGGAGATCTCCGTGGTCATGCCGCCGGAACGGGACATGACGCCGATCGAGCCGGGCTGGTAGGCCTTTGCGGCGTCCTTGGCCGGACCGCCGATCCCGCCCATCTTGCAGACGCCGGGGACGATCACGCCGAGGCAGTTGGGGCCGATGATGCGGGCGCCGCGCAGGTTGGCGAGCTCGACCATCTGAGCGACGTCTCGGCGCGGGATCCGCTCGGTGACGACGACGACCAGCTTGATGCCGTTCTCGATCGCCTCGAGGACGGCGTCCTTGGTGAAGGCGGGGGGGACGGTGACGACCGAGCCGTCGATCGGCCCACCGTGGTTGGCGACGGACTGCTGGACCGTGTCGAAGACCGGCACCCCGTGTACGTCGCGGCCCTTGCGTCCTGGCGTAACGCCGCCCACGACCCTGGAGCCGTAGTCCAGGCACTCCCTCGTGAGGTTCACCGCCTCGCGGCCGGTGATGCCCTGGACGATGAAGGTGAAGTCGTCGCTCAGCAGGATGCTCATGCGCTCGCTCCCTGGATCTTCTCGACGGCCTCGCCGGCGGCCTCCCACATCGAGGTGGAGCGGTCGCGGAACTCGATCCCGTACTTGCCGAGGATCTTGGCGCCCTCCTCCTCCCAGGCGCCCGGTATGCGGAAGACGGCGATCGTCTCGGCGGGGTCCTTGCCCAGCTCGAGGCAGGCCTTGATCACGCCGCGGGCGACGATGTCGACCCGGGTGTTCGAGACGATCGACATCATCACGGCGATCTTCTCGACGCCGTCCTTCTTCAGGACCTCCTTGGCGAGGCCGCACGACTTGGCCACGGACGGGTTGCCGCCGATCTCCGCGTAGTTGGCCGGCCTGCCGCCCTGGCTGCGGACCGCGTCGGTGAGGGTGAGGGACCCCCCGCCCGCCCCGATCACCAGCCCGAGGTTGCCCTGGAAGCCGTGGTCCTTGCCCTGGATCACGCCGCGGTGGTCGGCCTCGTCGATCGCCTTCACGTTACGCTCGAATTCCGAGGGCTCGTAGAGCTCACGTGGCTCCTCCAGCTCGAGGCCTAGCTCGGCCAGTGCTTTCCGGTGGCGCCCCACGGCCTCGTCCTCCATCTCCATGTGGGCATCGAGAGCGACGAATGAGCCGTCGTCGAGTCGTGCCAGCGGGTTGACCTCGGCAAGCGTCATGTCGTAGTCGCGCTGGAGTTGCGCGAGGCGAGCGAGCACCGGGGTGGCGCGGGTGAGTTCGCGTCCGGTCAATCCGCCGGCGGCGGCGACGACCTCCTTGGCGCGAAAGTCGGGAATGGGGAGGAGGTTCGAGAGGTGGCCGCGGCCGACGTGG
This sequence comes from Solirubrobacterales bacterium, assembly GCA_036265435.1. Classification (GTDB taxonomy): domain Bacteria; phylum Actinomycetota; class Thermoleophilia; order Solirubrobacterales; family 70-9; genus DASUPK01. Next base: position 1,439 of record DATAPB010000190.1, on the reverse strand, counting down.
TCCGGGTGGTTCTCCGCGACCTCCTCGATGTCGATGCCGCCCATGTCGGAGAAGAGCATCATTGGACGCTTCGCGCGGCCGTCCCAGAGGACCGCCGCGTAGTACTCCTGCGCGACCTCGGCCTTGGGGTCGACCAGCACGCCGACCGGCATGTGGCCGTTGATTTCGAGCTTCAGGATCTCCTCGGCGTGGCCCTCGGCCTCCTCGGGCGTTTCTGCGAACTTGACCCCTCCGGCCTTCATGCGACCGCCGGTCAGGACCTGCGACTTGATCACGGTGGGGCCGCCGATGCGCTCGGCGGCCTCGCGCGCCTCGGCGGCGGTCTTGGCGAAGCCGTATTCGGTGACCGGAATTCCGGCCCGCTCGACTATGCGGCGGCTTTCGAACTCGTAGAAGCGCATGGGCGATGTCCGCGGGGGCGGGCGGGACAGTACAAAGCCGTCGCGGTCAGCGATTCGCTCGCCGGCAACCCCAATCGGCCGCCGAGCCGTAATAGGGTCGGACTGGCTGGCTCATGGATGGCCGGCTGTCTCGACCAATCAAGGAGAAGACATGCGAAACAAGCTGAGGGGGGCACCCGCGATGGTGATCGCGGTCATCGCCCTGTTCGTCGCGCTCGGTGGCGCCTATGCGATCGGTGCGGGATTCATCGGCACCGGCGATCTCAAGAACCAGGCGGTGACGAACAAGAAGATCAAGAAGAAGACGATCAAGGCCAACCGGGTCAAGGACGACACCCTGACGGGTCAGCAGGTGAACGAGGCAAGCCTCAGTGGCGCTGGCACCGCACAGGCCGTGAGGCAGGACACGGCGGCGTCGGTGCCCGCTGCGACGACAGATCAAACCACCGTCCTGACGCTATCGGTCCCCGCCGGCAGCTACGTGCTCAACTCGAAGGCCGTGCTGGCCAAGGGCGGCGCGCAGTCGGCCGTCCAGTGCTTCCTGAACGCCGGCGGTGACCAGGACAGGTCGCTCGAGGCAGTCGACGCGGCGAACAACACCACGATCATGAACCTGCTGGTGCACACGTTTACGGGCAGCGGCACGGTGACCCTCGCGTGTGACAACCCGGGAGCCGCGACTCTATTCGTCACGAACAAGGTGATCACGGCGACACCCGTCGGAGCGATCAGCAGCTCCACGCTTCCCTAGAGGGATGGGCCGGGGACGGGCGCAAGCCCGGTCCCCGGCCGCCCGCGGGCTAGGCCCGCTCGGGCACGCCCTCGGGTACGGCCTCCGCGCGCTGGGGACGAAGCAGGACGATCGCGGCGAGCACACCGACCAGGCAGAAGATCGCTCCGACGGCGAACTGGAGGTCGAATCCGTCCGTGAGCGCGGTCGCCGGAGAGGTGCCCGAGGCGACCTCAGAGTGCGTGTGGTGGGCCGCGATCGTGCTGAGCACCGCCAGGCCCAGCGCCGCGCCGACGAAGCGGGAGGTG
>DATAPB010000189.1:0-5924 GCA_036265435.1 Solirubrobacterales bacterium | reverse complement strand
CCTCTCCAACGTTTACGACCCGCGCCAGATCGCGGCGTCCCAGAAGGAGGGCTCGCTCTTCGGCATGGGAATGACCGAGAAGCAGGGCGGCTCGGACGTCCGCGCCAACACCACCGTCGGCCGTCCGATCAACGGCGGCGGTCCGGGTGCCGAGTACGAGCTCACCGGCCACAAGTGGTTCTTCTCCGCCCCGCAGTGCGACGCGTTCCTCGTCCTCGCCCAGGCCGAGGGCGGCGTCTCCTGCTTCCTGATGCCCCGCCGCCTGGCCGACGGCGAGCTCAACCGTTTTCGCCTGCAGCGGCTCAAGGACAAGCTCGGCAACCGCTCCAATGCCTCCTCGGAGATCGAGTTCGACGGCGCCTGGTCGCGGCTCGTCGGCGAGGAGGGTGCGGGCGTCCGGACGATCATCGAAATGGTCAACCACACCCGGCTCGACTGCGCCTCCGGTAGCGCCACCGGGATGCGGCACGGGGTCGCGATGGCGATCAACCACGCCGACCACCGGGCGACCTTCGGCAAGCTGCTCATCGACCACCCGCTGATGCAGAACGTGATCGCCGACCTGGCGGTGGAGTCCGAGGCCGCGACGATCTCCTCGCTCCGCCTGGCGCGCGCCTACGACGAGGCGATCGCCGGCGACGATGAGGCCCAGGCCTTCAAGCGGATCGCCAACGCCGTCCTCAAGTACTGGATCTGCAAGCGGGGCCCGGCGCACGCCGTCGAGTGCCTCGAGTGCTTCGGGGGCAACGGCTACGTCGAGGAGTCCGGGATGCCCCGCCTCTACCGGGAGACGCCACTCGCCTCGATCTGGGAGGGCTCGGGGAACGTCCAGTGCCTCGACGTGCTGCGGGCGATGGTCAAGAGCCCGGACTCGGTGGCGGCGTTCGCGAACGAGGTCGGAGAGGGCGCGGTGCTCGAGCCGCGGCTCGACCGGTTCGCCGCCAGGCTCCGCGAGGACCTCCAGTCCGACCCGGGGACCCTGGAGTCGAGGGCCCGCTCGCTCGTCGAGCGGATGGCGCTCGCCCTGCAGGGATCGCTGCTCGTCCGCTTCGGCGACGAGGCCGTCGCGGAGGCCTTCATCACCTCCCGGCTCGAGGGCGACTGGGGCCACGCGTTCGGCACGCTGCCGGCGGGCGCCGACTTCACCCGCATCATCGACCGTCACCGCGCGGCCGTCTAGCCCCGACCGAAGGAGAGGAAATGGACTACGAGACGTTGCGCTACGAGCGCGACGGCCACGTCACCGTGCTCACCTACGACCGCCCCGAGCAACGCAACGCGGTCAACCGGCAGATGAACGAGGAGCTCCACCATGCCTGGCAGCGATTCAGGGACGCCGAGGACGAGTTCGTCCTGGTGATCACCGGCGAGGGGGATGCCTTCTGTGCGGGCTGGGACCTCGACGATGCGGCCGCCCTCGGCGAGGGGGGCCGGCGCGACTGGGACCAGTTCAAGACCAGCGTCTACAACACCCCCGGGGAGTGCGGCTACACGCGCCGCATCGACGTCTTCAAGCCCGTGATCGCCGCGGTCAACGGCTGGGCGGTGGCGGCCGGCCTCGAGAACGCGCTGCTGGCCGACATCCGCGTCGCCGCGGAGAACGCCGTCTTCGGTGCCCTGGAGCGGCGCTGGAACATCGTCGGCGGGGACGGCATGAACGTTCGGCTGAGCCTCGCGGTCGGCTATGGCCGGGCGATGGAGATGATCATCACCGGCCGTGCGGTGGAAGCTGAGGAGGCCCTCCGCATAGGCCTCGTCAACCAGGTCGTCCCGGAGGGCAAGGCGCTCGAACGGGCGCTCGAGCTTGCCCAGGAGATCGCCGAGCTGCCCCAGGGCGCCATCCGCTCGGACAAGGAGACGATGGTGCGCAACGTCGGGCGCACCTACGAGGAGCAGCTCCGCCAGGAGGCGGAGAACACCTTCTCCATGTTCGCCCGCCGGGACTCACATGCGATCGGCGCGCGCGCATTCAAGGAGAAGCGCGCTCCCGAATGGCCCCACCACGGGCTCTAGGCGCCGCCTCCCGTCCTGTGTGTGATCTCGGTCGCATGAGCGACAACGCGCCGATCTGGGGCTAGCCGCCCACCTGGTCTCCTCTACGCTGGGGCCATGTGCAGAAACATCAGGCAGCTCCACAATTTCGATCCGCCCGCGAGTGAGGAAGAGGTCCAGGACGCCGCGCTGCAGTTCGTCCGCAAGATCAGCGGCTCCACCAAGCCGTCGCAGGCGAACGCCGAGGCTTTCGACCTGGCCGTCGACGAGGTGGCCGCCGCGACGCGGAAGCTGCTCGACTCGCTGGTGACCAACGCTCCTCCCAAGAATCGCGAGGAGGAGGCCGCCAAGCGGCGGGCGAAGTACGAAGCTCGCTTCGCCTAGAACCAGCGCGAGTCGAGCTTGCGGATCACGGCCTCGCCGAGGCGCACGGCGTCGGCGACGGTGCCATAGTCGACGTTCTCGGGGACGTCCGTCCTCCAGTGGTAGTTGGAGGGGTTCTTCCACTGGTTGCAGGAGGCGATCGAAGCGCACTGGTAGCCGGCCGCGAGCGGAAACACACCGTCCGTCGCATTGCGGAGGCGGAGGTTCGGGAAGAGCTCGATGCCCAGCTCCTCGGCCGTGGAGTCGACCAGGTCGAGCGACTCGGCCGGGTACTCACGGAGCTTCAACATGCCCTCCCCGCGGAGGGCGAGCAGGTTCGGCGAGCCGATCGTCTCGAGGCAGAGGAAGAAGGTGCTTTCCACCGGCAGCTCGTGCGCGTGGCGCTCCATGAACAGGCCCATGCCCTCGCAGAGCGCCTCCTCCGAGGTCGAAAGGAAGAGGACCCTGGTGTTATCCGGCGGGTTCTCGGCGAGGGCGCGCGCGATGGCCAGCTGGGCGATGCAGCCGGTGCCGTTGTCGTTCGCCCCGGGGACGACCTCGCCCGCGCCGATGTGGGCCATGAAGGCCGCCGTGCCCGCCGAGACCACCGTTCCGAGCCCGGTCAGCGCCCGGCTGCCAAGCAGCGCTCCGGCGGCGACGAGCGCGGGTCCCCCGACCACGGGCCACATCAGCGGCGGGCTCGTGTCGTTGTTCTCGAAGACCCAGGGGGCGATCTCCCCCACCGTCTCCGTGATTGCCGGGTTGAAGAAGAAGGCCGTGTGAGCGGCGTCGTGGTGGGTCATGAGGACGATCGTCCGCTCTGCGTCCGCGGATCCGATCTCCCCCAGCACCTGGTGGCAGCTGCGGTTGGGGAGCATCCGCCGGAAGCCCCGGCTGCCCGGCGGCATCTCGTCGGCGATCAGCGCCGACGCGGCCGCGCCGGTCGCGGCGGCCGCCAGCCGAGTGAGGGGCCCGCCGCGCCGAGCGGCGAGGCCGGCGAGCGCGCCGGCGCCGGCAAGCAGGCCGATGGACCACCAGAAACTGCCGTTCGCCCCGGGCTCCTCCTCGGCCCTGACATTCCGCACTCCCTGGTCTCGCATCGCCCCGACCAGCCAGTCCGCGGCCTGCCTCTCCCCCTCGCTCGCGGACTCGCGATCGAAGGCGCAGAGCTCGTCGAGCCGCTCTCGCATCCAGGAGGCATCGGGCAGGGTCGTGGGCACGGTCGAAGCCTCTGAAGCCATCCGGGAAAACTACGGGAGTTAGGGGGCTGCCGGAGAAGTGCATGCTGCTCCCTAAGATCCGGGAATGGCCGGCGCCGGCGTGACGCTCTTCCGCGTCCGAGGAATCAGGATCGCTGTGGACTTCTCCTGGTTCATCGTCCTCTTCCTGATCATCTTCTGGCTCACCGGCTTCTACCGGGACGTCCTCAACGTGGACAACGACGACACCGGTCCCTACCTGCTCGCCGTCGCGAGCGCCGCACTCTTCTTCGCGTCGATCCTGCTCCACGAGCTCGGGCACGCATTCGTGGCGATGCGGAACCGGATCGGCGTCGACTCGATCACGCTCTGGATGTTCGGCGGGGTGGCGCGCCTCGAGCGCGACTCGGACACGCCGGGAACCGAGTTCAAGATCGCCATCGCGGGGCCGATCGTGACCGCGGTGATCGTGATCGTCTGCGCGCTCCTCGGGCTTGCCCTCGCCGGGGGCGACGAAGTGCGCCACGCTGCCCTGACCCAGCAGGACACCCAGACCTCCGGCGTCGCGGCGATGGTCGTCTGGCTCGGCAGCATCAACCTGCTGGTCCTGATCTTCAACCTGGTGCCCGCCTTCCCGCTCGACGGCGGTCGGATCGCGCGGGCGATCGCCTGGCGACGCACCGGCAGCCGCAACACCGGGACGCGCTTCGCCGCCACCCTCGGCGAGTGGTTCGGCCTCTTCCTGATCCTGGCGGGGCTCGGCTACTTCCTCGTCTATCTGGGCGACATCATCGGGGGGATCTGGCTCGCGTTCGTCGGCTTCATCCTCCGCGGAGCGGCAAAGTCGGCGGTCGCCCAGACCGAGATCACCAGCCGGATCGAGGGCATCTCGGTGGGCGACGTGATGGACCGCGACCCCGTGGCCATCCCGGAGGAGGCCTCGATCGAGCAGGCGCTAGACGAGTACTTCCTTCGCTACCGCTCCCCGTGGTTCCCGGTCGTCGACGGCGCCCGGCACGTGGTCGGCCTCGTCGACCGCCCGAGCGCCGACAAGATCCCGGCGGTGGAGCGGACCTCCGCATCGGTCGGCGACGTCGTGGCACGCGACAGCGGTTCGCTGACGGTCATGGAGGACGCGCCTCTCGAGTCCGTGCTCGGCAACGAGGCACTCCGGCGACTCGGCGCACTGATCGCGACCGACGCCGAGGGACAGATCAGCGGAGTGCTGACGATCGACGCGATCGGGCGGGCACTCCGGCCGCAGACGCAGACCGCCCCGCCCGCCGTCTAGGTCGTCGTCCTGGGATCAACCGCCGAGCGGCGACGGCGGGATCCGGGTCTCCCCCTGCACCTGCGGGAGCAGAAGCCCGATGTCGTCGATATAGCACCACGACCATTCCTCCCCGGGCTCGAGCGAGCGGATCAGCGGATGGCCGTCCTCTCTCGCATGGGCGGTCGCGTGCTTGTTCGGGGAGTCGTCACAGCAGCCGACCTTGCCGCAGACGAGGCAGATGCGCAGGTGCAGCCAGGGATCACCCACCTTCAGGCACTCCTCACAGCCGGCGACCGACTCGGGCAGGTCGGTGATCCGAATCTGATCGAGGTGCGTGCACTCCGGCATCTGTCCTCCTCGGTGAGCCCAGCGTCGAGACCCAATCGTCGCATCCCCGCGCGGCATAGGGACGCGCCCACCAAAGCGGATTTATAGGATCGGTCCGTGCCGGACCATGACGTCTTGGTGATCGGGGCGGGCCTCGCGGGGCAGCGGGCGGCGCTCGCAGCCGCCGAGCAGGGCGTTTCGGTCGGCATCATCAGCAAGGTCCACCCCGTCCGCTCCCACTCGAACGCGGCGCAGGGGGGCATCAACGCGGCGCTGCAGGAAGACGACAGCTGGGAGTCGCACGCCTTCGACACCGTCAAGGGCTCGGACTACCTGGCCGACCAGGACGCCGTCGAGATCATGACCAAGGCGGCTCCGGAGGAGCTGCTCCAACTCGAGCATCTCGGCGTGACCTTCCACCGGAACGAGGAGGGCAAGCTCGGCACCCGCGCCTTCGGCGGGGCGTCCGCCGCCCGCACCTACTACGTCGCCGACATCACCGGCCAGGCGATCATGCACGTCCTCTACGAGCAGCTCATGAAGTACTCGGAGGACGTCGCCCGCTACGAGGAGTACTTCACCACCGGCCTCGCCCTGGACGACGACGGCAACTGCGTCGGCGCGATCTGCCGGAACGTCAGGGACGGCTCGATGGACCACTTCGGGGCCAAGGCCGTGATCCTCGCCACCGGCGGCAACGGCCAGATCTGGCAGCCCACCACCAACGCCCTGATCTGCACCGGCGACGGCATCGCCCAGGCCTACCGGGT
>DATAPB010000188.1:0-3326 GCA_036265435.1 Solirubrobacterales bacterium | reverse complement strand
TAGGGACTCGTGTCGCCACATAGGACGGGCTCCCCGTGCAGGCGTCGCCGATAGGACCTGTACGCCACGGTCGGGAAGTGAGAGCGGTACCAGTCGATCCCGCGGAAGTAGTTCTGGTCGAAATACCGGACTCCCTTGACGCTCTGTAACCGAGGGAAGATCGGCGCCACGCAAGGGTGCTGCTGGAGATACTGATACAGAGAGGTCGTGCCGCCGCGATGGGTGCCGATGATGAGGTAGTCCGGCAACGGCCGGAAGTCGCTCGTGGCGACCCCGAAACCTCTGAAGAATCGCTTGACCGGCCTTCGCACGACGCCGGGCGCCGCGGCCGCTATTGGTTTGGCCATTCGGTACCGACCTGATACCCGAGCTGATACTACGACGAACTCGCCATGCTGGGACTTTCGGATTCGCGGCGCTTCAGTCGATCGCTGGCGGCCATCGGGTTGGTCCTGGGGCCGCTTCTTTTCCTCCTCGACACCCTGATCGACCCCGCTTGGGCCCGTAACGACGCGGCGTACCTCGCCGAGGTCGCGGGCCACGAGGCTCGATATGTCATCGCCGAGGTCACTTCGACCCTCGGCGCGCTGGTCTGGATCGTCGGGATGATCGGCGTCATGCGCCTGCTTCGCCGCCGTCGGGTGACCCTGGGACAACTCGCCGCCGGGATGGTGACCTTCGGGCTGATCGGCCTCACCGCCAGCTTCGCCTTCAGCGTCTTCGACCTCGCGATGGCCGACTTCGGGAATCGCGAGGCGATGGTCCACCTCCACGCCGAGCTCGGAGACAGCTTCGCCTATAAGGCTTATTGGCTCACCTTCTTCTCAGCCGGAACCGTGCTCGGCCTGATCCTGCTTGCGGTGGCGCTGCTTCGGCAGCGGCTCGTTGCCCTCTGGTCACCGATCCTGCTGATCGTGGCAAGCGTGTTCTGGCACGTCGCCGGCAGCGAAAGGGTCACCGACGCGCTCGCATTGCTGATGGTCACAGCCGCCCTCGCGCCGCTCGCCGCCCAGATCTGGTCGCTGAGCGACGAGGACTGGGCGCGGTGGGAGGTCCCGCTCGAGTGACGCCGGTGCCGTCGAAACCGTCCGACCTTCGCCTTGAGCGGCTGCCCGGGCTCGACGCCGGCGAAGGCGACTGGGAGGCGCTGGCCGAGAGCGCTGACAACATCTTCGCCACCAGGGAATGGTTGTCGACCTGGTGGCGCCACTTCGGCCGGGGTGACCCGCTGCTTCTCGGCGCTCGGTGGCGGGACGGAACCCTCGCCGCGATCATCCCCCTATATCGCTCGCGCTTGGGCGTCGTTCGCGTCCTTCGCTTCCTCGGCCACGGCCCGAGCGACGAGCTCGGCCCGATCTGCGACCCCGCCGATGGCGCCGCGGTGGCACATGCCCTGCAGCGCGCGCTTCGCGGAGGCTCGCTCGGCGTTTGGGACGTGCTGCTCGGCGAGCAGCTGCTCCGAGCCAAGGGGTGGAGCGAGCTCCTGGATGGGATCGTGGCGCAGCAGGAGAGCAGCCCGGTGCTGCGCGCGCGAGGCCGGAGCTTCGAGGAGGTGCTCGCGTCCCGCAGCCGCAACTTCCGCCAGCAGGTGCGTCGCCGGGAGCGCAAGCTCCTGCGCGAGCATGGGCTGTGCTATCGCCTCGCCGACGATCACACACGGCTTAACGACGATCTCACCGCACTGTTCAAGCTGCACGCGGCCCGCTGGGGGGAGGACGGCTCCACGGCCTTCACCCAAGACCATCAAGCCTTCCACCGCGAGTTCGCCTGGCTAGCCCTCGACAAAGGCTGGCTTCGCCTCTGGCTAGCCGAGGTAGATGGCGCGCCGATCGCCGCCCTGTACGGCTTTCGCTTTGCAGGCAGCGAGCTCTACTACCAGTCGGGGCGGGATCCGGCCTGGGACCGCTATGCGGTCGGGTTCGTGCTGCTCACGCACGCTGTGAGGGCAGCCCTGGATGAGGGAGCCTCGGAATACCGGCTTCTGCGCGGCGGCGAGGCTTACAAGCAGCGGTTCGCGGACTACGACCCTGGCTTGGCCACTCTGGTCCTGGCGCGCGGTCCGGCAATGCGCGCGGCGGTCAGACTCGCCCTGCGAGTGGCCGAACACGATCGTTCCCAGCGGTGGCTCAGGCGCTCGTTCGGTTAATGCTCGGGCCCACGCCGAGCTACGGCGAGGTCGGCAGAAGCTTCTCTATCGTGTTCGAATGCCCAGGGGAGACACTCTGATCCTCTGTTACCACGGGGTCAGCGAGGATTGGCCGACAGACTATGCGATCGCGCCGGGCGATCTCGAACGGCAGATCGACCGCTTGCTCAGACGTGGTTATCGAGGGGTGACGTTCGCCGAGGCGGCGCTCGGAGCTCCCGGGCGGGTGGTGGCCGTCACCTTTGACGACGCCTACGCGTCGATCGCGGAGAGCGCCTATCCGATCCTTGCTCGGCTCGGCGTGCCCGGCACCGTGTTCGTGCCAACCGACTTCCCCGACCGTCGGGAGCCGATGCTTTGGCCCGGAATGGAGGGCTGGCTCGACGGTCCCCACGAGGACGAGCTGCTGCCCGCCTCCTGGCACCAGCTCCAGCGCCTGGCGGAAGCAGGCTGGGAGGTCGCCTCGCACACCAGGTCCCATCCCAATCTCACCTCGCTCTCCGACCCGGAGCTGCGTGCCGAACTGGCCGGCTCGCGCTCCACCTTGATCGAGCGAATCGGGGGAAGCTGCGGCTCACTCGCCTATCCCTTTGGCACCTACGACGATCGGGTGGTCCGGTTCGCGCGCTCTGCCGGCTACACCGCGGCGGCGACGCTTCTCGGCCGGACCCCCGCGCCCTCGCCGATGAGGATCCCGCGCACCGGGATCTATCGAGGGGAAGGCATGGGCATCTTTCGGCTCAAGGTCTCTCCTACCGTCCGGCGCCTACCCGGCCGGACTCCCGGCTGGTCATTTGTCACCGCGGTCTCCCGTGCGCGTCGGCGCTGGGTGACGGGCGGGCCTGTCCGCGGGGCTGATCTGACGCGGTGAAGTGGTGGCGCCTCCTCGGAACCGGCTGCGCACACGCCTCCAGAGCCACACAAGCTCCGAGCCCCGCGGCACTAGGTCGCCGAGCCGGCCCCTCAGCGCCCGGGTGAAGATGAGCGCGACGAAGACTCCGCCGAACATGTAGGCGACGCTCGACGCAACCGCGGCGCCGAGCCCGCCATGGGATGGGATCAGGATCAAGTCGAGCGCCACTGTGCACACGAAAGCCCCACCGATCGCTGCCGTCTCGAGCAGCGGCTTACGTTGCGCCGTGAGCGCGTTCCCCAGCAGCTTGAGGGCGACGATGCCGAA
>DATAPB010000187.1:0-7854 GCA_036265435.1 Solirubrobacterales bacterium | reverse complement strand
AGGTGGAGATGGTCGAGGCGGTGGAAGAAGCGGAATCGCACCCCTCGCCGGCGGAGTGCCTCGTATAGCGGCGCGAAGACCACGTCGCCCATTCCAGCCCTCATCTTCCAGAACATCGCGCCCTTGTAGTCGAGGAACATTCGCATCGTCAGATGGAGCGCTAGGCCCGCTGGGAAGCGCGGCCGGGTCCGGTCCCCGTCCTCGTAGGCGAACGAGAGGTCGTAGTGGCCGCGCACGAGCGGCGAATCGATCGCCCGCTGCGACGCCCCATGCCGGGCGAGCCAGTCGCGCAGGTCGAGGTGGTCGATCGCGTTGTAGCCGCGAACAGTCAATCGATCAGCGACCGTGCCGCGCAGCATGGTCAGCATGAGCTCGGTGAACTCGCTGCTCCTCTGAGCGGCCCCCCCATTTCGGGCCACCGCGCGCAGCCCGGCACGGGCCCCTCGCAGCAGCTCGGCGCCGGGCGACGCGTCAGATGGAGCGAGTGCGGGACGGCTTGGGGATGACGTCAGCACCGCTCGGGGCGGCGCCGTCGGATCTGAGTCCAGCGAAACCCCGAACCGTCCCACCAGCGTCAGCCCCCGTTCCAGGAAGTCAACGGCGCTGAGCTCATCGCCACCGACCGCTCCTCCCGGCAGCCGGTCGTTCTCGGGAAACTGGGCTAGCCAGAGCGAGGAATCGGTCTTGTCGGGGCGCCCCAGCCCGATTGCGCTCGCCGGTATGAACGCGTCGCGCCAGTCCTGGATCGGGCAGGCTGGGTCGGTGCTCGGTCGATCGAGCTCCTGATAACAGGAGCGGACCAGGCGGAAGGCGTTGTCGTAGAACCCAAGCCAGACATGCAGCCCATGCTCTTCGATGCGTCCGTTGGACCCACGGGACGACGCTCCCTTTCCACCCAGGCGCCAGCCGCGCTGATAGACGGTGATTTCAACCGGCTCTGCGTCGGGATCGCTCAGGCGCCACGCAGCGGCCAAACCGGCCATGCCGCCACCGAGGATGACGATGCGCCGCCGATCACTGCCCAAGAGCCCTCCTGCCTTAGGGTGGCGGCTTGTCGCCGACGACGTAGACACCGACTCCCTTGAGCAAGCAGGCTCCTGTGGGGTCATACACCGAGCCCGTATAGGTGCCACTCGCCGTGCCGTTAGGCGGCTGGACTACTACGTGCACCTCCGTGACCTCCCCGGCGTTGACGTGGGCCGGCTGGACGGTCAGGGCGGCAAGCGGGAGTTGATTCTGGTCCCAATCGGTGAAGGGACCGGGATGCAGATCGGTCGCTGTCTGCTGCCGAGGGAGGACCACCACCTCCTCATTGAAGCCGGTGAGCACGCTCTCGGCATCCGCCACGTCCAGCCACCCCACCAGGACCGCGTTTGCTGCCTCGATCCAGGTCCGCGCCACGGTCGCCCAGGTTCGCATGGCGGTCCCCACCAAGTCGTCCAGCGTGTTCGCCATCAGGCGTCGTTATCGGTCTTGCCGGGCTCGGTCTGCTCGGTCTTGCTTTCGGCGGGCTCGGCGCAAGCCTGCAGCAGGGCGTTGTAGCGTGTCCACGCCTGCGCGCCGTCCCGGGCGGCCTGGGCCCAGGTCTTGGCGGTCAGCTCCACCCAAGTATCGGTGTCGCCGGGCGAATCCCCGGCAAGCTGGGCGGCACCCCTCTTCGCAAGCTGCCTGTAGGCATCGATCGACTTCTGCGCAGCAGCAGCGGCTTCATCGATCGCCTTGTCGAGCCGGGCTTCCTTGCTCTCCGCCATCGTGGCTATGCCTCTCGTTGAGTCTATTGTTGCGCGGCGGCCCAGGCAACCGACGGCGGCGTCGATGACCAGGTCCATCCAAAAGGTGTCGCAGGCGACGGTCGGCCACTTCACGAGCAGAGGGTCTGTGAACAGGATCGCCTTCTTAGCGATCACGCGCGTCCGCCCGCTGTGCTTGCCGCTCGTGACGCGCCGCACGTCGAGGGCCCCCTCGTCGACGTCGATCTCGCCCGTCCTCCCGATCATCACGTAATCGAGGTGCACCCAACTCGGATCATTCTGATCCTGAATCGTGTAGGTGAAGCGCAGTGGGGTCTCGAGGTCCTTCCCGGCGAGCTGGACCTTCTCGAGTAGGTCGCGGCGCCATCCACCCGGCGGGCGATCCTGATCCGGTATGGCGCCGGCGCCCTTCCATGGGGTCATCTCCTTCTGGTAGGCGCTGCACTCATGCCAGCGTCGCGGATCGCAGAAGCCGCGCAGCTCACCCGGACTGGCGTCCGTATGGAACTCCACCGTCACCCCGATGGCTTTGTACGGGCCCTTGTAGACGTCCTCGCGGTCGTTGCACAGCGGCTTTTCGATCTCGGCCTGGGTGAGCTGCAGGGACCCTGCGGCCTGTTGGACGAAAACCTCCCACGGGTGAGCCGACGGGGCTTCATCTACGCCCGCCGGGACTTCTTCTCCGCTGAGCCCAGCAACCGATTCAAGCGCACGATGCACCGTGTCAACCGCGTCTCCGACGTCCGTCTCTGGGACTTGGGATTTCCTGACCAGCGCTTCGAGCAGCGGGTCGATCTCGGCCTCCCGAGCCCTGAACTCGTCTCCGCGCCGACTTGCGAATCGGACCAGGGAGTCGAGCACCAGTAGGCGGGGCACCCGCAGGGTGTCCTGATCGATCGCGGCGGCGAGCGTCTTTATCGCTTCGTCAGGGTCGACGAACCCAAGGTCCGCACGGACCTCCGAGGCGACTCCGGCCGAGAAGGCGTTGAGGGCGGCGACCGTCGACCCCTGCGCGCGTCGTTCCTCGGCCGCCTCGTCGTCGAATTCCCGAGTCGTCTCGTCGCCGGCTTCCACCAGCTTCAGAACATACTCCCGATGTCGCGACAAGTCCCGGGCCGACGCCCTTCGCTGCCCTGGCCGGCCCGCCGGTCAGATAGTCAGGCGACTGTCACGTTTGACGCGTCTCAGATTTCTCACCGGGTTTCGCGGTCAGGCTGCGCGGTCTGCGTCGGATTTCCGCACGCGAGGCCGTCCTCGACCTGGCCGCGGAATTGCTGGGGCAGGTAGCAGAGTGGTAACGAACCGGACCGGAACCAAGCGGACCCAAACCGGATTGGATGGTCTCGCAAACCGCGATCCAGGCCCGATTCCTCCAGTGGATCGGTCTTCGGTTTCGCACTGAGAGGCTCGGTCAAGCCTTCAGTGCCTCCGTCCTACTCGCGGGGCTCGACCCCGAGCAGCTCAAAGGCGACGGTCTTGCCCTCCACGGCCTCGGTCAGCGCGCGGCCGGCCTCGTCCTCGCCCTCGGCGTCCACCGACGCCGAGTGGGTGCTCACCTCCGGCAGGTTGCCGCCCGGCGCGCTGTGGCTCACGCCGCCGTGGCCGCTGACGAGCTGGATGCCTGCCGCATGGAGGGCATCGCGCGCCTCGTCGGAAAGCCCCGGCTCGGTGCGGAACTGGACCGTGTAGCGCCGCTTGGCCATTCAACCGCGGTCGAGCTTCACATCATCCAGATCAGCCAGCGCCCCCAGCCGCACCGTCTCCTCTGTGAGTTCATCTTCAGTCCTCCGGAGGCGCGATTGGGACAAAACGCAGGCCCGCTCCAGCTCCTTCAGTTGGACAAGGCTCGCGGGACGCGGACCGTACATCTTGGCCCGGTACAGGTCACGGCGGTCACGGTGGTAGCGGGCATCGAGCTTCAATTCGTCGATCCGAAGCAGGGACGTCATCGGGCCGAGGGCAACGAGCCCGCGGGTCCGATTCGCTCGGCCGTCTGCGCGTCAGTGACCGCCCATCCCACGCGCTCGATCAACTGGGCCGCGTGGTGCTCGCTGGCCAGGTGCTCCGGTTGAACGTTCTCCGAGAGCAGTACGGCAGCGCCATGGTCGGCGCTCTCGTTGCTCATGACGATGATCGTGGGCATGAGCTCGTTACTCCCTCAGGGCTTGGAGTCGCGGGAGGCGAGGGGGGCACGGCGCTCCCGATGGAGGCGGTCCACTTCGTCCAGGACCTCGCGACGGGCGCGGAACTTGCGCTCGTATCCCTGCACCCGCTTGAGCGCCGCGACATCGGCCTGGTCGAGCGCGGCCAGGACCTCGTCACTGCTGAGTGCGTCGTAGCCGGCTAGCGGCTCATCCTGGCGCAGCCAGCGAAGCTTGTCGAACACGCTCAGGCGATCCTCGTGGGTGTGTTCGTAGCTCTCGATCCTCGCGAGCTCGACCTGGGAACGGCTGGAGAGCGACGCGACCACTTCCTTGGTCTTGAGGCTGTCGTATCCGGAGACCGGCTCGTTGCTGGTGGTCGCGGTCATTTCATGCCTCCACTCTTGGGGACCCCGCCGGCACGGTGGGCGGGGGCGGGATTGGCGAAGCCGAGGGAATCGGTGACGCGGCCGGTATCGGCGACGCTGAGGGAACCGGGGTGCTTTCCGTGGCCATGGAAACACAGTATCACGAATTCATGAAATACTCTTCCGGTATGCCCCCTCCCCGATGGGACTTCCTGACCAACCATGCACACGTCCTGGTCTGCGTCGCTCGCGACCCTGGTATCCGGCTCCGCGACATCGCTGCCGCCGTCGGGATAACCGAGCGGGCCGCCCACCGGATCGTCTCCGAGCTGGTGGACGAGGGCTACGTGGTGCGCGAGCGGCAGGGCCGGAGGAATCGCTACCAGGTCAGGACCAAGCTGCCGCTGCGCCATCCCCTGGCCGAGGAGCATGAGGTGGGCGATTTGCTCGAGGTGTTGGTCGGCTAGCAAGAAGACGGGCCGGCTGACGCCACGAGCGCCGGAGAGAGAAGATGCCCAGCGGAGTGATCTTCGGACTCGCGCTCGCCCTGGCCTGCGCGCTCGCGACGAGCGTCTCCTTTCTGCTCAAACAGCGCGGCGCGGTCGCGGCACCGCCGGTGCGCGTTCGGCACCCGCTGCGAAGCGCCGCCGAGCTGTTTCGCTCCAGGTGGTTCGCAGTGGGCTGGCTGGTGGCGGTCGGAGCCTGGGCGCTTCACGTCGGCGCCCTTGCACTCGCACCGTTGTCGGTCGTACAGGCCGTCCTCTCCGCCGGTCTGGTCTTCCTCGCTGTGCTCGCCGAGCGCTTCTTCGGCTTCCGTCTGGGTCGGCGGCAGTGGACCGGCCTGGTCATCACGGCGGTGGGACTCGCGATCATCGGCATTACCCAAGGGGCACAACCCAGCGAGCCTCCGGGCTACGCCCTGGCCGCGTTGATCATCATCGAGGGCGGTGTCCTTTTGCTCGCCACTGGGCTCGCGGTGATCGCCGGCCGCCTCAGCGTCCTGCAGGCCAGGGAGGGCCTCCTTCTTGGCATAGCCGCCGGCGCGCTGTTCGGCGTTTCCGACATCGCCCTCAAATTCCTCACCCATGCCGTTGGAGGCGGTGTTCTCGAGCTGATCAGCCCGTGGGCGTTCGCGGCGCTGGCCGCATCCGTTATCGCCTTCTACGCCTCGGCCCGCGGCCTGCAGATCGGCCCGGGCGTCGAAGTCATCGCGCTCACCTCCGTGGCGGCCAACCTCGTCGCGATCGTCGGCGGCGTCCTGATCTTCCGCGATTCGATCGGCACCGGGGCGGTGGAGATCGTCGGACGGATGATCGCGTTCGGACTCGTCATCGCAGGCGCGGCCCTGATCCCGGCTCCGACCCGGGTCGCCGATACGCACGGCAAGCCCGCCGAAGCAGCTGGGACCACGATTGGCTCAAGCAATTGACACCTTTTGAACGCCTTCGCGGTGGCCTTCCGACCTCGGGTTCAGGTCTGGAGACCCGAGGTCAGGACCCAACCAGTTGGTCACCGGGAGCGGGCCTCGGCCGCCCGAGGTCTGCTCCTTCCCGCTGAGCGCCTGTTCCCGCTTCGCGATCGGCCGTTCTGAGCGCCCCGCGAGCGGGTCCTGCTGGTCGAGCGGCTCGAGCGGCTCGAGCTTCGCCGCCTGCGCTGCGCACGCTGGCCGCGAGGAATCTCCTCCCTGACGACGTCCTTGACAAGGCGCTTGAGCTCCGAGTCGAGGAACTTCGCCATGCGCTCCTCGTCGCGACGGATCCCACGGGCCAGCTTGGCCGTGTCTCGGTCCCCGACCTCCTCGGCCAGCGTCTCGAGCCGCGAATACATGGCGATCTCGACGTGCTCCTCGCGGAGCTCCTCCTGCGCGTTTCGCAGATGTGTCTCTGGCTGGCTCGTGACGAGCGCCCGGGCGGTTCCCACCTGGCCCTTGACGCCGGCGACTGCCTTGCCCGCCGTCTCGCCCACGACCTTCGGGACCCCGGGCATGTTCTTCACCGAGGACGGCGAACCGCCCAACTGCTTGATCCGTCTCTCGACCGAGCGCTTGTGGTCGCGGGTCTCCTTGAGGTGTTGCTGAAGCCGCTTCTTGTACGCCGGCTTCTCGGTCAGCTTGATGTGCGCGCCAAGGTCGGCCTCGAGTTCGGCCTCCTTAACATGCGCCTCGTTCAGCCACTGCACGAGCTTCGTGTCGCGTTCGTTCACCTTGTTCTCACCTTCTCGATTTGATGTCGCTCCCGGTTACCCGCGTCGCGCACTTGCCACACACGGCTGGCGCCCGCACGGGCGGATGCCGGTGACAGGCTCGGCCTCAGCCGTTTGGATCCTCTTCGGCCGCGAGCGTCAGCGAGCCGTGCCGGACATCGCGGAAGTGCCGCTCCTGGATCGGGAGCGCCCACTCCACCAGCTCCTTGATCTCGGATTCGCCGGCCTTCTCGTTGAGCTTGCCCAGGATCTCCCAGTGGCCGACCTCGCCCGCCTCGGCCATGGTCAGGAACTCGAAGCCGTCCAGGTCGTCGGCGTCCGAGCCGAGGTACGTGGACATCATTTCCGAGGCCTCGTTCTTGGTCTCCTGCGCCTTCTCGAGGATCGCCGTCTTCTTACCATCCCGCTCGTCCGCGAGCACAGTGCACCGGCGCTCGGTCTCCTCGGCCTCTTCGCGCATCTGCTGCAGCTCGCTCACCAAGTCCTCGTCATCGACCAGCCCCTCGACCTTCTGGGTCGCCTGCTGCGCCGCCTGCGCGAGACCGGTCACCTCGGCCAACTTCTCTTCCAATGTCGTCAGTTCTGCCATCCCATCCCTTTCAATCGGTTGCCAGTCGCCTACCCGGCGACCCGCCGCGGTACGCACCGGAGGTTTTTTTTCCGGAACCTGGTGGAGAGATACTGGGCGGGCGATGTCGCAGGAGAACGTGGAGATCGTGCGGCGGATTTACTCGGAGGGGCTGATCGACCGCGATCCGAAGCGCCTCGTCGACGACTTCGCCACCCCGGACATCGAATACGTCAATCCCCCCGAGGCCGTCGACCCCGGGATTCGTCGTGGCCGAGCTCAAGTCAACCTCGCCCTGCGACGCGCCCGTCAGTCGTCCCCCTCGTACCGGCATGAGCTCCATGAACTCTTCGACCTCGGCGAGACCGTGGTCGCCGCGGTCAGCCGCCACGCCGGCCGTCCGAGCAGTAGCGAGACCCAAGAAGAGGCGCACACCTGGACCTTCCGCGACGGCAAGGTCGTTCGATTCGAACGGGGCGGCAATCTGGAGGCCGCCCTCGAAGCCGCCGGGCTGCGGGAGTAGGCGACGCCGAATCGTGCGCCTAACGTACGAGTTGTTAACCAATGCGGGTTCACCCCCAGGCAGCAGACGGCGCTATGGCATACACCGGGCGCGGCGGGGCCAGGTCCCTCTCGCCGCGTAAAGATCAGCCGTCGTGGCGCGGGTCGAGTTCTTCGACAGTGTCGGTTAGGTCGGGCGCCTTTTCGACGATCGCCCAGCCCTCGTTTCGCTCGATCACCGTCTCCACGTCCGGCACCTCGTGACCAGGGACGATCACGAAGCGGCGCGAGTCCGAGCGGACCCTCTCGTAGTCGGCCTTGCG
>DATAPB010000186.1:0-10021 GCA_036265435.1 Solirubrobacterales bacterium | reverse complement strand
CGGTTGACGATGAAGCCGCGGTTGTCGCCCGCCGCCACGGTGGTCTTGCCGAGCTTCTCTCCGAGCTCGAAGCCGAGGTCAACCGCGTCGTCGCCCGACCTCTCCGCCCGCACAACCTCGAGCAGCGGCATCACCTGTGGCGGATTGAAGAAGTGCAGCCCGATCATCCGCTCCGGACGCTCGGTTGCGTCGGCCTGCGTGGAAACCGGCAACGAGGAGGTGTTGGTGGCGAAGAAGGCATCGTCCTTGACGATCCCGTCGAGCTCCCTCCACATCTCGAGCTTGCGGTCGAGATCCTCGGTGATCGCCTCGATGACCAGGTCCGAATCGGCCAGGTCGGCGTAGTCGAGCGTCGGCGTGATCCGGCCGAGCACCGCGTCCGCGTCGGACTGCTCCATCCGGCCCTTCTCGACCGCGCGGGCGAGCTGCTTCTCGATCTTGCCCATGCCCCTGTCGAGGGCCGCCTGATCCTCCTCCCGCACGACGACGTCCCACCCCGCCTGGGCGCAGATCTGGGAGATCCCGTGGCCCATGAGCCCGCAGCCCACGACGCCGACCTTGCTGACCGCCATATTTCGCTCGCTCCTAGGTTGGTGAGGGCGCCCGGCAGCACGACCCGTTTACCTGAGACGGCGTGAGCATACGTTCCTCTACGCTCTCGGGCTCCGCGGGCCGCAACCGGCAGGGCGGTCCCGGGTTTCTGATCCGATGCGTCCCGGGAGGCCACAGAGAGCAGCGTTCTCGCTTGCCGTGCTAGCCGCGGCGGTCCTCGCCTGGGCTGCTGCGGAGGCGCTCGGCACTCCGTCGGGGGCCGAGCCTGCTGAGGCGACCGCCTCTCCCGTGGCCGGCAAGGCGGCGACCTGCAACGCGAAGTGCCGGGCCGCCGCGGATCAACGGCGGCAGAGCAAGGCCGCGCTCCGCCGGAAGAACGTCCAGCAGAAGCGCCCGAACGTGATCCTGATCGACACCGACGACATGAACGTCACGGACATGTTCGTGATGCAGAAGACGCTCGCCCTCCTGGGCGCTCACGGCACCACCTTCCGCAACAGCTACGTGTCGTTCCCCCTCTGCTGCCCGTCACGCGCAACGCAGCTCACCGGTCAGTACGCCCACAACCACGGCGTGCTCACCGATCAGCGCTTCACCGACCTGGACAGCTCGAACACGCTCGCGGTCTGGCTGAAGAGGGCGAAGTACCGGACCGCGATGGTCGGCAAGTACCTGAACGGCTACGGGGTGGTCGACCCGCGCCAGGTGCCGCCGGGGTGGAAGCAGTGGTTCGGCCTCACCGGAGGGACCGAGCAGAAGCGCTACGGGTTCAAGCTGAACGAGAACGGCAAGGTCCGCAACTACCCGCGCAAGCCGGCCAACTACATCGACTACGTCCTCGGCGCGAAGGTCAACGGGATCCTCAAGATGTGGGCGCCGAGCCCGAAGCCGTTCTTCCTCTACTACAACCCGAACAACCCACACGGGGAGAAGGGCACGCCCGTCTGGTCGACGCGGGATCCCGAGCCGGCGCCGCAGTACCTCGGCCGGTTCGGCGACACCCCGGCCCCGCGCCCGCCGAACTTCGACGAGCCCAACGTCTCCGACAAGCCGCAGCAGATCCGCGACATTCCGCGGCTCAGCGACCTGGACAAGGCCGACATCGATCGCCGCTACCGCGGCCGCATCGAGAGCCTGCTCTCGGTCGACGACGAGATCAAGAAGATCGTCGGACTGGTCCGCAAGTACGGGGACAAGCGGAAGACGTTCTTCTTCTTCACCTCGGACAACGGGCTCGAGCTGGGAGCGCACCGGATCGAGTTCAAGGACTATCTCTACGAGGAGGGCGAGCGCGTTCCGCTCATCATCCGCGGCCCCGGCGTCCCGCAGAACACGACCCGGGACCAGCTCGTGGCGAACATCGACCTCGCCCCGACGATCGTGGCCATCACCAAGGCACGGCCGGCGAGGGTGATGGACGGGATCGACCTGCTTCCCCTGACAACGGATCCCAGCGTCTCGAACGACCGCTCCCTCCTGTTCGAAAGCGTGGACCTCGGCATCTACGGGATCCGGCGCGGGCCCTGGTCCTACAACCTCTACTCGAACGGCGACGAGGAGCTCTACAACCTGGACGACGACCCGTACCAGCTCACGAACGTCGCCGACGACCCGGGGCTCGCCTCGCTCAAGGCCTCCCTCAAGGCCGAGCTGCTGCGGCTGAAGACCTGCTCCGGCGTCACCTGCCGCCAGTAGCTAGGCGGCTGACGCTTCCTCGAGCTTCTTCTGCATCGCCTCGGCCAGGGCGTTGACCCCGCTCATCGGCCGCACGAAGACCGACATCCGGTCCAGCCGGCCCTCCGAGTCGAAATGGAGGAGGTCGATCCCGTCCAGCTCTCGGTCGCCGACACGGGCGCTGAACACGAGTGCCGCCGAGTCATCCGTCTCGATCTGGTCCGTGTACCGGAAGTCCTCGAAGACCTGGACGACCGCGCCGAGCAGCATGGCGACGGCCTCGCGCCCCTCGTAGGGCTTGAACACCACAGGGCTCCGGAAGACGACGTCCTCGGCGAAGAGCTCATCGATGGCCGAGAAGTCCTTGGCCTCCGCCGCCCGGCGGAAACGGTCGCTCTTCATGCGACCACCCTATCGGGGCGCGGTCTCAGGAGTCCGACGCGCCACCGGGCTGCCAATCGACGGGACCGGCGGTCAGCAGGTGCGCCCCCAGCGGGCGGCCGAGGACCCTCTGGACCTCGGTGGAGGCGGCGATCAACCTCGCCAGGTCCACGCCGGTCTCCAGGCCCATCTCCTCCAACATCGAGACCAGGTCCTCCGTCGAGATGTTCCCCGTGGACCCCGGCGGCACCGGACAGCCGCCGAGCTCGCCGAATGAGCTTTCGAACGACTCGACTCCCTGCTGGAGGGCGGCGAGCACGTTGGCCAGCCCCTGGCCGCGGGTGTTGTGGAAGTGCGCGGTGAGCTCGGGGTCCGGGAGCCGGTCCCGGGCGGCCGCGAAGAACTCCCCCACCTGGCGCGGATTGGCCATCCCGGTGGTGTCCCCGAAGGCGACCTCCTCGCAGCCGAAGCCCGCGAGCCGCTCCGCGATCTCGAAGACGCGGCCGGCTGGAACCTCGCCCTCGTACGGGCAGCCGAAGCTGGTCGAGATCACGCCCTCGCAGCGCAGCCCGGCCTCCCGCGCCGCCCCGATCGTTTCCTCGAGATCCTTCAGGGACTCGGCGATCGAGCGGTTGACGTTCTTGCGGTTATGCGTCTCGGACGCCGAGAGGAAGAAGTTCGCTTCCTGGAAGCGATCCCGGAGCCGGAGCGCGTTCTCGAGGCCCTTGCGATTCGGAATCAGAACCGAGTACGCGACGCCATCCACTGGCTCGAACCGCGTCAGCACCTCGGCGCCGTCGGCCAGCTGAGGGATCACATCCGGGCGTACGAACGAGGTGAGCTCGATCCGCCCGAGGCCGGTCTCTCCGAGCAGGCCGATCAACCGGACCTTCT
Organism: Solirubrobacterales bacterium; assembly: GCA_036265435.1. Classification (GTDB taxonomy): domain Bacteria; phylum Actinomycetota; class Thermoleophilia; order Solirubrobacterales; family 70-9; genus DASUPK01. The sequence continues at coordinate 6,520 of DATAPB010000186.1, read as the reverse complement.
CCTCCGTCGGGATCACCTCGGGCTCATTCTGGAACCCGTCGCGCGGCCCGACCTCGCGGATCCGGACGGATTGAGGCAGGGCCTCGGCCATGCCTTCAGCCTAGCCCTGCAGTCGCCTAGCCCTGCTCGCCGGCGACCGTGCCGACCTCGATCACGCGCCGCTCGTGGGTGCCGACGCCGACTGTGCGGTCCCCCTCCTTGACCTCGACGTCGAAGCGGAGCTTGCGCCCGTCGGCAATCTCGTTGAGCTTGGCGTAGACGGTGCACGTCTGGCCCTCGGCGGCGGCCGCGACGTGCTTGACGCAGACCTCGAAGCCGACGGTCGCCTTGCCCTCGTCGAGGTTCTCGAAGGCGAGCGCCGCCGCGTTGCCCTCGATCATCCCGATCATCCCCGGGGTGGAGAGCACACTCGCCCCGATCGTGCCGCCCACGTCCGTGAGCAGCCGCCCCTCCACCACGAAGTCCATGCTCCTCTCCATCCCAGGCTGCAACATCACACCATCCCCAGGCCGCCGCTGACCCCGAGGGTCTCCCCGGTGACGTACGAGGCATCGTCGGAGGCCAGGAAGGCCACCGCCGCGGCGACCTCCTCGGGCTGCCCGAGCCGGCCCAGCTGCGTGCCCGCCTTCATCGTCTCGATGATCTTCTCGCCGATCTCCCCGAGCTCCTTGGCCCGCATCAGGAGCGGCGTCTCGATCGGCCCGGGCGCGATCGCGTTCGCCGTGATCCCGAAGCGCGCCCCCTCGCGGGCCATCACCTTGGTGAAGCCGATCACGCCCGCCTTGGCCGCCGAGTAGACCGCCGATCCCTTGGACCCGACCCGTCCGGCCTCGGAGGCGATGTTGACGATCCGCCCATAGCCGGCCTCCTGCATCCCCGGCAGGGCGGCGGACGTGCAGTTGAAGACGCCGTAGAGATTCACGTCGACCACCTTCCGCCACTGCTCCTGCGTGGTCTGGGTGAAGAAGCCGAACTCATCCGTCCCCGCGTTGTTGACGAGGATGTCGATCGGCGGGCCGGCGCTGTCGACTGCCGCCTGGGCGGATCCCAGATCCGTCACGTCCAACTCGATCGGCAGGCCCGAGATCTCTCCGGCGACCTCCGTGGCGCCCTCGAGGTTCAGGTCGCCGACCGTGACCTCGGCCCCCTCGGCCGCGAGTCGGCGGGCGATCGCGGCGCCGATCCCGCTGGCGCCGCCGGTGACCAGGGCCTTCTTCCCTTCCAGCCTCATGGGGCAAAGCAGCCTATTCGGGGCGCCTGTAGCTTGCTCGCCGATGGCAGACCCAATCCCGATCATCGGCGGAACCGGGGCGCTCGGCTACGGGCTCGCCATCCGCTGGGCACGAGCCGGCGAGGCCATCGTCATCGGATCCCGCGAGGCGGCACGGGCCGAGGAGGCCGCCGAGCGCGTCCGAGCCGAGGTCGAGGGCGCCGACGTGGAGGGGCTCGAGAACGGTGAGGCCGCCGCCAGGGGACCGATCGTCTTCCTCACCGTCCCGTTCCGCGCCCAGTCCGAGACCCTGACGAACCTGAAGGAGGCGCTCTCCGAGGGCCAGCTCCTGGTGGATTGCACCGTGCCGACCGCCGCTGCGGTGAGCGGCAAGGCGGCGAGGACGATCGGGGTGTGGCAGGGATCCGCCGCACAGCAGGCTCAGGAGATGGTCCCCGACGGGGTCACGGTGATCTCCGCCCTCCACACGGTGAACGCCAAGCGGCTCGCGGGGGACGATCCACTCGACGAGGATGTCCCGATCTGTGGCGACCGCAAGGTGGAGAAGGCCCGGGTCGCGCGGGTGATCGAGCGGATCGACGGGTTCCGCGCGGTCAACGCCGGCGCCCTCGAGATGGCCCGGATCGTCGAGACTCTGGCCCCGATGCTGATCTCCGTCAACGTCCGCTACAAGGCCCGCGCCGGGATCAGGATCACCTATCTGCCCGACGACGACCCCTGGGCGTGAGTGAGGTGAGCCGCTGCGTGGTCCTCGCCGGCGGCACCGGCGGGGCGAAGCTGGCCGCCGGCATGCAGGACCTGCTCGGCTCCGGCCTCTCCGTGGTCGCCAACACAGCAGATGACATTGAGATCGTCGGCGTGGATGTCTCCCCCGATCCCGACCTGATCACCTACTGGCTCAGCGGCGAGATCGACGAGGAGCGGGGATGGGGGATCAAGGGCGACTCCTTCACCGTCTTCAACCGCCTGGTCGCGCTCGGCGTACCCGACTGGTTCCAGCTCTCGGACCGCGACCTCGCCACCTGCCTCTACCGCCGGGTCTTCGTCTCCGAGGGCGGCCGCCGCACCGATGCGCAAGCGCAGATCGCCAGGGCGCTGGGCGTCCAGGCGGCGGTCCTGCCGATGTCCGAGCAGCCCGTTCGGACCCGCGTCCGGACGGCCGAGGGGTGGCGCGACCTGCAGCTGTACCTGGTCGCTGAGCACGCCGAGGCGCCGGTCGAGGGGATCGAGCTGCAGGGCATCGGCGAAGCGAGGCCCACGCCCGAGGTCCTCTCCGCGATCGCCGAGGCGGACGCGATCGTGATCGGTCCCTCGAACCCCGTGATCTCGATCGGTCCGATCGTCTCGATGCCGGGCGTCCGCGACGCCATCGCCGCCTCGGCGGCTCCCGTCGTGGCGGTGAGCCCCTACGTCGCCGGCCAGGTCGTGAAGGGCCCCACCGACATCTTCATGCAGGCCGTCGGGCGGCCCTCCACCGCCGCGGGCGTGACCTCCCTCTACGAGGGCCTGATCGACGGCATGGTCTGCGACCCCGACGATCCGGATCCCGCACCCGACGGACTGCGCGTGCTGAGCTGCCCGACCGTGATGGACGGGCGCGAGGGAAGGCGGGCGCTGGCCGAGCGAACCCTCGAGTTCGCCTCGATGCTTCGCACTTCCGGCGAATAAAAACCCGCATAGTGGGGTATAAATCGCGCCTTACCCGGTAGCCTCAATCCTCCGTGGGAGCGGTGACCAGCCAATTGCATACGACCGCGATCGTTCCGGTGAAGGACTTCTCGTCCGCGAACGGGCGGCTCAATGGGCTGGTCACGCAGAACGAGCGCACCCGCCTCGCTGAAGCCCTCTTCCTCGACCTGATAGTGAAGTTGCCGCGGAGCCGGTGCATCGACGACGTCCTCATCGTCACCTCGGATCCGTCGGTTGCCAGGCAAGCCGGCTGGTTCGGCCACAAGGTGCTCGTCCAGGAGCGGGACGAGGGCCACGCCGACGCGGCTGCGGCGGGCGCCCGTGCCGCGATGGCAGACGGCGCCCACCGCGTGGCGATGCTCCCGGTCGACTGTCCGATCCTCGACACCGATGAGCTCGACGCTCATCTGGGCCGCTCCCCGCGCACCGCGCTGATCGTGCCCGACAGGCACGGAACGGGCACGAACGCCCTCATGCTCAACCCACCCGACCTCTTCCTCCCCGCCTTCGGCCCGGACAGCTGCGCCAGGCATGTGAGCCGCGCACGCGCGACGGGCCAGAGCTTCGCACTCGAGGCTGTCGAGTCCCTCTCGATCGACCTCGACACCCCCGAGGACTTCACGCTGCTTCGCGACAGCCTGCTGCTGGATCCGCAGCCGGCGCCGCGGACCGCGAAGGTTCTGTGGCAGCTCGGCGACCGCGCCCAGCGGGCAGCCGCCTGACACTCGGCGGCGGGGTCGCGCGGAACATGCGTGCCGGGCGCGAGCTGCGGATCCGGCCTGTCACGGGGCTCCCGGAGCTCCGCGAGGGCGACGATCTTGGCTCGCTGATCGCCGAGGCGGCCGAGCCGGCCGGCGATGAGATCGTGGTGATCTCCCAAAAGGCCGTCTCCAAGGTCGAGGGGCGCGTTCGCAGGCTGACGGACGTCGAGCCCGGCGAGCGGGCAAGGGACATTGCCGCGCGGCTCGACAAGGATCCGGCGCTGATTGAGCTCGTGCTGGCGGAGAGCAGGCGGATCGTGCGCGCTGAGCGCGGTGTGCTGATCACGGAGACGAACGGCGGCTGGGTCTGCGCGAACGCCGGAATCGACTCCTCGAACCTCGAGCGGGGGCTGGTCTCGCTCCTCCCGGAGGACGGCGATGCCTCCGCGCGGCGCATCCGGGGCGAGATCGCCGAGGCGTCAGACGTGTCCCCGGCGGTCGTGATCGCCGACAGCTTCGGCCGGGCCTGGAGAGTCGGTCAGGCGGATGTGGCGATCGGCTGCGCCGGACTCCCCCCGCTCGCCGACTGGCGCGGAAAGCGCGACCACCACGGTCGCGAGCTCTCGGCCACGCACATCGCCCTCGCCGATGAGCTCGCCTCGGCAGCGGACCTCGTCCGTGACAAGGACTCGGCCATTCCCGGCGCGATCGTCGGCGGGCTCGGACACATCGTCATCCCGGACGACGGCCCCGGGGCGAAGGCCTTCCCGCGCCCGGCCGAGGAGGATCTGTTCCGCTAGGCGGGCGCCTCGTGCTTGGAGCCGATCTTCTCCAGCGGTGGCGGCTTGGTGCCCTCCTCTGAGAACTCCGGCGGCGCATAGACCCTGCCCGGCATCGCGCCCATTGCGATCACCCTGGCGGGCTCGTCGCCCGTGATCAGCTTCCGCTTCTCGGTGGCACCGACGCGCGCAAACACACCCGGCTCGAGCTCGTACTCCTCGCCCCCGACCCGAAGCGTGACCTTCCCGGAGAGCGGCGTGTAGACCTCCTCCTGGTCGTCGTGGGTCTGGTCGTGCTCGGGGTAGCGCTCGAAATTGGGCGGTAGGTCGATCACGGCCAGGCCGAACGAGGTGACGCCGAGCCCGGCCCGGGCGCGTCTGAAGCCGCCGCCGAAGATCGCCTCGAAGTCCTCGACGCGCTTGACGGTCACATCTGGCATCTGCTCTGTTCCTCTCCCCTAATGCGAGGGTGCGCCACAGAGAAGCGAAGCGCAACCCGTTTGATCAGAGGCTAACCGCCGATCTGGAGAACGGCGGTGCCTCCCACCCTACCGTGACGAATGTCATCCAACGCACGGTTCGCGTCCGCCAGTTCGTAGAGCTCGATCTCGGTCTCGACGGGCACCTCGGGGGCCAGCGAGAGGAACTCCTCCCCGTCCTGGCGAGTCAGGTTCGCGACTGAGCGGACGGAGTGCTCGTGCCAGAGGATCTCGTAGGGAAACGAGGGGATGTCGCTCATGTGGATGCCAGCGCAGACCACCGTCCCGCCCGGGGCGAGCGCCCGGAGGGCGGCGGGCACGAGCTCTCCAGCCGGGGCGAAGATGATCGCCGCGTCGAGGTCGCCGGCCTCCGGATCGCCCACCGCGCCGGCCCACGTGGCTCCCAGCGAACGGGCCTGCTCCTGCTTCTCGGTGTCCCCTTCTCGCGTCAGCGCATACACCTTCCAGCCGTCGTGGACGGCGACCTGGATGATCAGGTGCGCGGAGGAGCCGAAGCCGTACATCCCGAGACGCTCCCCCTCGCCCGCCAGCCGGAGCGAGCGGTAGCCGATCAGTCCCGAGCAGAGCAGTGGCGCTGCGTGCTCGTCGCTGTAGGAGTCCGGGATCGGAAAGCAGAAGCGCTCGTCGGCGACGGTGCGCTCGGCGTACCCGCCGTCGAAGTCGTAGCCGGTGAACTTGCCCTGCACGCAGAGATTCTCTCGGCCGGTCCGGCAGTAGCGGCAGGTCCCGTCGACCCAGCCGAGCCAGGGAACGCCGATCCTGTCGCCCTCGGCGAACCGGGCCGCGCCCTCGCCCCTGGCGGCCACGCGGCCGACGATCATGTGCCCCGGAACGAGCGGCAGCTTCGGCTCGGTGAGCTCGCCGTCGAAGATGTGGAGGTCGGTCCTGCAGACCGCGCAGGCGGAGACCTCGATCAGGACCTGCCCCTGTTCCGGCGCGGGGTCGGGCAGCTCACGCTCGGTGAGCGGTTCCCTCGGCCGATCCAGGACCATCGCCTTCACATCAGTAGGTCTCGACGATCTCGTAGAGCGTCGTCCGCTGCGCCGGTGTGCGGCCGGCCCTGCGGGCGGCATCGATCAGCTGCTCGGGCTCCAGCCGGACGCCGTGATGCGAGCCCGCCATCCGGGAGATGTTCTCCTCCATCAGCGTCCCCCCCAGGTCATTGACCCCCCAGCGCAGGCTCTCGGTCGCCGCGTCGAGACCCATCTTCACCCAGCTCGCCTGGAGGTTCGGAATCGTCTTGCCGAGGCCGAGACGGAAGGCGGCCGTGTGCTTGAGGTTGTCGGAACGGGAGATCTCCTCCACGCCATGCGTCCGCCCGAGGAGCGTGTTGAACGGGATGAAGCTGAGCGGCACGAACTCGGTGATGCCACCGGTGCGCTCCTGGAGGCGGCGAATCACCCGCATGTGTCGCGCCAGCTCGCGCGGCTCCTCGATGTGGCCGAACATCACGGTCGACGTCGAGCGCAGGCCCGCGCGGTGGGAGGCCTCGATGATCTCGATCCAGCGGGCCACCGGCAGCTTGTTCGGCGAGATCCGCTGCCGGACGCCGTCGTGGAGGACCTCAGCGGCGGTCCCGGGCGTCGAGCCGAGCCCGCACCCGATCAGGTAGTCGAAGAC
>DATAPB010000185.1:0-3527 GCA_036265435.1 Solirubrobacterales bacterium | reverse complement strand
GGCTGAGTGTGATCTTCTGGGTGTTCGCCGGGCTCGCGCTGATCGCCGGCGGACTGCTCTTCATTGGAGCCACGCGCACCGATGCGTGGTGGTCCTGGACGATCGAGCCCCCGCTCACCGCCGCCACCCTCGGGGCGTTCTATTGGGCCGCGTTCGTCCTCATCCTGACCGCCGCACGCTCGCAGACCTGGGCTGAGGCCCGTCCGGCGGCGTATCCGGTGACCGTGATCGCGGTTCTGCTGCTCGTCGTCACGCTTTACCACCTCGACCGCTTCGATCTCAACAGCCTCTTCGGCGTCTTCTGGCTGGTGGTCTACGCTCTCGTCCCGCCCCTGCTCGTCTGGGCGCTAGCAGTCCAGCTCCGTGCGCCCGGCGAGGACGCACGCCCGACACAGCGGCTCCCTCGACCGCTTCGCGCATTGCTCATCTTCGAAGGGGTGGCGATGCTGGCAACCGGAGGCGTCCTCCTATTCTCGGCTGGACTCGCGGACGATCTCTGGCCCTGGGCGCTCTCACCGCTCACCTCGCGCGCAATCGGATCCTTCATCCTCGGGGTCGGAGTCGCCGCGCTGATCGCGGTACACGACGACGACCCGGTCAGCTTCCGCGGCGCCGCGCTCGCCTACACCGTTCTGGGGCTACTCGAGCTGGTTGCCCTGCTCCTGCACCTTCCCGATCTCGAGGGGGACCACTTCGACACGGCGATCTACGTCGGGTCGTGGTCCCTGGTCACCCTGACCGGGGCCTACGGCTTGAGGGCGGCGAGGGCCTCGTCGCGGTCGTAGAACGCGTCGACCCGGATCCCCCTGCCGTCCGAGACGGTCCAGAGGTGCGCGTAGCGCGCGTCGACGTCGGCGGCCGAACCGCGGCCCGTCGCCTCGAGGTGGATCAGAACCAGCACACGATCGCCCTCCTCGCGCGCCTCCTCGACGGTCTGGTGGAACCGATCCCAGGACGCCAGGAACTGGGTCAGGAAGGCGCGAATCGCGTCCTTCCCCCGGTAGACGCCCGTGTCGGGAAGGACCGCGCTCTCGTGCCACTCGGCTTCGTCGGCCAGGGCGTCCATGGCGGCATCGATCTCGCGCTGGTTGAGCGCCTCATAGGAGGCGACGATGGTGTCCTTGGCGTCCGTGCCCGACATCACCTCACAAGCTAGTCCTCCAGCCGAGAGCTTTCAGCCTTCGAGGATCAGGCAGGTGCTCGTGCCCGTCGCCAGCAGCCTGCCGGTCTCGAGCGAGGTGAGCCGCGCCTCGGTGGTGGCCGTCTTGCGGCCCCGGTGAACGACGTGCGCCTCGGCGCGGACGGCGCCGGTGTCGCGGCTGATCGGTCGCAGGTACTTCACCTCGAGCGTCTGGCTCGTGTATCCCTCGCCCTCTGCGCAGGTCGTGTGGACGGCGCAGCCGAGAGCCGAGTCGAGGATGGTCGCCGCGTATCCGCCGTGGATGACCCCGATCGGGTTGTAGTGCTCCTCCCCCGGCTCGCCGATGAAGACAGCCCTCCCCTCCTCCAGTTCGGCGATCGAGAAGTTCATGACCACCGCGATCGGCGGGGGCGGCAGCTCACCCGACCGGATGGCGCGCACGTAGTCGAGACCCTTCATCCCGGCGCCGACGGCGGCGGTGGGGACGGGGTCCTGCCAGGTGATCGTCCTGCTGCGCTTGGTCTCCGGTGAGGACTCGGCGAAGGCGTTGGCCGAATCGGTGGCCGGCTTCGCCATCAAACGGGTTGCCCCTCGCGAGCTCGGCGCACCCTCGTACGGCGGGCGCGCTTGCGCCCGCCGTCGTCGCGACCCTCGCGAGCCGGATAGCGGAGGTCGGCGAGGATCTCCTCGGAGCTGATCCGGACCTGCTCTGGATGGAATTCGAAGCGGAGTGCTCTCATGTCGGACTCCTTGCTGGCGTCGGTTGTTTCACGCAACCACTTGAAACGCAACCTACCAGCGTAAGTTGCGTGATGCAACCGAGTGTGCGAACATCACATTGATGCTCGGCAAGGACTACGACGGACAGGTCTGTTCGATTGCGCGCAGCCTCGAGCTGGTGGGCGAACGCTGGACGCTCCTGGTCGTGCGCGAGATCTTTCACGGCCGGCGGAAGTTCTCCGAGATGCAGCGCTCGCTCGGAGTGGCGCGGAATGTCCTCACCTCACGCCTGCAGCGGATGGTGGACGAGGGGATCATCGAACGGCGCCCGTACAGCGAGCGCCCGGAGCGCTACGAGTACTTCCTCACCGAGAAGGGGCTAGACCTCTGGCCGGTGATGATCGCCCTGATGCAGTGGGGCGATCGCTACGAGCAGCAGCCGGAGGGCCGGCCCTCCATCGTCGTCCACAAGGGCGAGTGCGGCGGCGAGATCGACGACCGCCGGATCTGCACGAAGTGCGGCAAGCCACTGACGGTGCGCGAGGCCATCGCGATCGAGGGCCCGGGGATGCGCGCTGCCGAGTCCCTCGAAGCCGTTGCCTAGCCGCACTTCTTAGACTCCCCGCCCCGTGGACTTCACGCTGACCGACGAGCAGCGGCTGCTGCGCGACACCGTTCGGGACTTCGCCCGCCAGGAGGTGGCGCCGGCGGCGGAGGAGCTCGACCGGACCAAGTCCTTCCCCTACGAGCTCGTGGCCAAGATGGGCGGGCTCGGACTGATGGGCATCCCCTTCCCCGAGGAGTACGGGGGCGGGGGCGCCGACACCCTCGCCTACGCCCTGGCAGTCGAGGAGCTGACCCGGGTGGACTCCTCTGTGGCGATCACGATGGCCGCCCACACCTCTCTGGGCACGATGCCGATCCACCTCTGGGGGACCGACCAGCAGAAGGACGACTGGCTGCCGCAGCTCTGCAGCGGTCAGAAGCTGGCCGCATTCGGCCTGACCGAGCCGGAGGCCGGGTCAGACGCGGGCAACACGCAGACCCGAGCCGCGCTCGAGGACGGCGACTGGGTGGTGAACGGCGCGAAGCAGTTCATCACCAACTCGGGGACGGACATCTCCGGCTGCGTGACTATCACGGCGGTCACCGGCCGGAGCAACGGGACCAAGGAGATCTCCAACATCATCGTCCCGAACGGGACGCCCGGATACGAGCCCGGCGAGCCCTACCGGAAGATGGGCTGGAACGCCTCTGATACGCGCCCCCTCGCCTTCGACGACTGCCGCGTCCCGGAGGACAACCTGCTCGGGCGCCGCGGTGAGGGGTTCAAGCAGTTCCTCCAGATCCTCGACGGCGGCCGCATCGGGGTCGCGGCGATGGGTGTCGGCCTCGCCCAGGGAGCCCTCGACGAGGCGATCTCGTACTCCAAGGAACGCAAGGCGTTCGGGCAGCCGATCGGCAAGTTCCAGGCGATCCAGGCGAAGATCGCCGACATCTCCGCTCAGATCGAGGCCGCCCGCCTGCTGGTCTACCGCGCGGCAATCGAGAAAGACAGGGGCGAGTCGTTCACCCTGACCGCCGCCCAGGCGAAGCTGATCACCGGCCGCCTGGCCGTCCGCGCCACCGAGGAGGCGGTGCAGATTCACGGCGGCTACGGATACAT
>DATAPB010000184.1:0-44981 GCA_036265435.1 Solirubrobacterales bacterium | reverse complement strand
GGCGATCATCCTCAGCGTCTGCGCGCTGATCGCCTGGTTCGCGATCCTCTTCACGGGCAAGCTTCCGGAGGGTCTGTTCAACCCGATTCGATCCGCCTCCGCCTATCTGACTCGCGGTGGCGGCTATTTCCTGCTGCTCACGGAGGATTGGCCTCCGTTCTCGTATGAGGAGAGCGGATCGACGCCGCCTTCTGGCCAGATCTCGAGCGAGGCGACAAGCCGCACCCCCGAGGTCTAGAAGCTGTACCCAGTGAGTTACGAAGCTGACTACGTGGAGAAGGAGAAAAAGTGACCTTTGCTGAGGCAGTCAGGTCTGGATTCGACCATTACGTGAAGTTCGACGGCCGCGCGTCAAGACCGGCATTCTGGTGGTGGTTCCTGTTTGGGATCCTGGTTGGGATTGGCGCCGCCATCATCGACGCCATCATCGGCAGCTTCGGTGTGGTGAGCGGGCTGGCCGGACTGGCGCTGCTGCTGCCGAACCTCTCGGTGGCGATACGACGGCTCCACGACACGGACCACACCGGCTGGTGGGTGCTGATCGGCCTGATCCCGATCATCGGGTTCATCGTCCTGCTCATCTTCTACCTGCGCCAGAGCGATCCGGGTGAGAACCGGTATGGGCCGCCACCGGCGGAGGGAGTCGCGGCACCCACCGCCGCCTGAGCAGCCACTAACACGAGCGGACGGTAAGAGCCTCCGGTCAGTCCGGGCATCAGCGCCCGAGATCAGTCCATCTCTCGCCACTCATACGGCAGGAACTTGCCGTTGAGGACGATCTCCACCCTGTCTCCCTTTTCGTCCGGCAGGCGCCGAACCGTGAAGCCGAAGTTGATCGCGCTCATGATCCCGTCCCCGAACTCCTCGTGGATCAGTTCCTTCAGCGCCGGGCCATAGACCTGAACGATCTCGTATAGCCGGTAGATGGTCGGGTCGGTAGGCACTACATCGTCCAGCGCACCCCGCATCGGCGACGCAGTCAGCTCCGGAATCGCATCTTTGTCCAGGCCCAGCGCCTCAGTTGCGGACGGGCCTGGGTCTCGTCGAGCGGGAACTGGCCGAGCAGGGCCGCCGTCGCCCACTCGACCGGTGCGTTCAGCCGCTCCGCCAGCTCGGCCCAGCTCAGCCCTCGCGAGTGCTTGGCCGCCAGGATCTCCTCGGTGAGCTCTCTCGGGTCATCGCCGGCGGCAGCCTAGCCGGCTAGTCGTCGATCCAGGGCATCATCGCCCGGAGGTCCCTGCCGACCTTCTCGACCTGCGCATCGGTGGCCTCCTCGCGCATGCGCTGGAAGTTCTCCTGACCTGCCTCGTTCTCGGCGATCCACTCCTTCGCGAACTCGCCGGACTGGATGTCCGCGAGGATCTTCCTCATCGCCTTCCGGGTCTCGTCGGTGATCACCTTGGGGCCGCGGGTCATGTCGCCGTACTCGGCGGTGTTGGAGATCGAGTGGCGCATCCCCTGAATGCCGTGCTCGTACATCAGGTCGACGATCAGCTTGAGCTCGTGGAGGCACTCGAAGTAGGCGAGCCGCGGGTCGTAGCCCGCCTCGACGAGGGTGTCGAAGCCGGCTCGGACCAGCTCCGTGGCGCCGCCGCAGAGGACGGCCTGCTCGCCGAAGAGGTCGGTCTCGGCCTCGTCCTTGAAGGTCGTCTCGATGATTCCCGCCCTGCCGCCGCCGATGCCGGAGGCGTAGGCGAGAACCTGCTCGCGTGCCGAACCGGTGGCATCCTGGTGGACCGCCATCAGGCAGGGCACGCCCTGCCCATTGACGAACTCGCGGCGGACCAGATGGCCCGGACCCTTCGGGGCGACCATCCCGACGTCGACGCCGGGAGGCGGCTCGATCTGGCCGAACCGGATCGCGAAGCCGTGGGCGAACATCAGGAGGTTGCCGTCGGCGATCCCGTCCGAGATCTCCTCGCCCCAGATCTTGGCCTGCTTCTCGTCGGGCAGCAGGATCATCACCACGTCTCCCTCGCTTGCCGCGTCGGCGACGTCGAGCACCTCGAGGCCCTCGCCCTCCGCATCGGCCCGGCTGGAGGAGTCGGGGCGCAACCCCACCACGACCTCCATGCCGGAGTCCTTCAGGTTGAGTGCGTGTGCGTGGCCCTGCGAGCCGTAGCCCAGGATCGCGATCTTCTTCCCCTCCTCGAGTGCGGAGAGATCCGCGTCCTTGTCGTAGAGAACGTCCTGCGCAGCCATGCGGCGGCGGATGGTACAGAGAGGCGTGTGCGGGCCAAGCTCAGGTCTCGGCGAGCGCGGTGAGCTCGCCGCGCAGCAGCTTGCCGGAGGGCGTCCTGGGCAGGGACGAGACGAAGTCCACGCGCTTCGGCACCTTGTAAGGAGCGAGCGGGCCGGAGCAGTGGGACCGCAGCTCCTCGTCCGTCGTCTCGGCTCCGTCGCGCAGGACGACCAGCGCGCAGACGGTCTCCTGCCACTCGGGATGCGGCCGGCCGAACACCGCGGCGTCCGCCACGGCGGGGTGTGAGATCAGCACGGCCTCGACCTCGGCCGGCATCACGTTCTCACCGCCGGTGACGATCACCTCGCTGTTGCGCCCGGTGACGTAGAGGAACCCCTCGTCGTCGATGTGGCCGAGGTCGCCGGTGTGGAGCCAGCCGTCCGCCTCGTAGCAGCCGGGCGCGACCGTCGGGCCCTGGACCAGGATCTCCCCGCCCTCGATTCGGATGTGGCTGGTGAGCAGCGGACGACCGGCCGAGCCCACCCTGCGCTCGGCGTCCTCGGGCGAAAGCGTCGTCACCTGGGAGCACGTCTCGGTCATGCCGTAGGTCTGCACGACCGTCGCTCCCCGGCCGAGCGCCTCGCGCAGCGCGTCGGCCGGCACGGGCCCACCGCCGATCAGGATCGCGCGAGGGGCCGAGAGGTCCGCGCCGGCCTCGAGCAGGCGGATCAGCTGGGTCGGGACCAGTGAGACGACCGAGATGTCCCCGGAGACGAGGGTCCTCGCCACCTGCTCGGTGTCGAAGCCGTCGAGGAGGACCGCCGTGGTGCCGTAGATCACCGAGCGGATGACGATCGAGAGGCCGCCGACGTGGCTCAGCGGCAGACAGCAGAGCCAGCGGTCGGCTGGATCGACGCCGAGGTTGAAGGCCGAGCCCATCGCGCTGAACAGGAAGTTCCCGTAGGTGAGCCCCACCGGCCGCGGCTCCCCGGAGGTCCCGCTGGTCAGGATTCGACACTGGACATCGTCCATGTCGTGCTCCCCGAGCAGCGGCAGGTCCGCCTCGGTCTGGGTGAGCTCCCCGGCATCGTTGAGGTCGACGGCGGGCCGCTCCGCGGCCAGCACGGCCTCTCGCTCGGCCTCGGTGAGGCGGGGGCCGAGGGGCAGGGCGACGGCGCCGAGCTTCATCAGGGCGTGCAGCAGCACGACCTCCTCGCGGCGCGGATGCATGGTGAGGGCCGCGACCGCGTCCCTTCTCACCCCGTAGGCGGCAAGCCGGCGAGCGACCCAGGTAGCCTCCGCCTCCAGCTCCGCGTAAGTGACGCTGGAGGCTTCCGTGACCAGCGCGGTCCGCTCGGGGCAACTGTGAGCCCGCTGTGCGAGCCAGTTGTCGAGCTTCACGGCCGAAAGTCTATGGTTGCCGCCGTGCCGAGACGCCACAAGGACGCACCCCCCGAGGACGAGCTCTACGCGCCGATCGAGTGGCACGCCGAGGGTGATTACGAGGACGTGATCTACGAGCGCGGGGACTCGGTCGCGAAGATCTCGATCAACCGCCCGGAGGTCCACAACGCCTTCCGCCCCCCGACCCTCGCCGAGCTGCGTGACGCGTTCAGCCGGGCCCGCGACGATGTCGAGGTCGCGACGATCATCTTCACCGGTGCCGGCGACGAGGCTTTCTGCTCGGGCGGCGACCAGCGGATTCGCGGCGACGACGGCTACATAGGGAAGGACGAGGTCGCCCAGAGGGGCGTCGGCCGCCTGGATGTGGGCGACCTGCACGTCCAGATCAGGCGACTTCCGAAGCCGGTGGTGGCGATGGTCGCGGGATACGCGGTCGGCGGCGGGCACATCCTCCATCTGGTCTGCGACCTGACGATCGCGGGCGACAACGCCGTCTTCGGCCAGACCGGACCGAGAGTGGGCAGCTTCGACGGCGGCTTCGGCACCTCGCTGCTCGCCCGGAACGTCGGCGTGAAGAAGGCCAAGGAGATCTGGTTCCTCTCGCGCCTCTACGACGCGCAGGAGGCGCTGGACATGGGGCTGGTCAACACCGTCGTCCCGCTCGACCAGCTCGAGCGGGAGACGGTCGCCTGGTGCCGTGAGATGGCCGCCCTCTCCCCCCTCTCACTGCGGCTGCTCAAGGCGAGCTTCAACGCTACCGAGGACGGGCTGACCGGCATCCAGCAGCTCTCTCACGACGCGACCCTGCTCTTCTACATGACCGAGGAGGGCCAGGAGGGGCGCAACGCCTACCAGCAGGGACGCAGCCCGGACTTCTCCAAGTACCCGAAGAGGCCCTAGGGGAGACCCCGGCTTTGAGGATCTGGCTTATGGCGGCGCGTCCCCGGACGCTGCCCGCCGCAATCGCACCGGTGCTGGTCGGCACCGCCGCCGCGATCGAAAAGGTGGGCGAGCTGCCCCGGGTCGGTGCCTTCGTAGCCGCCCTGATCGGGAGCATCTTCATCCAGATCGGGACGAATCTGGCGAACGACTACTCCGATGCCAAGCGCGGTGCCGACACGGTCGACCGGCTCGGGCCCGTGCGGGTGACCGCCGCCGGCCTCGTCGCCCCGCGCAGGGTGCTGATCGCGACCTGGCTCGCCTTCGGCGTCGCCGTGGCGGCCGGTATCTATCTCGCGACCGTCGCCGGCTGGGTCATCATCGCGGTGGGTGCAGCCTCGATCGCCGCCGGGGTCCTCTACACGGGTGGCCCTAGGCCCTATGGCTATGCGGGGCTGGGCGAGCTGTTCGTCTTCCTCTTCTTCGGCCTGGTCGCCGTGAACGGCTCCTACTACGTGCAGCTGGAAAGACTCGACTGGTTCCCCTTCGGACTCTCGGTCGCGGTCGGCTGCCTGGCGACGGCGATCCTCGTTGTCAACAACATCCGCGACATCGACACCGATCGCCGCGCGGGGAAGAACACGCTCGCCGTGCGGCTCGGACGCCAGGGAACGCGGCGCCTCTACGCGGGCCTGGTGGTCGCCGCGTACGCCGACCTGCTCGGAACGGTGACCTCCCATGGGGGCGCTTGGTGGGCCCTTCTCGGCCTGCTCTCCGCCCCCCTCGCCCTCCGGCCGGCCCGGGCTGTCCTCACCCGCACCGACGGCCCCGCTCTGAACGGCGCCCTCGCGGGCACCGGCGCGCTCCTCGGAGTGTTCAGCCTGCTGCTCTCCGCGGGACTTCTGATCGCGGCATAGGTTCGCGCCCTAGCATCGCCCCGTGCGGCTGGAGGAGATCGAGGTCATCCCCTACTCGCTGCCGTTCGGCGAGCCCTACATCACAGCGCGGGGGGAGCTACACGAGCGCAAGCTGATCCTCGTCAGGATCCGCGGGGAGGGCCTCGAGGGCCTCGGAGAGACGACTTCGCTCTCTCTGCGCGGCGGACCCGGGATCGACGTGATCGCCGAGGAGATCCGCGAGCGCTGCTGGCCCGGTCTGCTGGAAGGCGAGGTCGAGCCGAAGCGGATCTGGTCCGCGATCGCGCGCTGCCGCAACCGCGGGGCTTCCGCCCAGGCCATCGCCGGGGTGGATATCGCGCTGCACGACCTCGTGGGCCGCGCGTCGGGCGAGCCGGTCTGGCGGTTGCTGGGGGCGGCCGAGGCGTCTCCGGTGGTCTGCAACGCGACGTTGCCGGCCGCCAACCCCGCCGAGACCCGGAGGCTCGCCCGGGATTGGCAGGCCGAGGGGTTCCGGACCTTCAAGCTCAAGGTCGGGCTCCCGGGGGACGTCACCCAGGTGGCGACCGTCAGGCAGACGCTGGGCGACGCGATCGAGGTCCGCATCGATGCCAACGGCGCCTGGAGCGTCGACGAGGCGGCGGACCGGCTGGAGGCGCTGGCCCCCCACCGGATCGAGCTCGCGGAGCAACCGGTCGGCACCTTCGAGCAGATGGTCGAGCTGCGCCGCCGAGTCGACGTCCGGGTGGCGGCTGACGAGAGCCTGGTCTCCCCCTTCGACGCTCGCCGCGCGAAGGAACTCGGGGCCTGCGACGTCGCCGCGGTCAAAGTCGCCAAGGTCGGTGGCCTCGGAGCAGCGCTCGAGATCGCCGAGACGATGCCTTCGTACCTGTCGAGCTCGCTCGAGGGCCCGGTGGGCATCACCGCCGCCGCCCATGCCGTGCAGGCGCTCCGCTACCGCGGCGGCGATGCGGCCGTGGCGCACGGGCTCGCGACCGAGCGCCTCTTCTCCGCGAGCATCGGACGCGGGGCGAGCTCTGACCGGAACGAGCTTCACCTGGACGAGCGCCCGGGCCTCGGCGTCGAGCTGGACGAAGAGGCGCTTGCGGCCAGGCGTCTGGACTGATCTAGGTTGTGCGAGGGTGCGCGGCAGCCGAAAGGCGAGGCGCAACCCCGTTTGGTGGTGATGGACCCGACCAACCGCAACACCGCGCTCGCCTCGGCGATGGTCGAGGAGCTGTCCCGCAGCGGTGTCCGCCGTGCCCTGCTCTCTCCCGGCTCCCGGTCCACCCCGCTCGCGGTCGCTCTCTGGCGGCAGCCCGAGATCGAGGTGAGCGTGATCCTCGATGAGCGCAGCGCCGGCTTCTTCGCCCTCGGCACGGCCCTCGCTACCGGGGCGCCGGCCGCGGTGCTGTGCACCTCGGGCTCGGCGGCCGCGAACCTCCACCCCGCTGTCGTCGAGGCGGACGAGGCGGATGTGCCGCTGATCGTGCTCACCGCCGATCGGCCCCCGGAGCTGCGAGACATCGGAGCGGGCCAGACGATCGACCAGCTCAAGCTCTACGGCGACGCGGTCCGCTGGTTCTGCGAGGTCGGCACGCACGACGCAGACGACGAGGGCCTCCTTCACTTCCGCTCGGTCGCCTGCCGTGCCCACGCCTCCGCGCTCGGTGACCCGCGGCCGGGCCCAGTGCACCTGAACGTCCCCTGGCGGGAGCCGCTCGCTCCGGTGCCGGTGGAAGGTCAGGTCACGGCGACTGACGCCCTGGCACTGGGGGGTCGCGGCGCTTCGCCCCTTCACGCCGTGAGCACGGCATCGCTTCGGGCCGATGAGGGATTGCTCGATGAGCTGACCGATCGGATCGAGCGCTCCCCGCGCGGTCTCATCGTTGCGGGTCGGCAGAGTGACTCCGGGTTGGCGAGCCCCATCTCGGAGCTCGCGGCCGCTGCCGGCTATCCGATTCTGGCCGAGCCGACCTCCCAGCTGCGCCGCGGCCCGCACGACCGCTCACTGGTCGTCACCACCTATGACTCCATCGTGCGCGACCGCCCCACCGCCCTCCAGCCGGAGCTGATCGTTCGCTTCGGCGACCTCCCGACCAGCAAGCCGCTGCGGCAATGGCTGGCGGCGATCGAGGGCCTCGATCAGATAGTGATCGACCCGAACGGCGATTGGCGCGAGCCCACGCGCCGCGCAGCCACGGTCCTGCGGGCTGAGCCGGCTGCCACCGCCCGCGCTCTCATGGAGCGCCTTTCGCGGCAGCGACCCGGTGCCGCCGCGGTCGCCGGGTCGCCATTCGCCTCGGATTGGCTCGACGCCGAGCGTTCGGTGCGCGACGCGGTCGACGGCCACCTCGAGTCACTCGGCGAGCTCAGCGAACCGGGAATCTGGAGCGCGCTGGGACGCGTCCTTCGCGACGGCGACTCGGTGTTCGCAGCCTCGAGCATGCCGGTACGCGACCTCGAGGCCTTCCTGCGCCCCGGACCGGAGGGCGTCCGCTTCGCCGCGAACCGCGGCGCAAATGGGATCGACGGTCTGGTCTCGACCGCGGCCGGTCTCGCCGCGGGTAGCGGCAGCCGCACCTGGGGGGTGCTCGGCGACCTGGCGCTCTTCCACGACATCGGCGGCCTCGCGGCGGTCAGCCACGCTCCCGAGCTGCGGCTGATCGTGATCGACAACTCCGGAGGCGGCATCTTCCACTTCCTGCCGCAGGCCGAGGCGATGGATGAGGATGAGTTCGAGGCCCTGCTGGGGACGCCGGCAGGGCGCGATCCCGCCGACGCGGCGCGCCTCTTCGACCTGGCGGTCGCTGTCCCCGGGACGCCCGGCGAGCTCGCCGAGGCGCTCGCGGGGGACGCACCGGTGATCGTGGTCCGCACCGATCGCCGCCGCAACCTGGAGCTGCACCGTCAATTGGCCGAGACCGCGGCGGCGACCCTCCGTACCTGATCGCCACCGCGGTCCGGCTTGAGAACTAGGCCTGAGCGGGCTCCGGGATGGCGCCGATCTGCTGCATCAGGGCCATGTTGTCGGTCACGCCCCAGTGCTCGGCGCACTTGCCGTCCTCGATGCGAATCAGGTCGATCGCCTCGATCTCGAACTGCTTGTCGCTGGCGGGCACTCCCATGAACTCACCGGTGTGCCTGCCGGTGATCGTGACCTGAGCCGAGGCCAGGTCGCCGCTCTCGAGCGACGGCCCCAGGGTCGCCTTGACGTCGGAGAACGCCGCAGCCATCATCGCGGCGAACTGCCTGACGCCCTCGATGCCGTCGGGCTGGCCGGGGAACGGCTCGTGATCGACCACGTCATCGGTGACCAGGTCGCCGATGACCTCCGTATTGCCGTTGCTGAGAACCTCCTCGTAAAAGCGCCGGATCAAGTCAACGCCTTCAGCCATGAATTTCTCCTTCTCCTCGCTTGCTCCCTCGACCATCCACTCATGGGCGAGGGGCCCTGTCAAGGTCCCGTGAACGGCCGGAAGGCAGCGCGCTAGGAGGAGAAAAGCGGGAGCAGCGCCTCGAACTTGAGCTCGGACTCCTGAAGCTCGGCCGAGGGGTCCGAGTCGGCCACGATCCCGCAGCCGGCGAACAGGTGGGCCTCGCGGTCGCGGACGAGCGCGGAGCGAAGCCCGACGCAGAATTCGCCGTCCTCTGCCGTGTCCATCCAGCCGACCGGGCCGGTGTACCAGCCGCGATCGATGCCCTCGACCTCCTGGATCAGCCGCAGGGCCTGATCCTTCGGCTCCCCGCCGACCGCCGGGGTCGGGTGCAGGAAGCCGGCGAGCTCGATGGCGCTGTTGGACTCGGCCAGCTGCGCCCGGATCGGCGTGGCCAGATGCTGCAGGTTGCCGACCTTGACGACGAACGGCTGGTTCTCCGAGTGGACCCAGACCGCATGGGGCCTGAGGCCGCGCTCGATCCTCCGCACGACGATGCCGTGCTCGTCTCGGACCTTCGGGCTGCGCAGCATCGCCTCGCCGAGGTGGTCGTCGACGGCGGGATCGGCGCTGCGCGCGGTCGTACCGGCGAGCGCGACGGTTGCGGCGACCGCCCCGGATCGGCGGACGAGCAGCTCGGGGCTCGCACCGATGAAGGCGGCCTGCCCGGTGCCGACGCAGAAGCAGAAGCACGACGGGAAGAGGTCACGGAGAGCTCCGAAGAGGGCGGCGGGATCGTGAGCGGAAGGCGCCTCCACGGTCAGCTCCCGCGCGAGGACGACCTTGTCGATCGAGGTCGAGCGAATGCGCTCGACCGCCGCGGCGACGATCTTCTCGTAGCGCTCGGGGGAATAGCGGCCGAAGATCCGCGTGGCCGCGCTCGGGTGTGGATCGGCTGGCGTCAGTGCGGCGGCGCGCAGCGATCCCATCCTGCCGGCGGCCCGGCGCAGGAGGTCGTCGGGTTTCGATCCCGGCTCGAGAAAGATCGAGACGGTGAGGAAGGCGCCCTCTGGCCCACGCGAGATCGCGATCTCGGGCATCACGGCGAGCGCGGGCGGCAGCGAGGACCAGAGCGGATCCGATCCACCCCGAGGTGAGAACGCGAATCCCGTCGACCAGATGGGGCCGGCCCCGGCGGGAAGCTCGTCGGGCTCTTCCGCGACCCGGTCGTGCTTCGCGCCCGCGCAGCGCTCGCCCAGGTCGGTGAATCGGTCTTCTCCCCTGCTGACGACCGCGATCGCGGATCCCAGGCCCGCCAGGGCGAACCCGCGGTCGGGCTGCTCCCAGCAGAACCAGCGGTCCGCGGCGAGCCGGGAGCCCGCGGCGATGGCCGCCGGATCCACCTCCGGGTCGATCTCGACGGTGGCCGAGACGAGCTGGGACGGACGGTCTCGATCGGCGCGCGAGAGAGCACCCTCGAGTGCGGCGAGCAGCGTCCCGGTCGATTCGGCCGCGCTCGCCATTCGGCGCCGGGTCAGTTGTCCGGCTTGGAGCGGGCGAGCGCGACCTCGCCGGTCCGCACCATCTCGATGAGGCCGTGCGGGCGGATCATCCGCTCGAAGGCCTCGATCTTGTCGGCGCTGCCCGTGACCTCGATGGTCAGGGAGCGGCGAGAGACATCGACGATCTTGGCGCGGAAGATCTCGGCGAACTGCATGATCTCGGCGCGGCTCTCGATCGGAGCGGAGACCTTGAAGAGAGCCATCTCGCGGGCGATGGTCTCGCCCGGCTCCATGTCCCTGATCTTGATCACGTTGACCAGCTTGTGGAGCTGCTTGGTGACCTGATCGATCGGGTGCACCGCGCCGTCGACAGTGAGCGTGATCCGGGAGACCTCGGGGTCCTCGGTCGGGCCGACCGCGAGGGTGTCGATGTTGAACCCGCGGCGGCTGAACAGCCCGGCGATCCGGGCGAGGACCCCTGGGCGGTTCTCGACCAGGATCGAGAGAACGTGCTTGCGGCCCGTGAGCGCGCCCGCCGCGGCGTCCAGATCCTCGAGCTTGATCAGGTCGGGAGTTCCGGCTTCCATCGTCCTGGCTCCCCCGTCGTTAGCCGACCATGTCCCGGGCGGCGGCTCCCGCCGGGATCATCGGGTAGCAGTTCTCGTCCTTGGTGACGCGGACGTCGAGGAGGACCGGGCCCTCCGTGGCGAGCGCCTCGCGCATCGCTGCCTCGACCTCGCTCTTGTCGTCCACCATCATGCCCTTGACCCCGAACGCCTCGGCCAGCTTGGGCCAGTCGGGGCTCGGGCCCATCTCCACCGAGGAGTAACGGCCGTCCCAGAAGAGCTCCTGCCACTGGCGGACCATGCCGAAGTAGCCGTTGTTCATCAAGAAGACCTTCACCGGGATGTCGTGCCGCACGGCGGTCGCGAACTCCTGGCAGGTCATGATCAGGCTGCCGTCCCCCGCGAGGCAGACGACGGTCTCATCGGGACAGGCGACCTTGGCGCCGATCGCCGACGGCAGGCCGAAGCCCATCGTCCCGAGGCCGCCCGAGTTGATCCAGCGGCGGGGCTTGTCGAAGTCGTAGTACTGCGCGCACCACATCTGGTGCTGGCCGACGTCGGAGGTGATGATCGCGTCGCCCTCCGTCGCCGCGTACATCGCCTGGATCATCCGCTGCGGCTTGATCTCGTTGTCCTCGGAATCCTCGTAGGTGAGCGGGTACTCGTTCTGCCAGGCGTGGATCTGGTCCCACCACGGGTCGAGCCGGCTGCGGTCCGCCTTGATCGCCCGGTACTCCTTGGTCAGCTTGGGTAGGACCTCCTTGGCATCGCCGACGATCGGGATGTGCGCCGGGACGTTCTTGGAGATCTCGGCCGGGTCGATGTCGATGTGGACGAACTTCGCGCGCGGCGCGAACTCGGAGAGCTTGCCCGTGATCCGGTCGTCGAAGCGGGCACCGACGGCGACAATCAGGTCGGCGTTGTCCATCGAGTAGTTGGCCGTGCGGGTGCCGTGCATGCCCAGCATCCCGAGCCACTGCTCGTGCGGCGCCGGGAAGCCGCCGAGGCCCATCACCGTGCAGGTGACGGGGAACCTGTCAGAGAGGCAGAGCTCGCGCAGCTCCTCCGAGGCGTTGGCGTTGATCACGCCGCCGCCGGCGTAGATCACCGGCCGCTGGGAGTTGGCGAGTGCCTTGGCGGCGAGGCGGATCTGCTTGATGTTCCCCTCGGTGGAGGGCTTGTAGCCCGGCAAATTCGGCGTCTCCGTCATCGGCTCGTATTCGATGTCGGCCCGCGAGAGGTCCTGCGGCACGTCGACGAGGACGGGCCCCGGACGGCCCGTCGAAGCGATGTGGAAAGCCGAGTGGACGTACTCAGGTATCACGCGCGGGTCCTGCACCATCAGTGAGTGCTTGACGACCGGCATCGTGATGCCGTTCACGTCCGCCTCCTGGAAGCCGTCGGTGCCGATCAGCTCGGTGCGGACCTGCCCGGTGACGAAGACGGTCGGGACGGAGTCCATGATCGCGTCGGCGATCGGGGTGACCAGGTTGGTCGCGCCCGGGCCGGAGGTCGCGAACGCGACGCCCACCCTGCCCGAGGCCTTGGCGTAGCCCTCTGCCATGTGGCCGGCGCCCTGCTCGTGGCGCGCCTGGATGTGGGTGATCTCGGCGTCGTGGACGGCGTCGTAGATCGGCAGGTTCGCCCCACCCGGGATCCCGAAGATGTGTTGGGTGCCCTCCGCCTTGAGGGCCTCCATCAGAGCATCGGCAGCGCGCATCGTTCGGCGATGGTAGCCAAGCGCCCTCGCCTGGCGTGAATCAGCGAGTGCCGGCCGGCTCCTGCGACGGCTTCCAGCGCGTCCGGGGATCGATCGCGGAGTCGATCACCCGGTCGCGGTGGCGCTCGATCGTCTTCAGCATCGAGCGGACCAGCTCATCGCCCAGGTAGCTCGGCTGGAGCCCGAGGTCCAGCAGCTTGGTGTGGACGGGGTTGTAGTAGTGCTCCTCGAGCTCGACACGCGGGTTCTCGACGTGCTCGATCTCGACGTCCATGCCGATCTCGGCGGCAGAGGCCTGGACCAGGTCGGCGAGCTGGGCGACCGAGAACGACTCCGTGAACTGGTTGAAGACGCGGTACTCGCCGGCCTCGGCCGGGTTGTTGACCGCCAGCTCGACGCACTGGAGCGTGTCGCGGATGTTCAGGAAGCCGCGGGTTTGGCCTCCCTTCCCGTAGACCGTGAGCGGGTGCCCGATCACCGCCTGCGCGCAGAAGCGGTTGAGGACCGTGCCGAACCACTCGTCATAGTCGAAGCGCGTCGTGAGGCGCTCATCCTGTGTCGTCTCGTCCGTCTCGATGCCGTAGACGACGCCCTGGTTGAGGTCGGTCGAGCGCAGGCCCCAGATCCGGCAGGCGAAGTGGATGTTGTTGGAGTCGTGGACCTTGGAGAGGTGGTAGAGCGAGCCGGGGAGCTTCGGGAAGGGCAGCGTGTCCTTGCGGCCCTTGTGCTCGATCTCGATGAACCCCTCCTCGATGTCGATCTTGGGCGTGCCGTATTCGCCCATGGTCCCGAGCTTGACCAGGTGGCAGTCCGATGCGTGATCGCGGAGGAAGAAGAGGAGGTTGAGCGTCCCGATCACGTTCGTGTACTGCGTCTCGACCGCCTGCTCGCGGTTGGCCATCGAGAACGGCGCCGAGGGCTGCTCGCCGTAGTGGACGACCGCCTCGGGCCTCGTCTCGATGATCACTCGCTCCAGGAACTCCGGGTCCTCGATGGCGCCGACATACGACGCGATCTCCCTGCCGGAGATCTCCCTCCACGCGTCGATGCGCTCGTCGAGCGAACGGATCGGTGTGAGTGAGTCTGTGCCGTGCTTCTCGTGCCAGCGGCGGCGCGAGAAGTTGTCGACGACGGAGACCTCGTGGCCGCCGGCGGAGAAGCGCATCGCCGTCGGCCAGCCGAGATAGCCGTCGCCCCCGAGGATGAGGACGCGCATGGTGAAGGCGGCAGGGTAACGGCCGGAACGGCGCACCGTCGTGCCCGCGGCGTGTGTCGTCGGAGGCCTATTCTGGCGCCGCCTTGACCGTCCCTTTGATCGCCTCGGTCTTACCGGAACAGCTCACGGCGCTGCGCGCCTTCGGGCTCGTCCTGGCCGTGCTCCTGATCGCATTCGCGATCTGGCGGCGTCGCTCCCTGTCGAACGGCGCGGTTCTCCTGGCTCTTTTCGGCGGCCTCTTCCTGGCCATCGTCTCCGGGACCGAGCTGCTCAACGCCGTGCTGTCGGCCTTCTCCTTCAAGCAGGGCAACGGCGGCCGGATCCTCGGGTTGGCGGTATTCGCGATCGTGGTCCTCTTCCTGCTCGTCCTCCGGGCCCTGACGGAGAGCTCGAAGATGAACCAGCAGCTCTCCGCCCTGCTCGAGGGACTGGCCTGGGAGGAGTTCCGCGAGGCGAAGCTTCCGGAGCGCTTCCGCGACAAGGTCGCCGTCGTCATTCCGGCCTTCAATGAGGCGGAGAGCGTTGGCGACGTCGTCCGCAGCATTCCTCCCGAGGTCTGCGGCGAGGAGACGGCGGTGATCGTGGTCGACGACGGTTCGCGCGACGACACCAGCGAAGAGGCAGCGAAGGCGGGCGCGGTGGTCGCCCGGCACGTGATCAACCGCGGCGGCGGGGCAGCCCTGCGCACCGGTTACCGCCTGATGGCCGAGTCCGGTGCCCTGATCGTCGTGACGCTGGACGCGGACGGCCAGCACCTGCCGAGTGAGATGGAGCGGCTGGTCAAGCCGGTGCTCGATGACGCGGTCGACGTCGCGCACGGCTCCCGCGTCCTGGGCGATGCGGACCCCAACTCACCCTCGCGCGAGCTCGGGATCGTGCTGTTCAACAAGATGATCTCGTTCATCACCCGCACCAAGGTCTCGGACGCTTCGAACGGCTACCGCGCGGTGCGGACCACGGTCCTTCCCCAGCTCGTTCTGCGACAGGAGCAGTTCCACACCTCCGAGTTCCTGATCGAGGCGATCAAGCGGGGCATCCCCGCGAAGGAGGTGCCGGTGACGGTCGCGAAGCGCACCTACGGGCATTCCAAGAAACCGGCAGTGATGCGCTACGGCCTGGGCTTCACCAACGCGATCGTCCGCACCTGGCTCAGGTAGAGCTCAGCAGGACTTCTCGACGTCCTTCCCCGGACCGCCCTTGCAGACGTCCTTGCCCTTTCCGCCGATCAGGGTGTCCTTGCCGCGCTGACCGTGGAGCTTGTCCCTGCCGCCGCCACCGCACAACCCATCCTTGCCGGCATGTCCTTTGAGGATGTCGCTTCCGCCCAGGCCGAGAATGCCGTCGGCTCCACTCGTACCCACCAGCTTGTCCTTGCCGGAAGTGCCGACCCGATTCACCACCCTGCCGGCGCAGGTGGCGAACTCGTACGCGCCGATGTCGGGCGCCCGTCGCGGAACGCCGCGCTGGTCGGTCCGAGCGGCACCACCACCGCCGGCCTCGATCGCGGGGCTGCCCGCCAGCAGGGCGTGGGTGAAGGCCGGGCCTCCGTTGTTCGCCAGCGGTCCGAGCCGCGGATTGACGTTGGTCTCGTCCCCTCCCGCCGCCACGAAGTTGCAGCCCGTCAGGTCGCCGATCAGGTTGTTCCGGCCCGAGGTGTAGGCGGCGCCACCGCAGTCAGGCGAGTCGGGGATCGGAGCCGAGGTGTTGTCACGGTTCCGGGCGATGATCGTGTTCCGGAGGTTGATGGCTCCGCCGGCGTTGAAGATGCCTCCACCGCCGCCGGTGTCTCCATCGGTGCCCGTGGTGTTGCCGGCGATCGTGACGGAGTTCAGATTCAGCTGTCCGCCGACGCCCTGGTCGATGCCGCCGCCGTCGCCTTCGGCGCCGTTGCCGGACACCGTCACATTCGTGAGCGACATGGTCGCGGTGCCGGAGTTCGCGATGCCGCCACCGAAGCTTGCCGTCGTTTCATTCCCGCTGACGGTCACGTCGGAGAGGTCGAGGGAGCCCTCGTTTCGGACTCCGCCCCCGGACTGCGCCGTCCTGCCGTTCCTGATCGCGAAGCCGGATCCGGTCAGGCTTGCACCGCCGAGCAGGTGAATAACCCTGTCGACCCCGCCTCCGTCAATCACGGCCGGAGCGACGCCGGCGTGCGCAATCGTCAGCTGACTGCTGACGTCGAGATCGCCGTCGTCCCCGGGCGTGCCAAGCGGGATCGAGAGCCGGTATGTCCCATCGGCGAGGGGAATCGTGTCGGCGCCGGTCCCCGGCGGACACCCGCCGAACGCTGCGTCGTTGTTTGCGGCCAGGATCGCCTCCCTCAGGGAGCAGCCCGGGCCGCCGCCATTCTCATCACCGAACGTGTTCGGGGTGATCACCGCCCCGAACGCCGGCGAAGCCGCCAGCAGTGCGACCGTGGACCCCAGCACGACTGCCACTCCCAGCCGCGTCGCCATGCGCGTAGCCATTGTGCCCTCCCTTCCCGGTCTCCCGGGATTTAAGCCCGCTCAGGTGGACGATGCGCCGGTCCGGGCCTGACCTCTGACGGTTCCGGCAGGTAGAGCTCCGTCCCGCAGCGAGTGCAGACCTGGACGTGCAGCTTGAGGATCTTGCCGCAGGTCGGGCAGCGGCGCTCCGGCTCCTCGCGCTCGGATCGATAGAGGATCACGGCGACCAGCCCGAAGAGCGGGATCACGGTCCCGACGAGGAACCAGAGGAAGAACGAACTGCCCTTCGAGCGGCCGATGATCCCGGTCGCGAGGCCGAAGAGCACGGCGATGATCACGTATGGCGCGCCGGCCATCAAGATCAGGGTACGGGCGTGGACGCACCCGGTCCAACGTCCCCCCCGCTACTGCAGCCTGTTCGACACAAGTCGCTGGGGATGCAGGCGAACTTGACGGTGGACTAGAGGCGCTCGCGGATCAGCTTGGTGACGGCGCTTCCGTCCGCCCTGCCCTTCGTCTCCTTCATGACCGCTCCGACGATCCGCCCGATCGCCTTCTCGTTGCCCTGGCGCAGCTGCTCGGCCGCCTCGGGCTCGGCCTCGATCGCGCGGTCGACGACGCCCTCCAGTTCGGAGGTGTCGGAGATCTGTGCGAGACCCTCCCGCTCCACGATCTCAGCGGGGTCACCGCCGTCCTCGACGAGCTTGGCGAGGACCTGCTTGCCGGCGCCGTGCGAGATCGTCTTGCCCTCAACCAGGCCCGCGAGGGCGGCGACCGCCTCGGGCGTGGCCTTCGAGGCGAGGGGGTCGTCCTCCGCGCCGGCCTGCCGGAGCGTCGCGACCAGCTCGCCGGTCACCCAGTTGGCGATCGACTTGGCGGCCGTGCCGTCGGCCACGGCGACCGCCCGCTCGAAGTACTCGCCGTACTCCGAGTGGAAGGCGAGCATGGTTGCGGCCTCCTCGGAGAGGCCGATCTCGTTCAGGTAGCGCTCGCGCCGGTGTGCCGGCAGCTCGGGCAGCGATTCGCGCGCCTCCTTGAGCATCTCCTCGGTCGGCGCCACCGGCACGAGGTCCGGTTCCGGGAAGTAGCGATAGTCGTGCGCGTACTCCTTCGATCGCAACGGGGTCAACGAGCCGTCCTCCGGGTGGAAGTGCAGCGTGTCCTGGACGACCCCCTCCCCGCCCTCGAGCAACCGGCGCTGGCGCTCGAGCTCTGCCTCGATCCCACGCTCGAGAAACCGGAAGCTGTTCATGTTCTTGAGCTCGGTCTTCGTGCCGAGCTCCTCCGATCCGACGGGCCGGATCGAGACGTTCGCATCCACGCGCAGCGAGCCCTCCTCCATGTTCACGTCCGAGACTCCCAGCTGGCGAATGGTCGTCCGCAGCAGCTGCGCCCACTCGCGCACCTGCTGGGCCGAGCGCAGATCCGGCTCCGTGACGATCTCGACCAGCGGGGTGCCGGCCCGGTTGAAGTCGACGAGCGAAGCACCCGAGCCGTGGATCCGGCCGGACTCGCCGACGTGGATCATCTTCGCGGTGTCCTCCTCCAGGTGGGCCCGCTCGATCCGCACCTCGCCCAGCCGCCCGGTGACGGCAAGCGGTTCGTCGTACTGGCTGATCTGGTAGTTCTTGGCCTGGTCGGGATAGAAGTACTGCTTGCGGTGGAAGATCGACCGCGGCGGCACCTCGCACTCCAGGGCCGCGGCGATCATCAGGGCGTAGCGGATCGCCTGCTCGTTGGTCGTGGGCAGGCTCCCCGGGTGGCCCAGGCAGACCGGACAGGTGTGGGTGTTGGGCTCGTCGCCGAACGACGGCTCGCAGCCGCAGAACATCTTCGTGCGCGTGGAAAGCTGGACGTGGATCTCCAGCCCGATCACGGCCTCGTATTCCGCGCTCACAACCCCCATCCCCTCACGGTCGCCTCGTCCGCTCCGAAGTAATGGCCGACCTCGTGGAGCACGGTCTGCTTGACGCTCTCGGCATCGGTGTGGTGCTCGCGATAGATGATGATCCGCGGCAGGCCGCCGCGTGGATCGAAGAGTCCGAGCAGCCGACCGCTCGGGTGCCGGTCCTCGACCAGCACCGCCACATTTGTGAGCCGCGAGGCGATCTCGGGGGGCAGCGAGTCGAGGGCATCCTGGACGGCCGCGCGGAACTCATCGTCGGTCAGCGCCGGAGCGCGCCTCACATCGGGCTCCCGTTGGACTGGAAGGCGATAGCTCCCTCGAGGGCATGCGCCGCATCGAGCATCGCGGAGTCGCTGAACGCGGGCCCGGCGATCTGGAAGCCGACCGGAAGCTCGCTCCCGCCGCCTTCCGGCTGAGCGGTGCCCGCGGGGATCGAGATGGCCGGGATCCCGGCCAGCGGCATCGGCACGGTGCAGTAGTCGGACAGGTACATGGCCAGCGGATCGTCCGTTCGCTCCCCGAGCTTGAAGGCGACCGTCGGCGAGGTCGGGGTGACGACGAAGTCAAAGCGCTCGAACGCCTTCGAGAAGTCCTCTGCGATCTTGGTCCGGACCCGCTGGGCGCGGCCGTAGTACGCCTCGTAGTAGCCGGAGGAGAGCGCGTAGGTCCCGAGCATGATCCGCCGCTTCACCTCGGCGCCGAAGCCCTGGGTGCGGGTCTCCTCGTACATCTCGGTCAGCTCGTCGGCAGCGACCCTCAGCCCGTATCGGACGCCGTCGAAGCGGGCCAGGTTTGCGGACGCCTCGGCCGGTGCGAGCACGTAGTAGGCGGAGATCCCGTGAGGAGCATGGGGCAGCTCGGTCTCGGCGACCTCTCCACCGAGCTCCTCGATCCGCGCCACGGTGCGCTCGAAGACCTCGCGGACGCTGGGCTCGATCCCCTCCGCCTCGCTCGCGAGCTCCCTCGGCACGCCGAAGCTGAGGCCCTTCAGGTCCTCGCGACCTGGCAGCTCGATGCCGCCCTCGATGCCGATCGAGGTCGAGTCGCAGTGATCGTGCCCCTCCATCGCCCGGAGCATGAGCGCCGCGTCGGTGACGTTCCTGGTCAGCGGGCCGCACTGGTCGAGCGAGGACGCGAAGGCGATCATCCCGTAGCGCGAGACCGCGCCGTAGGTCGGCTTCATCCCGACGATCCCGCAGAGCGCCGCCGGCTGGCGAATCGAGCCGCCGGTATCGGTTCCGATCCCGCAGGGCGCGAGGCGGCCCGCCACCGCGGCGGCGCTGCCGCCCGAGGAGCCGCCCGGGACGCGATCGCTGTCCCACGGGTTGAGAGCCGGTCCGTACCCGGAGTTCTCGTTGGAGGACCCCATGGCGAACTCATCCATGTTGGCCTTGCCGAGCACGCGCGCGCCGGCCTCGCGAAGGCGGCGGACGGCGGTCGCCGTGTATGGCGGCCGATAGCCCTCGAGGATCCGCGAGCCGGCGGTCGTCGGGATGCCCTCGGTGCAGAAGATGTCCTTGACCGCAACCGGGATGCCCGCGAGGGGTCGCTCCGGATCGACCTCATCCTGCGAGGCACGCGTCCCCTCGAGGTCCGCCTGGCCGCCGTCCTCGGCCCGCCAGAGGAGGGCATTCAGCGAGTCACCGGCCGCCGCCTCGCGATAGGCGTCGAAGTACTCCTCCGCAGCCAGGTCGCCGGAGCGGATCCGCTCTGCCGCCTCGGCGACCGTCAGGTCGATCAATTCCCGGGTCATCTACGCCTGCGGCGAGGGGACTCGGAAGGAGCCGGAGGCCGGGTCCGGGGCGCGCTCGAGCATCTCCTCGCGCGACCAGCTCGGCCGAGGCTCATCGGGCCGCAGGACGTTCTCCAGGGCGATCACGTGCGAGGTGGGCTCGACGCCGTCGAGATCGAGCTCTGAGATCCGGTCGACGTGCTCGAGGATCCCCGACAGCTCGCCGGACATCCGCTCGAGCTCCTCATCGGTCAACTCGAGCCGCGCGAGCCGCGCGACATGTTCCACCTGCTCCCGCTCGATCACGCCTCGGATCATAGGTACGGACGATCCTGGCCAGCTGGCCAGTTAGCATGCCCGCCCAATGACGGGGGAGAAAGCCGAGCGCTTCGTCGCCTTCAACCTGCGCTTGATGGCGGTGGGCTTCGCCATCACGGGCTTCTTCTTCATCGCCTGGCCGGACGGGACCCTCGCTCGACTCACCGAGCTCGGCGGTCATCTCGGCTTCGACACCCCGGCGCCGAAGACCGAGGAGCGCCTCTGGCTCTCGCTCGGCTTCGCCTACATGGTCGTGATCACGTTCCTCGCCTGGATCGCCTCGACCGACGTCGTCCGCTACCGGCCGATGATCCTGGCGCTGGCCGCTGGCAAGGCGGCCTCCTCAGTCACCTCGCTGATCTTCTTCATCGAGGACGACGTCTTCGTCTATCTGCTCAATGGGATCGTCGACGGATCGCTCGTCTTCGCCTCCCTGCTCCTCTGGTCGCTCGCCGGCCGGGTCGGGTCGCCCGCCGCCCCGCCCTGAAGGCGCCCGCCGGGGCTGAGAGCCGCCGAGCTCCGCACTCTGCGAGCGATCGCGGAGGCGCTCGCCCCTGGTGACGACGGGCTGCCCGCGGCCGAGAGGCAGATTCCGGTTGCAGAGCCAGTCGCCCGCTTCCTCTCCCGGCTTCCGGCGCGCACCGTGCAGGTCGTGCGGGTCGCCCTGCGCGTCTTCGAGCGGCTGCCCTTCCCCTGGCGCTTCAGCAAGCTGAGCATCGAGGCACGCTCCGAGTACATGGCGAAGATGGAGGGGTCGCGCTTCGCCCTCTACCGAGACCTGCTCCTGCTGGCCAAGCTGCTCGCAATGATCGGCTGGGCGCGCGACGAACGGGTCAGGACGGCGATCGGGTTCGAATACAGCTGCGCGGTCGCCGAGGGTGCTCCGCAGCCCCCGGCGACCTCGCTCGGCGACCTGGAGCCCCGGAGCGACGGCGAGGATTGCGACGTGGCGATCGTCGGCTCGGGTGCGGGTGGAGCCGCGGCGGCGGCCACCCTCGCGGAGGCGGGTCTGGACGTGCTGGTGCTGGAGTCGGGTCCCTATGTCGATCGCGGCGGGTACCCGAGCGACCCGCTCCAGGCCATGCCGCTCTTCTACCGCGACGGGGGCATGACGATCGCGCTCGGCAAACCTGCGATCCCGGTGCCGGTCGGCCGGACGGTCGGGGGCACCACGGTGATCAATTCGGGGACCTGCTTCCGGGCGCCACGTGAGGTGCTGGAGGAGTGGCGTGATCGAGGAGGCGTTGGGTGGGCCACGGAGCTCGATCCTCTGTACGAG
This sequence comes from Solirubrobacterales bacterium, assembly GCA_036265435.1. Taxonomy (GTDB): domain Bacteria; phylum Actinomycetota; class Thermoleophilia; order Solirubrobacterales; family 70-9; genus DASUPK01. The sequence goes on along the minus strand of DATAPB010000184.1, from coordinate 23,557 downwards.
GCGGCCGAGGAGGTGCTCGCCGTCACCCCGCTCGACCTCGAGACGCTGGGACGGAACGGGCAGCTGTGCGCCGAGGGCGCGAAGGCACTCGGGGCTAGCGGTGGGCCGATCAGCCGCAACGCGGGACGCTGCGTGCAGTGCAGCTCCTGTCCGCTCGGCTGCCGGATAGACGCGAAACGGGCGGCGCATGTCTCCTACTTGCCGCGCGCCGTGGCCACCGGAGCCCGAGTGCGGGCCGGCGTCCAGGTGCAGAGGGTGCTCACGGAAAACGGCCGCGCCGTTGGACTTGCCTGCCGTGCCGGCATGCCGACCACCGGAGCGGAGGAGATGCGGCGGAACGGTCGCCCTGCCGCCGGCCGCGACTGGCAGGTCCGGGCCAAGGCGGTGATCAGCGCGGGCGGCGCCTTCGGGACCCCCGAGCTGCTGCTCCGCTCCGGCATCCGCCATCCGGCGCTCGGCCGACACCTCCACATCCACCCCGCCGCCTGGATCGGTGCGCGATACGAGGAGGAGGTGCGCGGCTGGGAGGGCGTGATGCAGAGCTATTACGTGGACCAGTGGCAGCCCGAGGGCATCCTGCTCGAGGCGACCTTCACGCCACTCTCCTTCGGCGCCCAGTGGCTGCCGGGCGCCGGCCCCGCGTTCACCGACCGGGTCGCCAACTTCGATCACATCGCCTCGATCGGGGTCCACCTCCACGATCACTCCGAGGGCCGGGTGGGTCTCAGCGCCAACGGGTCGCTGCGGCTCTCCTACCGGCTCCTGGATGAGGAGGCGCGTCGCATCCAGTTCGGCATCGCGCGTGCGACCGAGATCCACTTCGCCGCCGGCGCGACCGAGGTCTATCCGAACGTCGGTCCCGTCTCGGTGATCAAGCGCGGGGAGCTCGAGGAGTTCGAGTCCCTGCGCCTGCGCCCCGCCGATCTGCGCCTCGAGGCCTTTCACCCGATGAGCACGGCGCGGATGGGCGCGGACCCCGACACGAGCGTCGTCGACCAGAGTGGCGCGGTGCGCGGCATCGACGGTCTCCACGTGGCAGACGGAAGCCTGCTGCCGACCTCCGTCGGCGTCAACCCGATGATGACCATCATCGCCTGCGCGACCCACGTCGCGCGAGAGATGGCCGAGTCGGTCGGGTAGACGGCTTCGCCGTCAGATCGCGGCCGTAGGAGGCCGCCTCAAGCCGCCAGGCGACCGGGATTCCTGCATCCCCAGCCAGCCGCCGCACGCGATCCCGGCCGCCGCGATCAGTCCCAGCCAGGCGCCGATCTCCCGGTGCACGTCTCCGCTGCCGGGAGGATCGATCAACCGGATCACGATCAGGACCAGCGCCACGATGCCGAGGCCCCCGGCCACAGAGCTGCCGGCCACCGGGTAGCTGACGGAGAGCCGGAAGAGGACGACGATGCCGACCGAGAGAGCCGTGGCGCCCGCGGCGGCGAGGACGATGTCGGTGACGCTGAATGCCTGCCAGGCCGTGGCGTTCTCGCCGCCAACCGAGTACCAGGGCAGGAAGGTGACGACGAGCAGGCCGAGGCCGGAGACGGCCCCGACCAGCTCGCCTACGCGGACGCGATCTCTCAGTACCGCTCGCCTCCGACATCCTCCTGCATGGACAGGTAGCCGCCGACCGCGATCCCCGCGCATGCGATCAACCCGAGGAAGAGCCCGACCTTCCGGCTGAGGTCACCAGGCGTGTCGAAGACCTGGTAGAGGATCAGCAGTGTGCCGACGCCTGCCAGCAGCGCCGTTGCCATCGAGGCCATCGGCGCGTCGCCCCCGTCTCCCAGGAGAGACAGCGCGGCCGGTACCAGCGCGACGAGGATGACGATCAGCAAGTAGATGTCGAGCGGGTTCTCGGCTTCCCAGAGGTTGAAGTCCTTGGATCCCCCGATCGTGGTCCCGCCGACGGTCACCGCTCCCGAGAGGTTGAACCAGGGCAGGAAGCTGATGATGAAGAGGGCGATCGCCGCGATGGCGGCTACGAGTTGCCCCTGTGACAAGCGGTTCGCGTCCAATGTTCCTCCTCTGTCTGGGTCGATCGGGCCGCGCCTGCGCACCCTCGTTCAAGCGAGCCTATATCTCGGCGGCGGCGACCTCTTCCTGCATGGAGCGGAAGCCGCCGACCGCGATCACGATCGCACCGCCCAGCCCGACGAACGCGCCGATCTTTCGATCCGCTCCGTCGGGGAAGTCCACCGTCAGGAACGCGATCACGAGGATCACCGCAACCGTCCCGAGAATCAGGGTCGCCGCTGAGATGAAGGAGAACTCCTCCGAACTGTCCGTGAGCGACATGAGCGCGGGCAGGATCGCCACGACGCCCGTGATCAGGAGATAGATGTCGAGCGACGAGCCCTTCCAGATGTTCTCCGAGGTGCTCGTGTCGAGGCCCCCTGGCACCGGAACTCCGGAAGGGAGCGAGGGCCCGCTGATGTCGATCCAGGGCAGCCACATCGCGACCAGCAGGACGACCCCGCCGACCGCCGCGATCACCTGCCCCTGAGACAACCTTCCCATTCCGACGTCCTCCTCGATTCGAGTGCCTGAGAGAGGGCGGGACCCTACTTCTTGCGGGCGCCGGACGAGCCCTTGCCGCCACTCGATTTCGCGCCCGCCGCGGCGTTCGTGGGTGCGGCAGGGGCCGTGGCGACGAGTGGCCTGACGCCCTCCTCGGCGAGCGCCGTCAGGGCGCCGGCGGCGACCGCCACCGCGGCGGCGAGCCCGAGGAAGATCCCGAACTTCAGGTCGCCGGGGTTCGCGAAGAATCTCCAGAGGATGATCAGGACGCTCAGCGACCCGAGCATCGCAGTGACCCCTCCACGCGGCACCGGGACGTTCAGCCTCTGGCCGGCCGCGCAGAGGACCGCGAGCATGAGTCCCGCCACGGATGTGAGGGCGACAGGGACGCAAAGAGAACGATGCCGCCGCCCCCGGCGACGGTCTCGCCGGTGCGAAGCCTCGATGGTTCCACAGGATCCTCCCCGTCAGTGGGATTGAGCGGCCGCGCGACTGCGCCGCCGTGCGGCGCTAACCGTATTCACCAGCAGCATCGCGATGGTCATCGGCCCCACGCCGCCGGGCACCGGGGTGATCGCACCGGCGACCTCCCTGGCGACGTCGAAGTCGACGTCGCCGACGAGGCCGTCATCGGTCCGGTTGGTGCCCACGTCGATCACCGTCGCGCCCGGACGCACCATGTCGCCGGTGACGAGCCGGGGATGCCCCGCGGCCGCGATGAGGATCTCGGCGCGCCGGCAGACCTCGCCGAGGTCGCGGGTGCGGCTGTGGCAGACGGTCACGGTCGCGTTGGCGCCAAGCAGCAGTGAGAAGAGCGGCCGCCCGACCAGGTTCGAGCGACCGACGATCACGGCCTCCTTTCCGGACGGGTCGACCCCGACCGAGGAGATCAGCTCCATCACGCCCTGCGGCGTGGCCGGGACGAGGCCCGGCTCGCCGCGCGCCAGCAGGCCGGCGCTGGTCGGCGTGAGGCCGTCCACGTCCTTCGCGGGATCGATCGAGTTGACGATCGCGTCGGTGTCGATCTGGTCCGGGAGGGGGAGCTGCACGAGGATGCCATCGACCTCGTCGCTGTCATTGAGCTCGGTGACCAGATCGAGGAGCTCGGCCTGCGAGATCGAGCCGTCGGGCTTGTGATCGAAGTTGCGGATGCCGGCCTCCTCGGCGGCTTCGTGCTTGCGGCGCACGTAGATCGCCGAGGCGGCGTCGTCCCCAACGAGGACGGTGGCGAGCCCGGGTGGACGCCCGATCTCGCTGGTCAGATCCTCGACCTCAGCGCGCACGCGCTCGCGGACCGAGGCGGCGACCGCCTTGCCGTCGATCACCGTCGCCGCCACTAGCTGATGGGAGGGTCCTCCGGCGGCGAAGCCGAGGAGGAACCCGTTTGATGTTTGAGGGGCGCATAGTCGGCCATCAGCTTGCGCTCCGTTCCGTCGCTTGCGAAGCGCACGACTATCACCCCGCCCGGCTCGACCGCCGTCACCACGCCCTCGCCGAAGCTGGCGTGGGTGACGTCGTCGCCTGTGGCGAAGGAGAGCGTCGGATCCGCCTTCGGCGCCGGAGCCCCATTGCCGCCCAGCGACCAGCCGGTGAGGGCCTGCTCCTCGGTTCCCTCGCGCTCGACGAGCTCGTCCGGCAGCTCCGAGAGGAAGCGGGACGGGAAGCCGGTCTCGCGCCCGGCGAAGATGCGCCGGCTGCGGGCGTGTGTCATCCAGAGGCGCTTGCGAGCCCGCGTGATCCCGACGTAGCAGAGGCGGCGTTCCTCCTCCTCATTGCCCTCCTCCAACGAGCGGGAGTGCGGGAAGACGCCCTCCTCGCAGCCGATGATGAAGACGGCGTCGTACTCGAGGCCCTTCGCGTTGTGGAGGGTCATCAGCGTGACCTTCGACTCGCCGCGCTCGAGGTCGTCCTGGTCCGTGTAGAGCGAGATCGCCTGGAGGAACTCCTCCAGCGGCTGGAGCTCGGAGGGCCCCTCGACCTCGCGGTTGGCGTCGAACTCCGCCGCGACACCGACCAGCTCCTCGAGGTTCTCGATCCGGCCCTCGGCCTCAATTGTGCGCTCGGCGCGCAGCGCATCGAGGTACCCCGAGCGCTCCAACAACGCGCGCAGCAGCTCGGCCACGGACCCGCTCTCGAACTCCGCCCGCAGCTCCTCGATCAGCTCCGTGAAGCGAGAGATGGACCTGATCGCGGCACCGCCGAGCCCGGGGATCGCCTCTGGCTCCAGCGCGACCTCCCAGATCGTCCGCCCGGTGGTGTTGGCGTGGTTGCGGATGCGGCCCTGGCTGGTGTCGCCGATCCCGCGTCGCGGCGAGTTGACGACGCGGGAGAAGCTGACCTCGTCCGCCGGGTTGACCATCAGCTGCAGGTAGGCGATCGCGTCCTTGATCTCGGCGCGCTCGTAGAACTTCGTGCCGCCGATCACCTGGTAGGGGAGCTCGTAGCGGACGAGGATGTCCTCGAGCACCCGGCTGTGGGCGTTGGTCCGGTAGAAGACTGCGATCTCGTCCCGGCTCAGGCCCTGCTGGTCGATCAGCTCCTCGACCTCGCCGGCGACGAACCGCGCCTCTGCGTGCTCGTCCTCGAGCTCGGTGACGTGGATCTTCTCGCCCTCCCCGAGGTCCGACCACAGGTTCTTGCCGAGGCGGCCCGTGTTGTGCGAGATCACCGCATTGGCCGCCTCGAGGATCGTCTCGGTCGAGCGATAGTTCTGTTCGAGCTTGACGACGTGGGCGTCCTTGAAGTCGATCGTGAACTCGAGGATGTTGCGGACCTCGGCGCCTCTGAAACCGTAGATCGACTGGTCTTCATCCCCCACCACCGTCAGGTTCCCGTCCTCGCCGGTGAGCAGCTGCAGCAGCCGGTACTGGGCGTGGTTGGTGTCCTGGTACTCGTCGACGAGGACCCAGCGAAAGCGGTCGCGGTAGCGGCGGCGGACGTCCTCGAAGAGCTCGAGCACGTTGACGGTCCGCATGAGCAGGTCGTCGAAGTCCATCGAGTTGGCCTCGAGCATCCGCCGCTCGTAGAGGCGATAGGCCTGACCGACCATGTCCTCGAAGGGGCCGCCGGCCTGCTCCTGGTAGGTCTCGGCATCGATCAGCTGGTTCTTTGCGTCCGAGATGCGAGCGCGAATCGCGCGCGGCGGGTAGCGCTTGGTGTCGACATCGAGCTCCTCGAGCACGCGCTTCAGCATCCGCAGCGAGTCGGCCTCGTCGTAGATCGTGAAGCGAGGCGTATAGCCGAGCCGCTCGGCCTCCATGCGGAGCAGGCGCGCACACGCGGCGTGGAAGGTCATCACCCACATTCGCCGCGAGACCCCGCCCACGAGCGAGGAGACCCGCTCGCGCATCTCGTCGGCGGCCTTGTTGGTGAAGGTGATGGCGAGGATCTGGTTGGGGTGTGCGAGGCCGGTCGCGAGCAGCCAGGCGATGCGGTGGGTGAGCGCGCGGGTCTTGCCCGATCCGGCGCCGGCGAGGATCAGCACTGGCCCCTCACCGAAGGTGACCGCCTCGCGCTGAGGACCGTTGAGATCGGCGAGCAGCCGCTCGATCTGGTCCGCGCCCGGCTCGATCGGCGCGCCTCGCGCCTCCTCGGGCGCCTCCTCGACCGCCTCCTCCGAGGCGACCTTCAATTCCTCCTGACCTCGGGCCACGCGCCCAAGGATAGGCGCGGCCCCAGCGGCCACGGGGCCGCTGGAGGAGCTAACCGCCCGCCGAGCTCGGTCCCTGCTTCGGCCTCAGCTCGGCGACGTCTGCCTCGCGAGGCTCCTCGCCGTTGAGGCGGTCGAGCCGCTGCTCCAATTGGGAGATGCGCGTGGAGAGCTCCTTCATCGCCTCGGCGATCGGGTCCGGGAGATGGATCCAGTCCGTGTCAGGGCCCTCGACCTTCTTGCCCTCGACGCGGACGGGGTGCCCCGGGTTGCCGACCACCGTGGTGTGATCGGGAACGTCCTCGATCACGACCGTGTTCGCGCCGACCTTGGCGTTTTGGCCGACTGTGACCGGGCCGAGCAGCTTGGCTCCCGAGCCGACCGTGACGTCGTCCTCGAGCGTCGGGTGGCGCTTGCCGCGAGCGAACCCGGTGCCACCGAGGGTGACGCCCTGGTAGAGCGTCACCCGGTCGCCGATTTCGGCGGTCTCCCCGATGACGACGCCAGAGCCGTGGTCGATGAAGAAGTCGGAGCCGATCCTCGCCGCCGGATGGATCTCGACCCCGGTCACCGCGCGACTCGTGTACGCGATCGCACGCGGCACCATCGGGATCTCGGCTTCCCAGAGCGCATGTGCGAACCGGTGGGCGAGCAGCGCCTGCACTCCGGCCCAGCCGGTGAGGATCTCGAACGTGCCGATGCCGCGCGCCGCGGGGTCGCGCTCGCGGGCGGAAGCGACGTCCGCCGAGATCTCCTTCGTCACGCGCCTGAGCGTGCCCAGACCAAGCACGTCTCGAAGCTTAGGGACGAGCGGCGCTCAGGACGGGGCGAAAAACGGCAGCGACATGTAGCGCTCGCCCGAGTCCGGGATGATCACCACGATCCGCTTGCCAGCCATCTCCTCGCGAGCGGCCAGATCCAGCGCGGCGCGAACCGCCGCCCCGGCCGAGATGCCGATCAGGAGTCCCTCGCGCTGCGCCGCGGCCCGGGCCGTGTCGAGCGCGTCCTCGTCGGTCACGCCGACGATCTCGTCGATCAACTCGCGGTCGAGCACCTCGGGCACGAACCCGGCGCCGATCCCCTGGATCTTGTGTGGGCCGGGCTGATTCCCGGAGAGGACGGCGGAGGCAGACGGCTCTACCGCGATCACCTGGATCCCGGGCCGACGCTCCTTGAGGACCTGCGCGACGCCGGTGATCGTGCCCCCGGTGCCCACCCCGGCGACGAATGCGTCGACCTCGCCGTCGAGGTCCCGCCAGATCTCCTCAGCCGTCGTGCGGCGGTGGATCTCAGGGTTGGCCGGGTTGGAGAATTGCTGCGGGATGAAGCCGGCGTGCTCCTCGGCCAGCCGATTGGCGAGGTCCACTGCCTCGTTCATCCCGCCGAGCGACGGCGTCTCGTGGACCTCTGCCCCGTACGTGCGGAGCAGCGCTGTCCGCTCGCGACTCATGCCCTCGGGCAGCGTCAGGATCAGCCGGTAGTCGCGAGCGGCTGCGACCAGGGCCAGCGCGATGCCCGTGTTGCCGCTGGTCGGCTCGACGATCACCGAGCGGCCTCGCTCGATCAGGCCGTCGCGCTCGGCCGCGTCGATCATGGCGACCCCGATGCGGTCCTTCACGGAGCCGCCGGGATTGAAGAACTCGAGCTTGGCGACGACCTCGCCGGGGAGGTCAGCGCCGAGACGCGGCAGCGCGACGAGCGGCGTGTTGCCCACCACGGCGGAGCTCTCCGCGCCGACGCGCAGTGTGGTTGCAGTCCCGTTCGACCCGGCCATTCGAGAAAACTAGCGTAATCGGGTCAGGTTTCCGGGGTTTCCCGCCCCTCCTCCGGGGGTAGAAGCGGAACGGGTGTGCGCCGCTGACGCGGAGCCGGGCAGGGATCCGCGGCGTCGGAGCCGCCTCCGCCCCCGGCGGCAAGGGATGCTGTCCGAGGGCGGTCCACTTCCTCCCCGGGCCACTTCCGGTTCTGCTTGCACCACCGAGCGGCAATTCCACCGGGGAAGCCCGGAGGCTGAGATTGGTGGGTGGCTATCCCTGAGCCTCGTCCGGCCGCGGCCCTCTCGCGCCAAGCACCGGCAGGACGTACCAGAGGAGCCCGTAGACGACGAACGCCAGCGCTCCGCTCACGATCGTCAGGGTCGGGCTGTAGATGAAGTCGGCGATCAGCATCACGGCCCCTGTCATGGCCACGCCTAGGAAGCCGAGTCCCGCTATCGACATCGTGTTCGAGGCGCGCAGGATCCTCTCCTTGTCCGCCTGGCGGAAACGGATCCTGTGCCAGGCCGACGGTGCCACGAGCAGCGCCAGCGAGATCGCCGTGAGGCCCATCACCGCGAAGAAGAGTGCCCGCTGAAAGTCCGTCGTGTGCGTGAAGCCCTGCGCGAACGGGACCGCGAGCAGGAAGGCGAACAGCACCTGTACTCCGGGGAGGGCGACCCGCAGCTCGTTGAGGAGCTCGATCAGCTCGCGGTTGACGCGTTCCTGGTGGTCCTCGTCTTCGCCGCGGTTCTCACTCACTTGGTCCGCCACGGGCAACCTCTATCCCCTCGACGTCATCCAGGGAAGATCAGTCGAGTTCGCGTTCGCGCTCGGCGGCGCGCTCGCCGTGGAACTCGGAGGCACGCTGTTCGCGTTCGGCACGTTCCTCGGCCTCGACGGCGCGCCGCTTGCTCGCCTCCGCCTCCTTGGCGTGCCTTTCGGCGACCGCAGCGTGCTCGGTCGCGGCTTCACGTTGGCGATCCGCTTCGTCCTGTTTCTCCGTCGCCGTCACGGCGTGGGCCTCGGCCTCCTGTTGATGTCCGGCCGCCTCGCTGCGAAGGCGTTCGCGCTCGAGCTCGCGCTCGCGGCGACGCTTCTCGGCTGCGCGGCGGGCGCCCACCAGCAACAGGGCGACGACGACGACGACGGCGATCACAATGGCGATTACGGCAATCGTTGACACGAGAGGCTCCTACCCCCAGAACCGTCGCCGCACACTCGAATGCACCCCGTACCCCTGCGACGTCCGGCGGCGCTCACTTCTTTACAGGCGAGGGAACGCTTGGTGGAGGCGAAGGAGCGCATGGGTCTACAGCACTGGTGGCCTATCCCGACGCGGGAGCGGCGGCGCGAGCGCGATCGTCGACGGCCCCGTGCCCGGTTTCGTGGTTGGCCGCGCGCAACGCGAGGGCTCACCCGCCGCGATCGCGCATCAGCCTCCAACAACGGGCGAGAGTGACGTCCCATCCGATGCGGCGACGGGCATGCCGCTCGCGCCAACCCTGACGGTCAGACGACTAGGATGGCCCTGGGGTTACGGGGAGATGGCTGAGTGAACCTGTGGCTGATGGCCCTGACCGTGGCGACCGCCGCGAGCATCGCGGTCGGGCTGATGTACCTGGTCAGACGCCGGTCGAGGGTCGATCACTTCTTCGTTGAGGTGGAGCGCGGAGCAGGGATCTTCACCTTTCTCGGCACGGCCTTCGCGGTGCTGCTCGCGTTCGTCGTCCTCGAGGCGTTCGAAAGCTTCAACGACGCGAAGACGGGCGCCGAGGAGGACGCGATCGCCGTGGTCCAGCTCTCGCGGACGGCGGCGTTCTTCCCTCCGGCAGAGCGAAATCCCCTCCAGGGAACGCTGATCTGTTACGGGCGCGCTGTGGTGCACGATGAGTGGTCGGCGATGAAGCACGGAGACCGAAGCCCGGTGGTTCAGGGCTGGGTGACTCGCCTGGAGGACGGACTCCGCCACGTCCAGCCGGCCGGGCCCGCCCAGGAGGCCGCATTCCTGCAGCTGCTCGAGCAGGAGGACAAGCGCACCGACGCCCGCCGTGCGCGGCTCAGCGAGGCCAACCGCGCATTGCCGGCGCCGGTCTGGTTCATCCTCGGCCTCGGGGCGATCGTGACGGTCGGGTTCGCTCTCTTCTTCGCGGACCGGCGCGAAGGTTTCATAGTCCAGGGGACCCTGATGGGAGCGATCGCGGCGCTCGTCGTCGCTGGATTGCTGCTGATCTGGTTCCTCGATCATCCGTACGAGAACCGCAGCGGAAGCATCAAGCCGGACGAGATGGAGCGTCAGCTGGTGATCGTCGAGTCGGAGCAGGTGGGCGCCCCGCAGCTGTGCGACTCGGAGGGCCACCCGCTCTGATGCGGTGTCCCCGTTCCCGTCGGGGGGAGTCTTCTTGACACACAGCCAATCGGCGGTCTTGCGGGCGTCAGCCGCAGGCTTGCGACCTCCCTTCCCCGAAACGCCCTTGAGGCCGCTGGATCGCGGGCGTAGCCTGGATTGACCAATTCCTCTGAGGGAGGACCGCCATGAAGCGATCGTTGCTCGTCCTTGTTGCAACGCTGGCGCTGGTGCTCGGGGTGAGTGCCTCGGCATCGGCGGCGACGGCAAATCCGAACGCCAGCTGTGCCGGAGAGGTGGGTGCGAGCCTCGCTAGTCAACCCGGAGACCGTGCCGCGATTGCGCACGGTTTCATCGCGGAGGCACAGTCCGAAGGGGTGCACCCGCCCGGATTCTTCCAGAGCGAGTGGTCCCGGCTCGACCAGCCGCTGGCGGGGTGTTTGGAGTTCATCACCCCGTAGAGCTGTCACCTGGCTGAGGGTCTTGGCGGTCTTCTGAGCGTGGGAAGAGCCCTCGAAGCCGCCGGGCTTGGCGAGTAGGCGATGTCGGAGGAGAACGTCCACAGGACACTGGCAATGGCCCACGCGTTCAACCAACGCGACTGGGAGGCCTTTGTGGCGCTCACACACGAGGAGATTCAGGTCGAGTCGCGCTTGGTTGCGATGGAGGGCGCCTACACCGGACACGAGGGACTGCGCCGGTGGTGGGACAACTTCCTAGGCGTCTTTCCCGACTACGAGATCGAGGTCGAGGAGTTGCGTGATCTCGCTGCCGACGTCACGCTCGCCCACATCCGGGGTTGGGGTCATGGTGCTGAAAGCACAACGCCACTCATCGATCCCTTCTGGATGCCGCAGAGGTGGCGCGACGGGAAATGCGTCTGGTGGCGCAACTGTACGACCGAGTCCGAAGCCCTCGAAGCTGCCGGGGTATCAGAGTAGGCGAGTTCGTCCGGGCTCAAGCCTTTGGAGCCACCCTCTACGCGCAGTCAGACACCCAACAACCGGGGATAACCGGGTCTAACCGGACGGATTTGGCTTGCCCATGCGTTTTTCCGCATGGCAGTGCGACGCCTTCTAGATGTGATACATCCCCGCGCCGGCCTCCTCGGCCTCCCGGCGGGCGATGTCGGCGATCGTGGTCGAGCGGAAGGTGGTGCGCAGCGCCTCCACGCCTTCCTCCCAGATGCCGCCGGCCTCCTTTGCCTCCTGGCCGACCACGCCGTCGAGCGCCTGCACCACCTCGAGCACGTTGATCTGGTCCGCGGGATGGGCGAGCGTGTAACCGCCCTTGGCGCCACGGTGGCTGATCAGGATGCCGGCGCGCCGCAGCGTCGAGAAGAGCTGCTCGAGGAACTGCACCGGGATGCCGCGGCGCTCGGCGACCTGCCCGATCGGCATCGGGTTGTCGCCGGCGCGCGCCAGCTCGGCCAGCGCCACCACCGCGTAACGTGACTTCGAGGTGACCGAGATCACGACAACCCTTTTACCGGGCCGGGCGGCTCGGCGATGAATCGACCCAACCGAGCCCTGTTGCGCTCGATCGCGCCGCTCCTGCTGATGGGCGTGATCTTCTACCTCTCGGCGCAGTCCTCGACCGGCGAGCACCCGTGGTGGGACGTCATCATCCGCAAGCTCGGTCACCTAAGCGGCTACGCGCTGCTCACCACCCTGTGGTGGTGGGCGCTTCGCGGGGTGGCCGGAAGGCCGCTGCTGATTGCGGTCGGCATCGCCTTCGTCTACGCGTGCACGGACGAGTTTCACCAGACCTTCGTCAGCGGCAGGACCGGCACGCCCGTCGACGTCGCCATCGACTCGATCGGAATCGCGATCGCGGCGCTGCTGATCCGGGCACGTCGGCCCGCCCGTGGAGATCGAGGGCGAGTCGACGCTGGAGGAGGAACTCTTAGATCCAGCCCTGCTCGGTCGCCATGAGAACCGCCTGAGCGCGATCCAGAGCGCCGAGCTTTCCGTACACGTTGTGCAGGTGGCTGCGGACGGTGCTCGCGGAGAGATCGAGCTCCGCGGCGATCTGCTTGTAGACCTTGCCCTCCGCGAGGCGCCGGAGCACGTCCAGCTCGCGCGATGACAGCGGGCACGGGCCGGTCGCACGGCGGCGAGTGCCCTTGCCCTGGGGGAGCTCGTAGAGGACCATCCGCACGGCGTGCTCGTCGAGGCCGCAATGCTCGGCCGAGTCGATCAGGTCCTGTGTCGAGACCGGGCAGTCCTCGAGGTGGGCGGCCACCATGTCAGCGAAGCGGAGCACCGCCGCGACTCCCTCGGCCTGGTCGGTGTGATGGCGCTCGATCGTCTCGGCGACGCGAGCGTGAACGCCCCAGCGGCGCGTGAGAACGCCGCCGACCAGCGCGTGGTCGATGCCGAGCTCGCGGCGCTCCCGGGCGATCCGCTCGTCGGGCGTCGCACTCCGGCGATCGAATCGCTCGGCGTAGCCCGGATGCAGTCGCGCCAGCACCGGCCGGCCGATGTCGTGGAGGATTGCGGCGAGGGCCACCTCGTCGCGGTCGCCGATGCCGCTGAGCTCGGCGATCCGGTCGGCGGCCCGCTGCACGTCAAGGGCGTGGAGGCGGAACCGGTCCGGGGCGAGCGCGAGGCGGCCGTCCCCGTTGAAGATGTCGTAGGCGGGAGCTGAGCGCAGGATCGCCTCGACGGCACCGGGACCCAGCCGCTCGATCCCGTCGGCGACGCTGCGGATCCGCCCGCCACCCTGCAGCTGGCCGGCAGCGCGGACGATCGCGCAGGTGAGGCCCACATCCGACTCCACCACGCCGGCGACTTCGTGCGGCGGCGCCCCGCGATTCACCAGCTCGAGCGCCTGGTCGCGGCCCTCCTGTAGGGCCGGCTGGTGCTCGGCCTCATCGAAGGCGGCGGCGAGGACGCGCCCCCGGCCCTCCCCACGGGTGCCGTTCTGCGCGCCACGAGTTGTGGTCGCCGTCGTTGCCATGCGGTACTCATCGGCACCGAATGGCCAATTGTTTAGCCCATACGTTGATTCACGAACGGCTTCGGTCAGCGGCCTCGGTGGAAAGCCGCTCCACGGCCCGCTCGATCCGCTCCACCGAGCGATCCTTGCCCAGCACGGCGAGCGATTCGAAGATCCCGGGCGAGACCGACGTACCCGTGATCGCCACCCGAATCGGCTGGTAGAGCTTGCCTGGCTTCACGTCGTGCTCAGCGAGGATCCGGCCGAGCCGGGTTTCGAGCTCGTCCGGCTCGAAGGAATCCGCCTCCCGCAGGGCGTCCAGGGCCTCCTGCAGCAGCGGCAGCGCACCGTCCTTCATCACCTTGCGCCATGCCTTCTCGTCCGTCTCGGGCTCCTGGAAGAGGAATCCGATCAGCGGCCAGACCTCGTTCAGGGTCTGCGCCTTCTCCTGGGCGATCGCACACGCCGCTCCGAGACGCTCGTCCGGCTCCCGCCCGACATGCCGCGCGACCGCCTCGGTGTACGCATCGAGGTCCATCTCCCGCATGTAGCGGCCGTTCAGCCAGCGGAGCTTCTGCTCGTCGAAGATCGCGCTCGAGCGGCCGACGGCGGATAGGTCGAAGCGCTCGATCAACTCGTCGGTGCTGAGGATCGTGGTGTCGTCCTGGGTGCCCCAGCCGAGCAGTGCGAGATAGTTCCGCACGGCGGCGGGCAGATAGCCGGCGTCGCGGAGCTCCTGCACGCTGGCGGCGCCGTGGCGCTTCGAGAGCTTCTTGCCGTCCGGCCCGTGCAGCAGCGGCAGATGCGCGTAGCGCGGCGGCGATATCTCGAGCGCCTCCATCACCAGCAGCTGCTTGGGGGTGTTGGAGAGGTGGTCGTCGCCGCGGACCACGTGAGTGATCCCCATGTCCGCGTCGTCGACGGCGACCGCGAAGTTGTAGAGGACCGACCCGTCGCCGCGGGCGATCACGAAGTCGTCCTGTGATTCGTTCGGGAAGCGAACGTCGCCGCGGATCTCGTCGTCGACCACCGTGTCCCCGGAGTCCGGGACACGCAGGCGAACCGCCGCGCCGGCGTCGTCGGTGGCCTCGCCGCGGTAGCCGCGATTGTCGTGCTCCTTCTTCCAGGCCGCGACGTCCTCGCTGGTGGCTGAGTCCCGATATGCCGCCCCGGACTCGAGCAACCGCTCCAGCGCCTCGCGATGGCGTTCGGCCCTCTCGTACTGGCTGATCGGCCCCTCGTCCCAGTCGAGCTCGAGCCAGCGCAGGGCATCGAGGATCTGCTCGACGTTCTCAGGAGTGGAGCGCTCGCGGTCGGTGTCCTCGATCCGCAGCAGCATCTCTCCCCCACGTCCTCGCGCGTAGAGCCAGTTGTACAGTGCCGTCCTCGCTCCCCCGATGTGCAGGGCGCCCGTGGGGGACGGGGCGAAGCGGACGCGAACTGATGGATCTGAGCTCACCATGCTGATCGGCGCCCATGTTTCCACAGGGGGTGGTCTCGTCAGGGCCGTCGAGCGGGCCCAGGAGCGCACCTGCGACGCGATCCAGATCTTCAATCAGAGCCCGCGGATGTGGCGTCCGACGAGCTACTCCGAGGCCGACTTCTCCGCATTCCGCGAGGCGATGGCGGCCTCGCGCGTCCAGGTGGTCGCCATCCACATGATCTACCTGATCAACCCGGCGGCGAAGGACAGGGAGATGCGGCGCAAGTCGCTCGAATCCCTCACTCACGCCCTGCGGGTGGGCGATGAGATCGGCGCTATGGGTGTGGTCGTCCATCCCGGGGCGCTGAAGGACGACACGAGGAGCAATGCTCGAAAGCGCGCGATCGAACTGATCAAGGAAGCTCTCTCCCGCAGCGAGCGCTGCCCGATCTTCTACGAGAACACGGCCGGTTCGCCGCAGCTCCTCGGGCGTGACTTCGACGAGACCGCAGAGCTGATCGACAAGACGGGCGGTCCCAAGCGACTCGGCCTCTGCATCGACACCTGCCACCTCTACGCCACGGGCTACGACATTGCGACGCCCGAGGGCACGAAGGACCTGGTCGACGAGATCGAAGCGAAGGTCGGTCTCGAACAGCTGAAGCTGATGCACGTGAACGACGCGACCGACCCACTGGGCTCGAATCGCGACCGGCACGCACCGATCGGCAAGGGCGAGATCGGGCGCAGGGGATTTCGCGCCTTCCTCGGCGAACGCCGTCTCCAGAAGGTCCCGGCCGTGCTCGAGGGCCCCGGCATCGACGGCCACGACGTGGAGAAGAAGGACGTGCAGCTCGTCCGCCGGCTCTGGCGCGAGGCGACGAAACGCTGAGGATCAGCCCCCCGCTGCATCCCTGGACATGATCCGCCCAACGTTCTCCGGAGCGAAGAAGTCCGGAGCGGGCATCGTGCTGGCCTGGACACTGATGAACGCGTCCATCTCCTTCTGATCGCCATAGATCGCGCCGAGGAGCTGCTGCATCTCGGGTGGCGGGGGCTCCATGGTCGCGAACTCGTCCGTGAACTCGTAGACGGGTGCTGCCTGCTCGTCGCGAGCGTGCTGATAGGCGCGCATCGCCTCGTCGTACTCGCGCTCGCCCGCCAGCGCCTGGTGCAGCGCGGTGGAAAGAAGCTCGGCGTCGCGGAACGCGTCGTTGATGCCCATCGCGGTGATCGGATTCTTGTGGTAGCCGGCATCGCCGACCAGCGCCCAGCCTGGGCCGAACGGCTTGCGGAAGTAGCCGGGCAGCTCGGCGGAACCGACGAACTTCGACTCTCGCCGTGCCCCGCGCACGCGTTGGGCGAACTCCGGCGCCAGATCCACAGCTCTCATGAAGTTGGCCTGGATGTCAGTGCGATTCGCCCGGAACTCCTCGCGTGGCCAGCCGAACGGGACACAGGTCAGGCCGTCATGCGTAGGGAGTGCGGCCCATCCCCGGCGGTTCTCCGCGCGAATGGTGGTCTCGAAGCCGCCGACGGGCAGCTCGCTCCAGTAGGCGTAGTACATGACGAGCCGCGAGGGTCGCTCGTTGTACTGCTCCGGCTGGACGGCCTTGGCGACCTTTGAGTGCCTGCCGTCGGCCCCGATCACCACCTTGGCGAGCTCGCCGACACTTGTGCCTCCCTTTGCGTGCCCGCGGATGCCCTCGACCTTGCCCTCCTTGGCGAGGACCTCCTCCACTGTGAAGCCCTCCCGCACCTCGGCGCCGGCCTCCGCGGCGGCGTCGATCAGCAGCTTGTCGAGGACGGTTCGACGTGGCCCGTAGGCGCGCGCGATCCCGTCGATTGGTCGCGGGTTCCCGGCGATCGTGATGGGACCGAAGTCGAACGAATACCTCTCGACCGCTGGGCACCCGGTGGCCTCGAGCCTCTCGAGCAGCCCCCAGCGCTCGAGCGCCGCGACTCCCGGGGGATGGACCAGGTGCGTTGACATCGTGTCGCTGGGAAAGGTCGCCTTGTCGACCAGCAGGACCCGGTGGCCCTGACGGGCCAGGAGCATCGCCGTGGGTGACCCCGCACAGCGCGCACCGATGACGATCGCGTCGTATCTCGCCTCGCTCATGCTCTCTCCCCTCTTCACGCAGCGTCCGAATTCGACAGTAGCCGCAGGGCGCGGACGCGTAAAGGTTTCCGCTTAGGGGCGGACGTTACGGTTCCCACGCGTAGAGGTAGTAGAGCGCGTAGGGATTGGCGGCGATCTCCCTGGCGTAGCGGGTGACCGCATCCACATAGAGGCCGGAGGGGTTGTACGCGCGCAGCGCGGGTCCATACCGTTGAGGCGCCCCGTTGGCTCGCAGCAGACGGGCGGCGGCGAGGATGGCGTCGTGCGGGTCCCTGATGTTTCCACCGTGGCCGTAGATCTCCCAGGTCGACGGGATGAACTGCATCGGCCCCTGGGCGCCGGCCACGCTGTTGTTGACGACCCGCCCGAACTTCGTCTCCACCAGGTGGATCGCCGCGAGGTAGTTGGCGCCGACTCCGAAGCGGCTCTGGGCCTCGCTGTAGAAGGAGACGAGGTCAGACAGTGGCGGCCGCCGGCCAAGCTTCAGCTTCTTGTGCTTCGACCCGGCGGAGAGCCTCAGGAGCGCGCGGCGGGCGGCGTACAGGCGGGTGACCTCGCCGCGCAGTTGGCCGCTGAGCAGCGGAATGACCCGCCTGGCGAGGTTCGGGTGGTCGCCCAGGAAGGCGACCTCGTCCTGGAGATCGGCCGACCGGTCAACGACGTCGGACGGCGGGACGGTCGAAGGCGGATCACCCGCCGAGCGCCAGGCGTCGATTGCCTGCCGCAGGGCGGCGTCGTTCTGCTTGATCTCGTCGGCCACCCGCTGCGGCGGGGCGGCCGATGCCCCGCCACAGCCGATCAGCGCCATCGCCACGATCGTCGCGATCACCCATGTCGCGGCCGGCTTGCGAAGGGTCCCGCCCATCCCTTGGACTGATAGCGAGTCCCGGCATACGATGCGCTCCAGTCCCCAGAGATCAAGATGACGCCAAGCGAAGGCCTTCGGCTGCAGATGACTCGCGTTCTGCCGGCACCCATCGAGGACGTCTGGCGAGCGCTGACGGACCCCCGCGAGCTGCCCGAGTGGTTCGGCCCCAAGGGATTCGGCTCTCCGAGTGTCGACTTCGAGCCGCGGGTCGGACGCACCTTTCGCATCGCAATGCAGCCGCCGGAGGGTGACGCCTTCCATCTCGACGGTCAATTCCGCGAGGTCGAACCCCCATCCCGCCTCTCGTACACCTTCGTCTGGGATCCGCCCCACACGGACGACCGGGAGACCGTGGTGACCCTGTCGCTCGAGGACCGGGGCGATCAGACCGATGTCGGCTTGAGACAGGGGGAGTTCGCCACCGCGGAGAGGCTCGAGCTGCACCGTGACGGGTGGACCGACAGCTTCGACCGGTTGGAGGAGCTGCTCGGCTGACCGTCAGGTCAGCGAGTTGCGGAGGTCGAACGCCCGGATCGACTCCGGGTGATCGTCGGGCGCGTCGAAGAAACGACGGTTGACGCACTCGTACGCGGGCCCATCGCCCTCGTAGGCCCGCTCGACCGAGAACTGGCAGTGCGGGAGAGGATCGCCGGTCATCTTGATCCCGCCGAAGCCCTCGCGAGCGCGCTCGGCCAGCAGGAACATGTCGAAGTCGATCTCGGCGCCGAAGACCTTGTTCATGCAGCCCATGTAGCGGCCCCCGGTGCGGGCGTCCTCGTATGTGTAGAGGTACTTGCACCCCATCTCGAGACAGCCCGCCGGGTCGACCAGCTTGTCGCAGAAGGAGCTGCACTGGCGGCACTCGCCGGCTGTGCTGCGTTGTTCTTGGATACGCCCTGACACGAGGCATTCAGTCTAGGCCGCGTCGGCGGACGGATGGGAATGCCGATACGGGTCCAGCCCTTGCGCAATTGGGGGTGAATCTGCTAGCGCGCGGCGGATCCGGCGGCCAGGTATTCCGAGACCTCCTCGACCGGAAGCGGCGGCGAGTAGTGGAACCCCTGGCCGTTGAAGCAGCCCAGCTCTCCCAGGATTGCGGCCTGCCGCCTCGACTCGATCCCCTCCCCGATCACCTCGATCTCGAGGCTGTGGGCGAGGTCGACGATCGCTCGAGCGATCCGAGCCTGCGCATCCGAGTCCCCAACGCCGTCGACGAATGGCTTCGCGATCTTCAGCCAGTCGAATGGGAAGCCCTTCAGGTACTGCAGCGACGAGTACCCGGTGCCGAAGTCATCCACCGCCAGCTGAACCCCGAGCTTCTTCAGGGCGTCGAGCCGCTCGGTATTGCTCGAGCTGACCTCCATCAGGACGGACTCCGTGATCTCCAGCGTCAGCCGGTCGGGCTCCAATCCCGTCGCCTCGAGGATCCCCGAGACCTCGCGTACGAGGCTCGCCTGACGCAGCTGGGCACCCGGATGTTCACGTTCAGCCCGAGCCTGCCGTGGGTGTCCTCCCACTCGAGCACCTGCTGGCACGCCTCCCAGAGGACCCAACGCCCCAGGGCGTGGATCTGCCCGCTCTCCTCGGCGATCGGGATGAACTGGTCGGGCAGGATCAGGCCTTAGTTGGGTGCATCCAGCGGATCAGCGCCTCCACCCCGACGACGCTCTCTCCCTCCATCTCGACGATCGGCTGGAAGTGGAGGACGAACTCGTCGCGGTCGGCGGCTCGCTTCAGGTCGAGCTCGAGGTCGAGCCGCTGCGCGACCGCCTCGTGCATGTGGCGCTGGCAGATCTCGTAGCGGCCCTTGCCCTGTCCCTTCGCCTCGTACATCGCCAGGTCGGCGTTCCGGAGCAGGTCCTCCGGCTCCTCCAGACCCACCGCGATCCCGATGCTGGCGGTGATGAAGACCTCGCGGCCCTCGACCTCGACGACGCGCTCGAGCGAGTCGAGCGCGAGCCGGGCCAAGCGGGCGAGCTCGATCGGCTGTCGGACGTCCTCGACGAGAATCGCGGACTCGTCCCCGCCGAACCGGGCGACGGTGTCGGTCGGGCCCACAACCGACGCGAGCCTCTGACCGGCGATGATCAGCAGTTGGTCACCGGCTGCGTGCCCGAGGCTGTCGTTCACCGTCTTGAATCCGTCCAGGTCGGCGAACAGCACTCCGACGGTGTCGCCCGCCGCGGCCGCGCGGGTGCGCGCCTGGGCGAGGCGATCGACGAAGAGGGCGCGATTCGCCAGGCCGGTGAGGGGGTCGTGGAAGGCCTGGTGCGCCGTCTCCTCGACGGCCTTCGCGTCGTTCAGCGCGAGGCCCGCATGCTCGGCGAAGGCGAGCACGGCGTCACGCTCGATCTCGCTGTACCGGCGCCCCGGCTTCCGGGTGCCCAGGGAGAGCGCGCCCACCAGCTCCCCTCGCTGGTAGACCGGCGCGGAGATCACAGCCCGCAGGCCGTCCACCACGACGTCGGGCATCCGCCGGGGATCGGCGCCGTAGTCCTCGACGACGATGGGGCGCCGCTCGGTCACGGCGTGGCCGGCGATGCCGATCTCGACCGGAGTGCGGCGGATCTGGGCGAGCAGCTCGGGCGCGTAGCCGACCGAGGCGACTACCTCCAGGATCGTCGGGTCCTCGGGGTCAATCAGGCTGAGGTCGACCAGCTCGTCGCCGAGCAGCTCGCTCGCGCCCGTGACGATCGCGTCGAGCACGTCCTCGATGTCGGCGCGGCTGGCGATGGAACGCTGCAGCAGAGTCAGGCGCTCGAGGAGGGTCTGGCGCTCGCGGAGCTCCCCGATCAGCCGGATGCTCCGCAGCGAGAGGGCGAGAACCCGCCCCATCCCGCGGAGCAGGTCCAGCTCGTCCTTGCTGAAGTCCCTGCGCCCCGTTCGCGCCACGAGGAGCGTGCCCTCGTCCTCGACCAGCGAGCAGATTCCCGTGCAGAGCCCCAGGCCCCCCAGCCTGCGCTCGAAGCGCAGGTCGCCGGAGGCCCCGAGGAGGTCCGCGACCGGCTCGTCTCCATCTGGGAATCCGATCGAGGCAGCGACCTTCCCGTCTCGGACGAGGACGGCCACCTCGGCGCCGATCGCCGCGGCCGCCCGTTCCACGCAGCCCTGCAGCGCGGCGCGCTCGTCGGTGAACGACGAGACCACCGACAGAAACTCGGCCAGCTGCCGAGTAGTCCAGCTCTCGGCCTGGTAGCTCGCCAGGCTCTCGCCGGAACGCGTTTGCTGAGTTCCACTCCCCATGGGAACCCCGCCCGGACGGAGCCTCCGGATTCTAAGCGGCCCGGGCCGCGGTACCGAGCAGTGCGTCGATCTCGGCGTCCAGGCCGGCCGAGCGGCGAACCCGGTACTCGCGCCCGAATTGGAGCTCTCGGAGGCCCTGGCGGGTCTTCATGACGAGCAACACCTCGGAATCGCCGGGGAAGTGGCCGAGGATCGTCTTCAGCTCCTCGATCACTGTGACCCCGAACACCGCGGCGTCGATGTGCAGCCGCAGCGGGCCGTTGTCGCGCTCCCTGACGGCCCGGGCCTTCGCGACCTCGTCCTCGCTCGGCTGGAAGAGCTCCACCTCCTGCGCCACGAGCTTGGTGTCGCCGCGGCCCTTGTGGTCGAGTCGGCCCCGCACGATCACGATCGCGTCGGCGGCGAGGAACTCGTGCGAGGCCTCGTACGCCTTCCCCATGACCAGCATCTCAACCTGACCCTCGACGTCGTCGAGCGTGGCAAACGACATCAGCGACCCATTCTTCGACTTGTGGCGCTTGAACTCCGTGACGATCCCGCCGACCGTCACCCAGGAGCCGTCCTGCTTGTCGGAGAGGCTCGTGAGCGAGCAGTCCACCCGGGTGCGGAGCGCCTCCTTCACCTCCGCGAGGGGATGCGAGGAGAGGAACGTGCCCAGCGTCTCCTTCTCGAGCCGCAGCAGCTCGCGCTGGTCGAACTCCTCCGCCCGGATCGGGGCGTGGTGCTGTCGCGATGGCCCGGACTCCTCCGCGCCGCCGCCGAGGTCGAAGATCGAGGACTGGCCCAGACGCGAGTCCTCCTGCGCCTTCTGACCGAAGGCAATCGCCGCCGGCAGCGCCTCCAGCATCCCCTTCCGCGAGGCGCCGGTGGAGTCAAATGCTCCGCACTTGACCAGGCATTCAACCGCTCGCTTGTTCACGGCCCGACTGTCGACCCGCTCGCAGAAATCCCAAAGCGAGGTGAAGCTCCCCTCCTCCGAACGGGCGTCGAGGATCGCCTGGACGGCGATGTGGCCGACGTTCTTCACGGCGTCGAGGCCGAAGCGGATGCTGTTCCCCGAGACCACGAAGCCGTGGTCGGAGGTGTTCACGTCGGGCGGTAGGACCTCGATCCCCATCTCGTCGCAGCGGTTGACGAAGAACGGGACCTTGTCCTTAGTGTTCATCACTGAGGAGATCACCGCCGCCATGTACTCGGCCGGGTAGTTGGCCTTCAGGTAGGCGGTCCGGTAGGAGATCAGCCCGTAGCACGCGGCGTGCGACTTGTTGAAGGAGTAGTCCGCCGCCGCCTCGTTCAGCTTCCAGAGGTCGGCAGCGACCCTGGGGTCGGTCTTCGAGTCCGCCAGCCCCTTCATGAACTTGTCCTTCATCGTCGCCATCAGGTCGCGCTTCTTCTTCCCGATCGCCTTGCGCAGGTCGTCCGCCTCCGCGCCGGAGAAGCCGGCGAGCTCGCGGGCGATGGCCATCAGCTGCTCCTGGTAGACGACGCAGCCGTGGGTCTCCTCGGTGATGGCGCGGAGGCGCGGGTCGGGGTAGCGGACGCTCGCGGGGTTCTTCTTGCCCTTCGCGTAGGCAGGGATGTAGGCCATCGCCCCCGGCCGATAAAGGGCATTCAGCGCGACAAGGTCGGCGAACTCAGTGGGTCCGACCTGCCGCAGGGCGTCGCGCATTCCCTCCGACTCCATTTGGAAGACAGCCGTCGAGTCGCCCTTGGCCAGCATCGCGTAGGTCTCCGGGTCGTCCAGCGGGACCTTCTCGATGTCGACCTCCTCGCCGCGCGAGCGGCGGATGATCTCGATCGCGTCCTCGATCACGTCGAGATTGCGCAGACCGAGGAAGTCCATCTTCAGCAGGCCAATCTCCTCGATCGGGCCCATCGAGTACTGGGTGACCGTCTTGTAGGCCCGCTCGGTGGCGCTGTTCCCATTGCCGTTCGTCGCGCCGCGGTCCTCGGCGAGCTGCAGGGGGACGATCTCCTGCAGGGGCCGGTCCGCGATCACGACCGCGGCGGCATGGATCGAGTTGTTGCGGACGATGCCCTCGAGCCCCTGCGCGGTGTCGAGGATCTTCCGCGCGTCGGGATCTGAGTCGTAGGTGCGCTTCAGCTCCTCCCCCGGTTTCAGGCACTCCTCGAAGCTCGGGCTGCGGCCGAAGATTGGCTCGGGAATCTGCTTGGCGAGTCTGTCCCCGGTCGCGTAGTCGTAGCCCAGGACACGGGCAGCGTCCCGGATGGCCGCGCGGGGGGCCATCGTGCCGAAGGTGATGATCTGGGCGACGGACTCGCGGCCGTACTTGTCGGCGACATAGCGAATGATCCGCTCGCGGCCGCGCACGGAGAAGTCGATGTCGATGTCCGGCATCGACTTGCGGCCGGGGTTGAGGAAGCGCTCGAAGATCAGGCCGCTGGCCAGGGGGTCGATGTCGGTGATCTCCAGTGCGTACGCGACGATCGACCCGGCGGCCGACCCTCGCCCCGGGCCCACGGCGATCCCGTTCTCCTTCGCGTACTTGACGAAGTCCCAGACGATCAGGAAGTACGACTCGAAGCCCATGTCCGAGATCACCCCGAGCTCGAAGTCCAGACGCTCTCGCGCATCGGCCGGAATCGGGTCCCCGTAGCGGCGGCGCAGGCCATCGCTCGCCAATTCCCGGAGCATCTCCCCCGGCTCCGTCCCCTCCGGCGTCGGGAACC
>DATAPB010000183.1:0-3763 GCA_036265435.1 Solirubrobacterales bacterium | reverse complement strand
CTCGCAAAGAGGCTGATCGCCTTCGACACCTCCAACGCGGAGGGGCTCCGGCGTGCCGCCGAGTTCGTGGGCGGCTGGCTCGAGTCGAACGACATCGCCGCGAACCAGACCGAGGCCCGCGGCCTGCCGGTGACCACGGCCGAGGTCGGACCGTCAGACGGGGTGCCGACGCTCGTGTTGCATGGGCACCTGGACGTGGTGCCCGGCGGGCAGGTCCAGTTCGAGCCTCAGGTCGAGGGCGACCGCCTGATCGGCCGGGGTGCCTATGACATGAAGGGCGCCCTCGCCGTGATGCTCACCATCCTCCACGACCTCCGGGATCAGGAGAACGTTCGTCTCCGTCTCGGCATCGTCTCGGACGAGGAGTCCGAAGAGGAGGAGAACCGGGGCTCCGACGCCCTGGTCGCGAGCGGGTTCGTGGGGGACTTCGCGATCACCGGCGAGCCGACCAATCTCCAGGTAGGAGTGCAGGCCAAGGGGGTCCTGGCCATGCGACTGCAGGTCAGCGGGCGCTCCGCACACGGCGCCACCCCATGGCTCGGCGATAACGCTGTCGTTAAGGCAGTCGAGGTATTCAGGGGCATCGAATCGCTACCGTTTGCGCGCCACAGTTCCGCCCTGTTCGACCGCCCATCCATCAATCTCGGTCGGATCATGGGCGGCGACGCCCTGAACAAAGTGCCCGATTCCTGCGTCATAGACGTCGATATCCGCTTCCTGCCCGACCAGGACCCTGACGAGATCCTCGAACAGGTCGGCGGCCTTCCCGACACCGCGGTGCTCGCCACCTTCCGGCGCGCTCCCGCCGTGGTCGAGCCGGACCTGCCATACGTGGTCGGCCTGTGCGAGGCTGCCTCGCCGCACCACCCGGAGCGGGTGATGAGCGTCGGGCGGGACGGCGCCTCGGACGCGGTCTCGTTCCTCGCCGCCGGCGTGCCGGCGGTCGAATTCGGTCCGATCGGCGACGGTCACCACGGCCCCGCTGAGTGGGTCTCGATCTCCTCGCTGCGGAGCTACCGGCAGGCGCTGGAGGGCTTCGTGAGGAGCTTCCCGGGGATGACTGCGTGAGCCCGGAGCGCGAGGAAGGGAACGGCCAGCAGGACTGGGGGCAGCGGCCTGACGAGGCCCAGCGGCCCGACGAGACGCCGGGCCCGGACGAGACGCAGCAGTTCGACGTGAGCGGCGAGTTCGGCGACAAGGGCGACGATCAGTCTCCGGCCGAGCAACCCGAGCAGGACGAGCCGCCGGCCGAGGAACCCGAGCAGGACGAGCCGCCGGCCGAGCAAACTGAGCAGGACGAGAGTCGAGCCGAGGAGCAGGACCAGGACTCTGGCGACGAGGAGCCCGATGAGGGTGATCTGGAGGAGTCGGAGGACGGCGATCACGATGAGGGCGACGTCGACGGCGAGGAGGTCGATGAAGACGAAGAGGAGAAGCCGGAGCTCGCGGAGGAGGAGAGGCTCGCCGAGCTCGTTTCCGCCCCCACCCAGGAATGGGAGGGTCTGGAGGCCGCCGAGGCTGCGGCCGATGAGCCCACCGTCATCCAGAAGGCCGGCTCCGCGATCACCTCGAGCTTCGAGAAGGTCGGGTCGGCGACGACCTCGGGCTTCAAGGTCGTGCGGGAGCACGTCGGCTTCCCGATCTGGCTGCGCTTCCTGACGGCGTCCTTCCTGATCGTCGCCTCGATCGCGGCCGCGACCTCCGCCAGCCTGATCCTCTACCTGTCCGACATCGCCAACGCCCTGCGGAACCACAGCGTGATCGAGGGCGTGGATCCGTTCCTGACTCGGACGACGAGCTCGGGCCCGCAGACGATCATGATCATCGGCTCCGACAAGCGAAACCAGGAGATCAGCGGCAAGTTCGGGCTCTCGGACACCACGATGCTGCTCCGTCTCGATCCCGACCGCAGCGCGATCGCGCTGCTCTCCCTGCCACGCGACCTCAAGGTCGACATACCGGGCGTCGGCACCGACAAGCTCAACGCCGCGTACTCATTCGGCGGCCCGAAGCTGACGCTACGGACGGTCAAGCAGCTGACCGGGTTGCAGATCAACCACCTGGTGAACGTCGACTTCACCGGGTTCGCGCGGGCGGTGAACGCGATCGGCTGCGTCTACGTCGACGTCGACCGGCGCTACTACATCCCTCCGAACACGGGCACCTCGGAGATCAACCTCCAGCCGGGCTATCAGGCCCTGTGTGGATTCGATGCACTGTCCTACGTCCGCTACCGGCATACGGACACCGACATCGTGCGAGCGGCCCGTCAGCAGCAGTTCCTCCGCGAGGCGCGGGCCAAGCTGCCCCCGTCGAAGATCATTGACGACCGGCACAAGCTGCTCCACATCTTCGCCTCGTACACGTCATCCGACATCGACCAGGCTTCGCAGCTTCTCGAGCTGCTGAGGCTGTTCTTCGACCTGCGGGGCGCGCAGGTGAAGGAGGTCCACTTCAATGCGACCCTCGGCCCGTCCTACGTCTACGCGAGCGAGGCGAAGATCCATCAGGCGGTGAACCAGCTCATGGGAGTGGAGGGCACTCCCGGGCCGGCTGGGTCGAGCGCCAAGCCCAACAAGCCGGTCACCACCCAGAAGCCGCCGGACTTCACGAAGTCGAGGCCGGCGGCCGGGAAGAAGAAGTCCTCCGGCCCGTCCACCTCTCTCACCCGGACGACGTACGGCAAGTCGCTGGCTCGCGGCATCAAGGCCCGAAAGGAGAAGGTGCCGGTCTACTACCCGACCGTGCTCGAGGATGGCAGCGACTACGCGCAGAAGCCACGCGTGTACAAGATCAACGGCAAGGGCGACCAGTCACCGCCCCATGACGAGCGCGCCGCCTACAAGTGGGTCTTCTCGCTGCCGGGCCTGGGCGACTATTACGGCTTCGAGGGGACGCGCTGGAAGGACCCGCCGATCCTCTCGGACCCGAGCGAGACGAGGACGATCGGCGACCGCGACTACAAGCTGTACTACGACGGAGACCGCCTGCGCCAGGTGGCCTGGCAGACCGACAGCGGCTCGTTCTGGGTCTCGAACTCCCTGATCGAGACGATCTCGAACGAGGACATGCTGAAGATCGCGGTGGGCTTCCGGCAGCTTCCGGGGACCTAGGCGCGGGGGATTCGAGCGTGAGCGAGAGGGAGCCGATCGGGGTGATCGGGGCCGGCTGGGTCGGTCTCGTGACCGCCGCCTGCTTCGCCGAGCTCGGCCATCGCGTCGTGGTGCGAGAGATCGTCCCCGAGAAGGTTGAGTCGCTGCAACGGGGAGAGGTTCCGATTCACGAGCCCAGCCTGCCGGAGCTGATCGAGCGAAACCGCGAGCGGCTCATCTTCACCACAGAGATGGCGGAGCTCCTCGATGGCCCGCGCCTGCTCTTCGTCTGCGTCCAGACCCCGCCGACCTACTCAGGCGACGCGGACCTCTCCGCCGTACAGACGGCCGTGAAGGAGATCGGCGAGCCCGAGGGCAAGGCCCTGGTGATGAAGAGCACCGTCCCCGTCGGCACAGGACGGACGATCCACCGCGACGCCCCGGATCTGGCCTATGTCTCATGTCCCGAGTTCCTGAAGGAGGGAACCGCGGTCAAGGACTTTCTGCATCCCGACCGCGTCGTGATCGGTTCCGACACGGGGGCGGAGTGGGCCGCGGACGCCGTCGCGGCCGCATATGAGCCGCTCGACGCGCCGATCATCCGGACCGATCTCTCCAGCGCGGAGATGATCAAGCTTGCGTCCAACGCCTACCTGGCGACCAAGATCAGC
>DATAPB010000182.1:0-3584 GCA_036265435.1 Solirubrobacterales bacterium | reverse complement strand
GGTAAAGAGAGCGTCCGTGAAGGTCTCGCTTCCCGCGGGGCCTGACACGTCGCCCGAGAACGAGCTCAATGGGATCGTGTTCGATCCGTTGCCGGCCTGGTTGCCGTTCGCGTCGAAGACATGGAGGTCCACGTCCGCGTCGCTCGCGCCGTTCCCCCAGGTCAGCGTTGCTCGTATGACCGGAGAGGTCCGACGATCCACCTTCCTCTTCTTCTTGTGCGTGCACTTCGTCTTGGCGGAGTGGCGCTTCTTGCACTTCTTCTTCGCCGCACCGGCACCGCTCGCCGTGGCACCTGCGCTGCTGCTGATCGTCATGGCAAAGATCGCAAGGATCACCAGGCCGATCAGGCCTTTCTTCTCCATTGGAAGAACCCCCTATTTCACTCGCTGGCGGGTATCGCGAGCTATACGGGCGAACGGGCTTTGCGGGATTGCCTAACCGAGTGACTGCCGGCCCGCCAGGGCCTTGCCGAGCGTCACCTCGTCGGCGTGCTCGAGGTCGGCGCCCACGGGCAGCCCGCTGGCGAGCCTGGTCACCGTGACGCGACCGCGCAGCGCGTCGGCGATATGGAGCGCGGTCGCCTCGCCGGTAGTCGTCGGGTTGGTCGCGAGGACGACCTCCTTGATCTCACCGTTCACTCGGCCGAGCAGTTCGGTGATCCGCAGGTCCTCGGGGTCGATGCCGTCGATCGGCGAGAGCGCGCCGCCGAGCACGTGATAGACGCCGCGGTACTCGCCCGTGCGCTCGATCGGGATCACGTCGGCTGGCTCCTCCACGACGCAGATCAGCGACTGGTCGCGGCGGGCGTCCTCGCAGATCCGGCAGCGATCCCCCTCGGCGAGGTTGAAGCAGACCTCGCACAGGCCGACCTTCTCCTTCACCTCGCGGATCGCGTCGGCCAGGGCGAGCGCGTCGGCGTCGTCCGCACGCAGGATGTGGAAGGCGAGGCGCTGCGCGGTGCGCTGCCCGATGCCGGGCAGCTTGGAAAGCTCGGCGATCAGGCGGCTGATCGGTCCGGCGTACATGGCTCCAGCGTAGGGCTCGGGGTGGCTCTACATACCGGGGAGGCCCGGGAGTCCGCCTCCGCCGAGGCCCCCGGTGATGCCGCCCATGCGGTTGGCGGCGAGCTCCTGGGCCGAGCGGAGCGCCTCGTTGACCGCGGCGGACACCATGTCCTGAAGCATCTCGGCGTCCTCCGGATCGATCGCGTCGGGCGAGATGGTGATCTCGCGGAGCTGCATGTCACCGGTCATCGTGACCTTGACCATGCCGCCACCTGCGCTCGCCTCGACGGTCTCGTTCTTGAGCTCCTCCTGGGCCTTCGCCATCTCAGCCTGCATCTGCTGGGCCTGCTTGAGCAGCTGATTGAGGTTGGGTCCCTGGGGCATCAGCCGGCCCCGCTCTCACGAGCCTCTTCTGGGACGACCTCATTCGCATCGAAGCTGTCTTTCACCAGGTCCACGAACTCCTCCTCGCTCATCTCGTCCACCTCCTCCGGCGCGGCCTCCCCATTCTGGCCGTCGATCAGCTCGTAGGTGGGCCGCAGCTGCACGCCGGCGATCGAGGAGACGGCCTCGGTCATGCGCTCGATGTTCGCGGACGACTCCGCCTTCTTCTTGTTGAACTTGGCCGAGGCCGGGAAGCCGATCCGCAGGACTCCGCGCTCCTCGTCGATTCCAAGCGGCCTGGCCTCGTCGAAGAGGGTGGAGAGCATCGCGGAGCCCGAATCGCGCAGGTGATCGACCACCGCGGGCCACAGGTCCACGACGCGATCCAGGTCGACGCTGGCCGTGGCAACGCTCGCCCGGGGGGTCTCCTGCTCGGGGTCGTCCTGTTCTGCAGGAGGAGGTGCCTCGACCGGCTTCGTGGGCTCGACCGCCGGTCCCCCCTCCCCGGTCAGACGGGCCTCCAGCGACTCGATCCGGCGGAGCAGCGCCTCGCGCGAGGAGTCAAGCGACGGCGTAGCCACCTTCAGCAGAGCCACCTCCAGGGTCAGTCGTGGATCGTCGCCCTCTCGCATCCCGGCGACCGCTCCGCTCAGCGCGTCGATCGCGCCCATCAGCTTGGCGTCCTCGATCCCCTCGGCCTGTGCGGCAAGGCGCTCCGGCTGGGCGACGGTGACGGTGAAGGAGTCGGGAACCTCCCCGGTCGCCCGGGCGACCAGGAGCTGGCGCAGGTGAGCGATCAGGTCGCGGGCGAACTGGCCCGGGTCCCGGCCGGAGCGAGCGAGCCGTTCGACCGTTTCGAGCGCCGCCTTCGCATCCCCATTCGCGAGGGCGTCGGTGGTGTCGAAGAGGAGCTCCGCGTCGGCAGCGCCGAGCAGCTCAACGACCTCGTCCGTGGTGACGGTCTCGCCGCCGAACGCGACCAGCTGGTCGAGTGTCCCGAGGGCATCGCGGAAGCTGCCGGAGGCGGAGCGCGAGACCAGGGCGACGGAGCCGTCGTCGATCTGGATCTTCTCCGCGGTCGCGACGCGGCGGATGACCTCGGCGATCTGCTCGAGCGAGGGTCGCTGGAAGTCGAAGCGCTGGCAGCGATCGACGATCGTCGCCATCACCTTCTGCGGCTCGGTGGTGGCGAGGACGAAGACGGTGTTCGGGGGCGGCTCCTCGAGGGTCTTGAGGAAGGCGTTCCATGCCTCCTTGGTGAGCATGTGCGCCTCGTCGAGGATGTAGACCTTCCAGCGCCCGGCGGCGGGGGCGAAGCCGACGCGGTCGCGCAGCTCCCGGATGTCGTCGACGGAGCGGTTGGAAGCGGCGTCCATCTCGATCACGTCGAGCGAGGTGCCCGCGGCGATCGTCCGGCACGGCTCGCACTCGCCGCACGGGGTCAGCGTCGGGCCCTGCACGCAGTTCAGCGAGCGGGCGAGGATCTTCGCCATCGAGGTCTTGCCGGTCCCGCGCGAGCCGACGAACAGGTACGCGTGGTGGACGCGGCCCTTCTCGACGGCGTTGGAGAGCGTGCGCACGATGTGCTCCTGGCCGACCACCTCCGCAAAGCTCTGCGGGCGGTGCCGGCGATACAGAGAGGCTGATTCGGCCACCAATCGAGTCTATCCGTCGCCTACGCTGGCGCCCGTGGCCTACGACGAAGAACTCGCTGAGCGCGTCCGCGAAGTGCTTGCGGCTCGCGCGGACGTGACCGAACGCAAGATGTTCGGTGGGATCGCCTTCATGCTTGGCGGGAACATGGCGTGCGGCGTCCTCGGCGAGGACCTCATCGTGCGACTGGGCGAAGAAGAGGGCGAGAAAGCCCTGGCTGAGGACGGCGTGCGTCCCTTCGACTTCACTGGGAAGCCGATGAAGGGGATCGTCTACGTCTCAGCGGAGGGCACCGCGGACGACGCCGGCCTCAGCGAATGGGTTGAGGCCGGAGCGGGGTACGCCGCCTCGCTGCCGGCCAAATAGGCGGGCTCGGCGACTCGTGCATGCACGGGCATGCGTAAGTCGCCAAGAATGGACCGTGCACCCGTTCTCGAGACGAGGCTCCTGGGCGTGTCCGCTGCGTTTGGCTCGGGTCAGGCTTGCCTGCATCACATGTCGGCTACCGCTTAAGGCTGCTTCCTTCCGGACCTGACCTGGTT
>DATAPB010000181.1:0-4905 GCA_036265435.1 Solirubrobacterales bacterium | reverse complement strand
CGCCGCCACCGCCGGACGTGGGCGGGGGAGCCGCGGTCGGGCCGCCGCCACCACCACCGGTGCCTCCACCGCCGCCTCCGGACGATGAGGAGGAGCCGGAGGACGAGCCCGAGGAGGGGATATACGGAGTGCTGGCGCTGGACCCGGAGTCGCTTGAGCTCGAGTCACCCTTGTCATTCGCCTCGGCCTTGTGCTCGCTGTAGATCGCCTCGATCGCGGCCATGATCCGGCCCCAGATCAGGGCGGGGTAGGTGCCGCCGTCGACGGGGCCGCCGTTGTAGTCGGTCTCCATCGGCGTGTTGGTGTCGGCGTGGCCGACCCAGACGCAGGCGGTGAAGTGATCGGTGAAGCCGCAGAACCACGCGTCGCCGTTGTTCTCGGTCGTTCCGGTCTTGCCCGCGGCGTTGTGGCCCGCCTGCTGGGCGAGGACGCCGGTGCCGGCGAGGACGTTCTCGCGAAGGATGTTCTTCATCGTCGAGGCGACCCCCGAGGACAGGACCCTGATCTTCCGCGGCTTGTCCTCGGCGATCGTGTCTCCACCCGGGTCCGTGACCTTGTCGATCGCGACCGGGGCGAGCTGGTAGGGCGTGTTGTTCGGGCCGAGGCTCGCGTCGAGGTTGCCGCCGACTCGCTCACCGTCTGCGGAGATCGTCTGGAAGGCGTGCGCCATCTCGAGCGGGCTGACGCCCGGGTCGATCGCGCCGAGGACCATCGACGGGTTGGTCGAGAACTTGGTGTCGATGCCCATCTCGTGCGCGGTGTGGGCGATCCGCTTGGTGCCGCCTCGCACCGCGGGGCTGCCACCGCAGCCGGAGGTGCACCTCAGGGTCCGGCCGAGCGCGAGCTCCGCGTAGCAGGAGTTGTCCGAGTGGACCGTGCACGTCTCGAGGCTGGAGCTGCCGTAGTAGGTGTCGTCGTAGTTGTGAACGTCGAAGTACTCGTTCTTCGAGTGCGGGACCTTGAAGATCTTCTCGTTGGAGGCATAGGTGGTGCTCGTGGAGATTCCCTGGCTGAGTGCGGTCGCCAGAGTGAACGGCTTGAACGACGATCCTGGCTGCCTGTGCCCGTTCGTCGCCAGGTTGAACGGATGGTTCTGATAGTCGTTGCCGCCGACCATCGCCTTGACCCCGCCGGTCTCGTTGTCGAGTACGACCACCGCGGCGGTCGGAGCGACGCCGGCGAGCGTGTTCTGCGCTATCTCCTGGGCCGCGTTCTGCATCTCCATGTCGAGTGTGCTGTGGACCGTCAGGCCGCCGCCGAACGCGCGACCGGGCCCGTAGAGGTCGACCACCTGCTGGCGCAGCCAGGAGGTGAAGTAGGGCGCCTCGGACTCGACCGAGGGCTTCGCGAGCTCGGAGGCGGCCGGGAGCTGGGTCTTGATGCCCTGGTCGTACTCCATCTGGTCGATGTCACCCTCGTCGAGCATCTTCTGCAGTACGAGGTTGCGCCTGTCCTGTGCGGCCTGCGGGTTGGTCCGCGGCGAGAAGGCTGAGGGTGAGGTGATGATCCCGGCCAGCATCGCCGCCTCGGGCGGGGTGAGGTCCTTGGCGCACATCTCGTGGCCGGGCTGCCCGCAGCCGGCGTGATTCCAGCCGAAGTAGGTTCGGGCCGCGGCCTCGATTCCGTAGGCACCCTCGCCGAAATAGATGGTGTTCAGGTACTCGGTGAGGATCTTGTCCTTGTCCCAGTGCCGCTCGATCTCATATGCGAGGGCGGCCTCGCGGAACTTCTGGAAGACGGTCCGGCTGTTCTGCGCCTCGAGGGCGTTCTTCACGAACTGCTCGGTGATCGTGGAGCCTCCCTGCGTGGAGCCGCCGGGGATCAGGTTCTCGATGCCGGCTCGGAACAGGCCCTGAAGGTCGACGCCGTTGTGCTCGTAGAAGCGGCGGTCCTCGATCGCGACGGCCGCCTCCTTCATGTAGGGGGAGATGTCACCGGAGTCGATCAGGATCCGGTTGTCGTTGCTGAGCAGGGTCCCGATCCTGTTGCCCTGATCGTCGACGACCTGGGAGTTCTTCGCCTCCGCGAACTCCTTCTTGGCCTCCAGCTGCGGGAGGTCCTGCGTGATCGACATCATCATCCCGAAGAAGAACGCGACGAGCCCGAGGGCGCCGAGGCCGACGACCAGGATCAGCAGCCGGAGCTTCTTGATGCGGCCCGGCTTCGGCTTGCGCGGCCGGCGGGCGCTGATCCGCCGCGGCAGGCGGGGAGGGGGAGGCTTGCTGGGGCCGGCGGGCTGCGGCTGGGGTATCCGTGTGGGGACCCGCTCGCGCAGGGCGCTGACGCGGTCCCGGCTCTCCTCGATCCGCTCCTTGCCGACCCGGCGCATACCCCGGAGCCCGTTCTCGAAGGCGTTCCTGATGGCGGAACCCCGGCGCGCGACGCGGCCCTTCTGGGGCTGGGACTCGAGCACCGACTCGAAATCGACGTCCTCGTCCTCCCCTGCCTGACCCTCGGCGCGCTCGAGACGGGCGCGCTCCTCGTCGAAGTCGAGAATGGGGCTGGGACGCCTCGAGGCGCGGCGCCTGGCCTCCTTGGCGAAGTTGCGCGCCTCACCCGGAGTGGGCGGTCCGGCGGGGCCGTCGTCGCGCTCGCGGAGGGGGGAGAGGCTGCCGGGCTCGAAGACGTCGCCGCCGAAGCTCAGCCAGTCGTCGTCGGCCGCCTCACCCGGACGCCGCGGGGTCTCGGGATCCCGCCGCTCCCGCCTGGACGGCGGCGCCGGGGGAGCCTCCTTGGCGTCCTCCTCCTCCTCATCGTCGTAGAGGAGCTCGCTGCGACGACCGAGCAGCTGCTTCGCCCGGGCGGCGTAGCCGCCGGAGCCGTTGCCCGGCCGGTTCCCGGAGCCGTTCCCGCTCGAGCCGTCGGTGGGGGCGCCGTTGCCGTTCCCACTCTTCGGTGAGCCGTTGCCGCTGCGGAAGCGCCGGCGGCGCCCGGTGGCATCACCGGCGCTTTCGGAGTCGCCTGATTCCGTCCGCGAAGCGGATCGGCCCCGCTCTACGTCGAAGTCGAAATCGAAGTCGTCTGTCATGTGCGATGAGCGACGGCGTTGTCGCTCGCGCCCGGGTCCAGATTGCGCCTTGGCATTGACTCTAAGGACACCTGCCGACGTGGGTTGTTGCACACCCACACAGCAGCCGCGCCCGGCCAGGCGGAAGCGAGGAGTCTAGCATCGGCCCAGTGGCTGAATTTCGGTTCAAATCGCCCTCACGACTAGGCTTCGGCGGGCATGGCTGACCTCGACACGTTGGAGCGCGGGGCCGAGGAGATCCTGCCCGCAGGCCAGCTCGAGAAACAGCTCGCCAAGGGGGATCCGCTTCGAGTCAAGCTCGGGATCGACCCGAGCACGGCGGACATTCACCTCGGCCATGTGGTGGTCCTAACAAAGTTGGCTCAGTTCCAGGAGGCCGGCCATACGGTCGTCCTGATCATCGGTGACTTCACCGCTCTTGTGGGGGACCCGAGCGGGCGTGACACGACGCGGCCCGTACTCACTCCCGAGCAGATCGAGGCGAACGCGCAGACCTACCAGAACCAGGCATTCAAGGTGCTCGACCGCGACCGCACCGAGGTCCGCCGAAACAGCGAGTGGCTCGATATGCCGGCGCAGGATCTCTTCACGCTGCTCGGGAAGACCACCGTCGCGCGGCTGCTCGAACGGGAGGACTTCACCAAGCGGATGAAGGCGGACCAGCCCATCTCCTCCCTGGAGCTGATCTACCCCGTGCTCCAGGGTTACGACTCGGTGGCGATCCGCTCCGACGTCGAGCTGGGGGGGACCGACCAGAAGTTCAACCTGCTGTTCGCTCGCGACATCCAGCGGGCCTACGACGTGCCGGAGCAGTCGATCATGACCCTGCCGATCCTGCCCGGCACCGACGGCAAGCAGAAGATGAGCAAGTCGCTCGGCAACTACGTCGGGGTGACGGAGCCGCCCGAGGAGATGTTCGGGAAGCTGATGAGCGTGCCCGACGAGGCGATGGGCAGCTACTACGAGCTGCTGCTCGGCGAGGAGGAGCCGGGCGGGCATCCGGCGGAGGCCAAGCGGGCGCTCGCGCGGAGACTCGTGGAACGCTTCCACGGGGCCGAGGCCGCCCGGGAGGCCGAGGCGAGGTTCGACACGGTCCACGTCTCCCGTGGGGTGCCGGACGACATCCCGGAGGTCTCCCTCGGGGATGCCGACGGGGTCCGCGACGATCGCGGTCAGGTCCACCTGCCGGCCCTGATCGCCGGCGCCTTCGACATCTCGACCAGCGAGGCGCGCCGGCTGATCGCGCAGGGCGGCGTCAAGCTGGACGGCGAGAACGTCGATGCCGATCACCTGGACCTGCCGGTTGAGCAGCTCTCCGGCCGTGTCCTCCAGGTGGGGAAACGCCGCTTCGCGCGGCTGGCTCCTTGAACCGGACCCTCTTCTCGGGCTATACTCCGCGGTCGCTCTTGCGACGGTTTATAGAAGGAGCAACCTCGTAGCGAGGAGTCCAGTCTCGGCCGGCATGCGTCCGGCCCCTATCGGGCCCCTCACGACGAGGGGCCTTTTTTGTGACCACGCAAGAGAGTCGGAGGCGGCGAGACCCGTCGACCCCACCGAGTGGTCTTTGAAAACTGAGCAGCGCGCAACGAAGGACGCATATGTCCTTCGTTGCTCGAGCCCGACCCCCGCCCATCATGCACCGGGTGGGGGTTGATAACTCCGTCATGTCGGCCACCGCCCTGTGTACGCGGTGGCAGAAGTCAGCAACATGACAACTCTCTTGTGACTGACGATCAGTCACGTCACACTTTTTACGGAGAGTTTGATCCTGGCTCAGGACGAACGCTGGCGGCGTGCTTAACACATGCAAGTGGAGCGACGAACCGGGCTTCGGCCCGGGGCAAAGCCGCGAACGGGTGAGTATCACGTGGGTAACC
>DATAPB010000180.1:0-6636 GCA_036265435.1 Solirubrobacterales bacterium | reverse complement strand
GAGAAGATCGCTATGGCGAGGCCGGTGATGATTGAGATCCGGAGGGCGAGCGGCGATGTTCGCCTCTCGGGCTCGACCTCATCTCGACGCAGGTACATCAAGCTCAACCACTCTCCACGGGTCGCGGTGCCGACGTGCGGCGGGCCGCTCTGCGCTCATCCACCAGTGCCGAGCGCACCACCAGTCTGACGACCCAGAGGACGGGAATCGCGAGAAGCGCGCCGACGAGGCTCTTGACCAGCGCATCGCGCACCACGAGGAAGCTTACGTTCGCGTCGATCCCGGTCCCGATCTGGATCGCCGCGATCACCACCGCACCGAGCAGGGTGAGCGAGCCGCCGAGCAGGACCACGGCCCCCCGCGTGGGACGGCCGAGCGTCTCGCGATAGCGGCCGGCGACGTATCCGACCGAGAGCAGCGTCAGTGCGAACGCCCCCATCGTCTCGAGGAGGAGGCAGTCGAGCAGGAGCCCGATCGAGAAACCGGTGACGGCGCCGGCCAGGCTGCCGCCGAGGATTCCCACCGAGAAGACGACAAGCAGCGCGATGTCGGGACTGGTCCCGAAAACGTCCATCTTCGAGAAGCAGACGACCTGTGCGATCGCGACCAGCGCCCCGAGGACGGCGAGCCTGGCGATGATCCCCGGCGTCAGGATCATTGCTTTCCGCCTCCGGTGTGGATCGTCAGGACCTTGAGGAAGTCCATGTTGCGCAGGTCCGCGAAGGGCTCGAGGTGCACGCGCTGATAGGCCTGCTGCTCCTCCACGGTCGCCCTGGTGATCTTCCCGATCGGGATGCCCGGAGGGAAGATCGATCCGAGGTCGCCGGTCGAGAAGCCGGCTGTGACCACCATCTGGCCTTCGGCAATCCGCGAACCGCGCTCGAGGTAGTCGAGCTGCAGATCGTTCGGGTTGCCGACGTCGGGCTGGACGACACCGGTCGCCCCACTCGGCGTCACGCGCGCGGTCACCGCGCTGTCGGCATCGGTGATCAGCGTGACCTGGGCGCTGTTCGGAGTCGTCTGCGTGATCTTGCCCGCCAGGCCCTGGGCCGCGACCACCGGATCGTCGATCCGGACGCCATCGTTCGAGCCCTTGTCGATCGTCACCGTCGAGTACCAGACGGTCGGCGAGCGGCCGATGACCCTTGCGGTCACCGGGTCGGTCCCATCGGGGACGATCCCGCCGCTGGTGATCTCATTGAGCGCTGCCAGCTCCTTCGCCTCCCGTTGTTGGGTCTGGGACCGCGCGAGCTGATCGCGGAGCGTCGCGACCTGGTCCTCGAGCTTCGCGCGGTCGCCCCGGGCGTCGAAGGTCTCGCCGAACCAGTTGACCAAATCCCGGGCGGGCTTCAGCGCTCGATCGGCGCCGGACTCGATCGGGCTGAAGACCGTCGAGACGACGTCCTGGACACCGTGAAGCGGTCCCCCGTTCCCCTCTCGGTAATAGAGGCTGAGGAGTGTCAGCGAGGCGGCGACGAGCAGCAACAGCACCGCCCGTCGACGGCGCACTTGCTTGCGGTACATGTCTGGCTAGCCCTCACAGCTCACGGTCGATTCAGGTCACGGTCGGTTGGCCCCGGCCCTGCGCGCGCCCGAGAGTAGCGCCTAGCCTCAAGAAGACTTGAAACTCGCCTCACCAAAACGGGTGGCGGCTAGAGCCGCCCCCTCGCATAACGGGGGGCTGCTAGCGCAGCCCCCTCGCATAACGCGCGTGGATCGCCTGCAGCAGGCCGAGCGCCAGGAACGTGCCGAGCACCGATGAGCCGCCGTAGCTGATCAACGGCAGGGTGATGCCGGTGACCGGCATCAAGCCGAGGTTCATGCCCACGTTGATGATCGCCTGGAAGGCGAGCATCGCCACGATCCCGCCGGCGATGATCACCCCGTAGTAGCTCGTGGCTATTCGCATCACCCGGATCGCGCGCCAGAAGAGCAACGCATAGAGAAAGACGACGAAAGCGGCGCCGAGGAAGCCGAAGCGTTCCCCGATCACGGCGAAGATGAAGTCGGTGTGGCGCTCGGGCAGGAAGAGGAGCTCGGTCTGCGTCGCATCGTCTCCCCGGCCGGCCCTCTCGCCGGATCCGACGGCGATGATCGCCTGGTTCACCTGGTAGCTCCCGTCCTTCGGGTCGTTGCTCGGGTGCAGGAACGAGGTGAGGCGATCCTGCTGATAGCCCTGCAGGAACTGGACCCCGGCGGCCGACCCGCCGACGTAGGCGGCGCCGGCGAGCAGCGCGATCGCGGCGCCGAGGGCGGCGAAGTGCTGCCAGGGGATCCCTGCCACGAACAGGATCGTCAGCGTGATGGCGACGAGGACGATCCCAGTGCCGAGGTCGGGCTGCAGGAACACGAGCCCGGCAGGCAACAGCCCGAGGCCCAGCAGAGTGAGCGTCGTCGTCAGCCCGAAGGGGCGCCGGATTCGCTCGTACACGAAGGCCGAGAGGGAGACGCAGAGCAGCACCTTGGCGAGCTCGGACGGCTGGAACTGGAAGAACGGCAGCTCTATCCAGCGGTTCGACCCGCGGATCGCCGTCCCCACCAGCAGGACGAAGGCGATCGAGCCGACCACGAACGCGTAGATGCTCACCCGTAGCTCGCGCAGTCGCGTGTAGTCGATGTGGCTCACCGCGATCATCAGGGCGATTCCGAGGACGCCGTAGAACGACTGCCGGACGACGAAGTAGAGGGGATCCGCCGCGACCTCGTTCCGGCTGGCGGACTGCAGCGTGAAGACGCTGAAGGCGATCAGCCCCACCGCGGCGGCCAGCATGATGCCGTCGAGGTTGCGGAGGTTGAGCACCTCGACAACGCGGGAGCGCTGCGGCGCGATGGTGAGTGAGGGCTTGGCTGCTTCCATCAGCCCGGTCCTGCCGCATGGGCCGCGGCCGCGTCGATGCCGCCGTCTGCATGCGTGTTGAAGTAGCGCTCGAGGATCGCCCGCGCGATCGGCGCGGCCGTCTCGACGCCGAACCCGCCGCGCTCCACCGTCACCGTGACGACGATCTGCGGGTCGTTGTACGGGGCGATGACGCTGTACCAGGACTGGTCCTGCTGGCCCTGCCGCTCGGCCGTGCCGGTCTTGCCGGCGACCGGGATGGGGAAGCTGCCCATGACCGGATAGGAGGTGCCGCCAGGCTCGTCGGCGGCGCGATGCAGGCCGTCGAGGATCACGCTTCGAGTCTCATTCGCGATCCGGAGGTGGCGCTGTGGAGCTGGGTGGATCTGTCGGACGGTCTTGCCCTGGATGTTCACGATGCTTCCGCCGACGTGCGGCCGGACGAGGGTGCCGCCGTTTGCGAGCGCGGCATAGGCCCGGGCCAGCTGCAGCGGCGTCACCTGGACGTCACCCTGGCCGACCGCCAGGTTGACGTTGTCGCCCTGGTTCCACGGCCGGTCGATGTAGGGGTTCTTGTGACTTCGGAAGACGCGGTTGCGCCACGCGGGCGTGGGGATCAAGCCCGCGGTGGCGTCCGGGACGTCGGCCTGCGGCTTGCGTCCCAGGCCGTACCTGAACGCCCAGTCCTGGATCTGCCCGCCGTTGCCGCTCGCCTGAGCGTGCAGCCCGAGGTTGAAGAAGTAGACGTCGGAGGAGACCTGGAGGGCGGTGCTCATGTCGATCGGCCCGTTGGCCGCCCCGCCGGCGTTGTGAACGACGAGGCCGCCGATGTCGAGCGAGCCGGTGTCATCGAAGATCGTGCTCGGAGTGATCAGGCCGTCCTGCAGGGCCGCAGTCGCGGTGATCGGCTTGAACGCCGATCCCGTCGGATAACCACCCTGGTCCGCGCGGTCGACCAGCGGATCGCCGGGCTGGTTGGCGAAGGCGTCGTACTGGCCCTTCGTGTGAGGCCGCGTGTAGAAGGACGGGTCGTAGGTCGGATATGAGCCCATTCCCAGGAGCGCGCCGGTGTGGACGTTCATGGCGACGAACGCCCCGGGAAGGCCCTTGGCGCGGAGCGCGGCCTCGCCCGTCTCCTGGAGGCCCGAGTCGAGGGTCAGCCTGAGGTTGTCTCCCGCCTGCGCGGGCTGGTTGCCGAGGGTGCCCCGTGGGCGGCCGAGCGCGTCGACCTGGATCCGCTCGGCGCCTGCGGTGCCGCGCAGGAACTTGTCGTAGGTGTACTCGACGCCCGCCTGGCCAATGATGTCGCCCGGCTTGAGCGTCTTGTATTGGGGCCTGGTCAGCTGGTGCGGGCTGATCTGGCCGACCTGCCCGAGGATGTGGGCCGCCAGCGTCCCATCCGGGTACTTGCGGACATACGTGCGTTCGACGCTGACGCCGGGGAAGCTCTCCTTGTTCTCCAGGAAATAGAAGAGCAGCCGTCGGTCGAGCCCCTGCTTCAGGACCACGGGGTAGCCGGCGAACTGCGGCGTCGCACGCACCCGCTGGCGGATCTCGTGCTGGGAGAGGCCAAGCAGGTCGCCCAGCTTTCTCAGCTCGCGCCTCCGTTCGGACTTGTCGGTCGGCAGATCCGAAGGCCGCAGCTGCAGGGTCATCACCGTGTGGTTCTCGACGAGCACCCTGCCGTTGCGGTCGAGGATCTCGCCCCGCGGCGGGTGGACGCGGACGTCGAGCACGCCGTGGTCCTGGGCCAGGACGCGGTAGTGCGGTCCGTCGAGGATCTGGAGCGACCAGAGACGGAGCAAGACCGTCGCGACCGCCGCGACGATGACCGCCCCCAGAATCGCGATGCGCAGGTTGAGCCGATTGGTCAGCCGCGGCGGGATGTCCTCGGGACGGTCCAGGAGATACATGGCCGCGTCTTCCTCTCAGCCGGCGCTCAGTAGCGCCTCCGGACACGGGAGTTCTTGAGCGCCCTCTTGATCGCCTCGAACTCCTCCAGGGCTTGTCCAGATCCCGTTGCGACACAGGTGAGCGGTGACTCCGCGAGCCTGGCCGG
This sequence comes from Solirubrobacterales bacterium, assembly GCA_036265435.1. Taxonomy (GTDB): domain Bacteria; phylum Actinomycetota; class Thermoleophilia; order Solirubrobacterales; family 70-9; genus DASUPK01. Next base: position 1,741 of record DATAPB010000180.1, on the reverse strand, counting down.
CATCTGGCACTCGTCGCGCATCCGTTCGGCGAAGCCATGCAGCAGGGCCCCGCCGCCGGCGAGGGTCATGCCGCGCTCCATCAGGTCGCCCGCGAGCTCGGGTGGCGTCCGGTCGAGGGTGTCCCTGACCGCGGCGATGATCTGCTGGATCGGGTCGTCGAGCGCCTTGCGGATGTCCTCGGAGTTGAGCTTCACGGCGCGGGGCAGTCCGGACCCGAGGTCGCGGCCACGGATCTCGATCTCGATCTCGTGGCCGAGCGGGTTCGCAGAACCAGCCTCGTGCTTGATGTCCTCGGCGGTCTGGTGGCCGATCAGGAGCTGGTGCTCCCGCTTGCAGAAGTTCATGATCGCCTCGTCCATCTCGTCTCCGCCGACGCGGACCGACTGCGAGACGACGATGTCACCGAGGGAGATGACCGCCACCTCCGTGGTCCCCCCGCCGATGTCGACCACGAGGCTTCCGGTGGGCTCGCTGACCGGGAGGCCGGAGCCGATCGCGGCAGCCATCGGCTCCTCGATCAGATACGCCTCCCGCGCGCCGGCACCGAGGCAGGCCTCCTCCACCGCGCGCTTCTCGACGCCGGTCACCCCTGAAGGAACGCACACCACCACCCGCGGATGGGTGAAGCGGCTGTGATTTGCCCGCTTGATGAAGTAGCGGAGCATCGACTCGGTGATCTCGAAGTCCGCGATCACGCCGTCCTTGAGGGGACGCATCGCGTTGATCGTGGACGGCGTGCGGCCGAGCATCTGCTTGGCCTCCGCGCCCACGGCGTGGACCTCACCGGTCGTGGTGTCGACGGCCACCACCGAGGGCTCGGAGACGACGATGCCCCGGCCGCGAACGTAGACGAGCGTGTTGGCCGTCCCGAGGTCGACGGCCATGTCCCTGGCTGGGCTGATTGTGCTGAGAATGCTCACGGGTGGGCACGAATAGCGAAGTCCGTCGCAGCCTAGCGGCTCACCTAAAAATGCCCAAAGTCCGAACGTTGCGCAGTTACCGCTCTTGCAGCACCTTTGGTGCGAGGCGGAGCAGCAGGCCGACCGGAAGGCCGATGACGTTGGAGACGTCACCGCGCACCGTGTCCACCAGCGCCGAGCCGAGGCCCTGGATCGCATACGAGCCGGCGCGCCCGCGCCACTCACCGGAGGCGAGGTAGGCGTTCAGCAGCGGGTCGTCGAGCTCCCGGAAGGCGACGGTCGAAACGTCGACGCCGGTCCGGGGCTCGACGTCGCCGGGCCCGACGAGGGCCAGGCCGCCGAGGACGTGGTGCTCCGCTCCCGAGAGCCGTTCGAGGTGCGCGCGGGCTCGCCCCTCATCTTCCGCCTGGCCGAGGACCTCGCCGTCGATGACGACCTCGGTGTCACCCGCGATCACCAGGGCGTCTCGATGGTCCTCGGCGACGGCCTCCGCCTTGCGGGTCGCGTTCCGGATGACAAGATCGCGCGGCTCGCCATTCGTCTCCTCCTGGACCTCCGAAGCCTGCACCTGGAAGTCCAGCCCGAGCGCCTCGAGCAGGGCGCGTCGCTGCGGTGACTTGGATGCGAGGACGAGCCGGTCCACGGGCCCAGGCTAGGGGCCCGGGGAACCTAGAGCTGTGGGAACCAGAGGCCGATCTCGCGCTCGGCGGACTCGGGCGAGTCGGACCCGTGAACGAGATTGAAGGTGACCTCGGTGGCGAACTCGCCGCGGATTGAGCCTGCGTCCGCCTCGAGCGGGTTGGTGGCGCCGATCAGCTGT
>DATAPB010000179.1:0-6228 GCA_036265435.1 Solirubrobacterales bacterium | reverse complement strand
CGCGCGGTCGAAGCGGAAGTTGAGCTCGAGCTGCCCGGGTGCGTCCTCGTGGTCGCCGTAGCTCATGTCGAGGCCCATCGCCTTGCCGTAGGCGACCACGTCGAGGATCACCGGCTGCAGCTGCTCGAACTGGTTGATGTGGTAGCACCAGGGTTTGGTGACGCCCTCGGGCTCCTCGCCGGGCTCGGGGATCTTCATCCACATCATCTCCGGCTCGATCCCGCAGAGAAAGGAGTAGCCGAGCTCCTCCTCGACGTCGTGGGCGACCCGCTTCAGGTTCTGGCGCGGGTCCGCGTCGAGCAGCTCCCCCGTCTCGGTGTCGTAGCAGTCGCAGTAGACCCGGGCCACCCGCGGGTCCCAGGGCAGGACCTCGAAGGTGGCGAGGTCGGCCATCGCGGCCAGCTCCGATTCCTGCGGCCCGAAGCCGATGTAGTTGCCCTGGCGATCAGTGAACAGGTCGGCCGTGGCTCCATAGACGAGCTGATAGCCACGAGCCGCCACCTTCGGGAACCAGCTCGCCACGACACCCTTGCCGTTGATGTGGCCGCTGATCGAGATCTGCTGGAAGAAGACGTACTCGATCCCCTCGTCCTCGATCCGCTTCTCGATCTCGGCGATCCTGTCGGCCCTTCCGGGGGCTTCGCGCGCCTCCTCGAGGGTCTGGGGGACGGGCTCGATCTTCGGCGAGGAGAGTACGGCCTCGACTTCGCTGGGCACCTCGTTCTGCGACGCCATTGGGGCTCCTTCGGGCGCGGACGTCCTGTCGCGCTCACTCTATCCGACGATTGAACAAAAAGGTACATTCGCCCGCGCAGCCGTGAGATTCACCTAATGAATTGGCCTGACTCAAAGGGTGTGCTCTATATGTCTGCTCGGCACTTTGCTTGATCGGGCGGGCCGGAGCCGCTTGACTGCGATGACCATGGGCCCGCCGAACGAGGGAGAGAGATGACGATCCCAGTGCGGTTGCATCGCAGCGAGCTCTGCGTCCCCGGAACCAACATGCGGATGCTGGAGAAGGCGCCTGGACTGGGCGCCGACGTGGTCATGCTCGATCTTGAGGACGCCGTGGCCCCGGACGACAAGCCCGGCGCCCGGGAGAACGTGATCGCCGCGCTCCGTGAGCTCGACTGGGGCGGTTGCTGCGTGAGTGTCCGCATCAACGGGCTCGACACGCATTACTGCTACCGCGACGTGGTCGACGTCGTCGAGCAGAGCGGGCGGTTCCTCGACACGGTCTTGGTCCCGAAGGTCGCATCGGCGGGGGACATCCACCTCGTCGCGACTCTGCTCGACCAGATCGAGGAGGCCGTCGGGATCGAGAAGCCGATCGGAATCACGGCGCTGATCGAGACCGCGGCCGGAATGGTGAACCTCGATGAGATCGCCGCGAGCTGCCCCGAGCGGCTGGAGGCGCTGATCTTCGGCGTCGCGGACTATGCGGCGTCGCTCCAGAGCCACACCGCCTCGATCGGCGGCTCGGATGCCGGCTACGCCGTGCTCACGGACCCGAACGGCGATGCCGAGGTGGACCGGGAGCTCCACTGGGGCGACCAATGGCACTACCCCCTGGCCCGGATCGCGGTCACCTGCCGCGCCCACGGGCTGCGGCCGATCGACGGCCCGTTCGGGGACTTCGGCGACGCGGACGGCTACACGGTGGCGGCGCGGCGTGCCTCGATCCTCGGCTTCGAGGGCAAATGGTGCATCCACCCGAGCCAGATCGAGCTCGCCAACGAGGTCTTCTCCCCCAACCAGCGCCTCGTCTCCCGGACCCGCCGGATCATGGCGGCGATGGAGGAGGCCGCCCTCGCGGGCAAGGGCGCGGTCTCCCTCGACGGCCGGCTGATCGACGCGGCCTCGCTGCGGATGGCGGAGCACCTGCTCGCCAAGATCGAGCTGATCGAGGAGCGCGAGAATGGCTCTCGGCCGGCCGTCGGCGTGGCTGAGCACGCCGCAGCGGGCTGAAGGCAGCCGCTCAGCGGCCGGCAGCGCATCTGGCATCCTTCCGCGGATGACTCGTCCGGTCGTCCTCGGGGTCGTCGGGGACTCCGCCGCCGGGAAGACCACCCTCACCCGCGGCGTCGTCAGGGTCCTCGGTGGGCGCGAACACGTCTCGTACATCAGCGGCGACGACTACCACCGCTACGGGCGCGAGCAGCGAAACGAGCTCGGCATCACGCCGCTGAACCCGGCGGCCAACCACCTCGACATTCTCGGGCAGCACCTGGCGCACATCCGCGACCGGGAGCCGGTCCTGAAGCCCACCTACGACCACCGCAGCGGGAAGCTCGGGCCGCCGGAGTACGTGCGCCCGCACCGCTTCGTGGTGGTCGAGGGACTGCTCAACTTCAGCTCGGAGGAGCTCTGCGCCGCCCATGACATCCGGGTCTTCCTGGCGCCGCCCGAGGACCTGCGCCGGACATGGAAGCTGACCCGCGACTGCACCCGCAGGGGCTACACGACCCACGAGGTCATCGCCGAGTTGGATCGCCGGGAGGAGGACGTCGAGCGCTACGTGCGACCCCAGCGGCGCCCCGCGGACATCATCGTCTCGTTCGCGCCCACCACCAGCAGCAACCCCGAGCTGCTCGATGCCGACCTGATCCTGCGCGACACGCTCACGCATCCCGACCTCTCGCCCTTCCTGCTGCCCGACGGGGACGGCCCGACGCTGGCCCGCCGTGAGCACGAGTCCCTGCTCCGGATCCCCGGCGAGACCGACCCGGACCTCGCCGCCCGGCTCGAGGACGCGGTCTGGAGCCGGATGCAGTACGCGAGCCACCTCCGGGCCCAGCGGCTCGGGGAGTTCACGATCGGCACGGAGCTGCACCGCTCCCAGTCGCTGGCGCTCGTTCAGACCCTGCTGCTCTATCACCTGGTCTCGACTCGGGCCGAGATCGGGGCCGGCGTCGATCCGCACCGTGGGCATCCGCCGAACGTGACCGGCGCCGACTCCGCGCTTCACGCCTAGCCTGGGTGTTCTTAGCGTCGCCGGCGGGTGCGCTTCACCTCGTCGCCGTGCGAGCGGGCGAGTGCCTCGGCCGCGGCGGGTGAGCGGACGAACTCGGTGAAGCCCCTGGCCGCCTCGGAGCCGGGGCCGACCGTGGATCGGACCACGTACCAGGAGCGCTTCGGCAGGCCTCCGCGCGGGCGAATCGTCTTCAGCCGGCCGACCTCGAGCTCCAGGGCGACGGACTCGCGGGACTGCAATGCGATGCCGAGGCCGATCTGCGCGGCGCTCTTGATTGCACCGTTCGACCCCAGGGTGAGGATCGGCGGTTCGATCTGGTTGGAGTTGAGGTAGGTCTCACAGAGCCGGCGCGTGCCGGATCCCTGCTCTCGCATCAACCAGGGCCTGCCCGCGAGCTCGTCCACCGCGACCCAGGCCCGTTTTCCCAGTGGGTCCTCGGGAGAGGTGATCAACACGAACTCGTTGTCGAGGAAGACCTCGCCCTGGAAGCCGCGCCCGGAGGGGGCCTGCCCCGAGATCGCGACGTCAGCCTCGTGCGCCTCGAGGCGCCCGAAGACCTCCTCGCGGTTCCCGACGTGAACGGTCACCTCGATCGTGGGCTCGCGCTCCTGGAAGGCATGCAGGAGGGGCGGCAGCAGGTACTCGCCCGCGGTGGTCACGGCGGTCACCCGCAACGGGGCCGTCTCGCCCTTGGCGACCTCTCCCACCACCTCAGAGCCCTCCTTGAGCAGGGCCAGGACGTCGGCGGCGTAGCGGGCGTAGGCCTCGCCGGCGGCGGTCGGCCTGATGCTCCGGCCGACGCGCTCGGTGAGGTCCACTCCGAGCTCGCGCTGCAGGGCCGCCACCGCGGCGGAGACCGAGGGCTGGGTCACGACGAGCTCCTCGGCGGCGCCCGTCACCGACCCGTGGCGAACCACGGCAAGGAACGCCGAGAGCTGGGTGACGGTGACGGCCACGCGCAGCGCAACATATAGGGCATTACCTATTGATTGGTGTGTTTTCTTAGCTTGTGCTCGTGCACCCGCCGTGAGACCCTGCCCTGCGTGAGGCACGAGCTTCCCCCGATCTCGCCCTCTGAGAGGCTGCTCTGCGGCCCAGGGCCGAGCAACGTCGACCCCGCCGCCCTCGAGGCGATGCAGAAGCCGATGCTCGGGCACCTGGACCCGGAGCTGCACGAGATCCTGCTCGACGTCGTCGACATGCTCCGCCGCGTCTACCGGGCCGGGGGCGGGCTGGTCCTGCCGTTGCAGGCGACCGGGACATCGGGCATGGAGGCCGGCCTGGCCAACCTGGTCGAGCCCGGGGAGCGGGTGATCGTCGGATCCAGCGGCTATTTCGGCGTGCGGATCGCCGAGATCGCCCGGCGCTGCGGTGCCGAGGTGGTCGAGGTCAGCGCGGAATGGGGCGAGCACGTCCCGAACAGGCGCCTGCTCGCGGCGCTTGACGATCATCCCGAGACCCGCCTGCTGGTGGTCGTCCACGGCGAGACCTCAACCGGCTGCGAGCATCCGCTGGAGGCACTCGGCGCGGCGCTGCGCGGGCGCGAGACCCTGCTGATGGCGGATTGCGTGACCACCCTGGGCGGGGTCGAGCTGGACTTCGACGGCTGGGGGATCGACTACGCCTATTCCTGCACACAGAAGTGCCTGTCCGCGCCTCCGGGGATGTCCCCGGTGGCGGTCTCGGATCGAGCGCTGGAGCGCATCCGCGCCAGGCGAGCGCCGGTCCCGTTCTCGATGGACCTGCTGCTCCTGCAGGAGTACTGGGTGGAGCGCCCCGCGACCTACCACCACACCGCGCCCATCCTCCACATCTACGCGCTGCACGAGGCGCTCCGGCTGACCCTCGAGGAGGGTCTCGAGCGACGCTGGGCCAGGCACACCGAGGCTGGGACCTACTTCCAGCAGCTGGCCTCCTGCGCGGGCTTCGAGCTTCTGGCGGAACCGGCGCACCAGCTCGCCCCCCTGACCGCGGTCCGCGTTCCCGACGGAGTTGATGGAAAGGCCGTGCAGCGGCAGCTCCTCGCAGAGGGCATCGAGGTGGGCGGTGGCCTCGGGCCGGACGCTCCCGCGATCTGGCGGGTGGGGCTGATGGGGCCCAATGCCCGCACCGAGACCGCGGACCGGGTCTTCGAGTCGCTCGCCGCCGCGGTCGACCGTCAGGCCTTGGCGGTCGCCGTCTAGCTGACCCGCCCGGCCCGCGTCACGCCTAAACTTCGCGTACTGATGACCTACGTCATCACTGAGCCCTGCATCGACGTCAAGGACCTCACCTGCGTCGAGGTCTGCCCGGTCGACTGCATCCACCCCACCGAAGAGGAACCGGACTTCGGCGATCACCGGCAGCTCTACATCGATCCGGCCGAGTGCATCGACTGCGACGCCTGCGTCGAGGTCTGCCCGGTGGACGCCATCTTCCCGGAGGACCAGGTCCCACCCGGCCAGGAGAAGTTCACCGAGATCAACGCGCAGTACTACACGCAGAAGTAGCGGGCGCGGATATCGGCGGAGGACCTAGCCGGCCTGTACGCCGACCACGAAGTCGATCTCCGGGTCGAGGATCTGCTCGATCAGCTCGTCGTCGGGGGTGATCCCCATCTCGCGGCAGCGGTTGCGGTAATGCCGGACCTTCTGGTGCTGGTACTTGTCGAGGTCGAGGCCGGGGACGGCCTTCTGGTACTCGACGAGGCCGACCAGGTTGCCGCGGTACTCGTCGAAGACCTCGTGCACGAGCGCCTCGTAGGCGGGGTTCTTCTCGATCAGCGCCCCACAGGCCTGGGTGCCGAAGGTGATGTGCCTGCCCTCGTCCCGCAGGATCAGCGTGAAGCCCTCCTTGAGCCCGGGGAAGGCGCCCCAGAGATCGGTGGTGTCGATGACGATCTCGTAGGAGGGCATGGTCAGCACTCCCTCGACGAAGGCGTTGTACGCCGCCGAGAAGCGCACGAAGCCCGCCTCGATCTCCTCCTCATCGCCGTCCATCGCGGCCTGCAGCAGCTCCCGCCCGTAACGGGGAAGGGCCTCGTGGAGCACGTCGCGGACCTCGAACCGGCCGCTCGGATCGACGGTCTCGCCGCGGACGAGGAAGTGGCGCGCGACCTCCTCGGGCTCGAGCACTCCCACGACCTCGTCGTGCCAGCGCATGAAGAACTCGGCGTGCTTCGCCTCCTCCATCAGGAAGGTCGAGAGGTAGGTGACCCAGTCGAAGCGGCCCAGCGCGTGTGAGGCGGCGATCATGGGCACGAGCTCGTCGGTCAC
>DATAPB010000178.1:0-12045 GCA_036265435.1 Solirubrobacterales bacterium | reverse complement strand
GGGCGAAAGCTCCGTTTAGCCTTGACCCACCCGGAGGGGTGGCAGAGTCTGGTTGATTGCGGCAGCCTTGAAAGCTGTTGACCGGGTCTTCCCGGTCCGGGGGTTCGAATCCCTCCCCCTCCGCTAGCGCAGCTTGACGCCGGTGAGGTCGATCGTCCCGATCTCGTCGCCCTCGACGAAGTCATCGCCCGCGTTCCCCGATTGCGGGGGGAAGAACTGGTTCAGAGTCAGTGCGGCGGGGAGGCTGAGCGAGACGGTCGCTCCCGTGACTGTCAGCGTGCTCGTGCTGGAGTCGAAGCTCCGGGAGCCGGTCGAGAAGTCGATGTCCGCCAGCGGAGCCCTGAGGGTCGCGCCGGTCGGCAAAGCGGCCGAGGAGTTGAGGAGGTTGTGGGCGAAGTCGACGCCGATCTCCGTGCTCACCAGAGCGGTGCCGTTCGGCGGGTCCGCCGTGGGGCATGAGGCCGGCGTCAGGATGCCGGGCGCCGTGCTGTTCTTGGCCAGCGTCTGACCGCCGGCCGTCAACACCTCTCCCGCGCTGAAGTCCGGGGAGGCAGAGCCCCCTGAGACGGGGAAGTCGAAGTCGGCCACGGACTGCGTGGCCGGGGCGATCGGGGCGACTCCGCCGCTGAGAGGCTCGATGCAGTGCTGCGGGAGCTTGCTCGCGAACGCTCCGGTGAGGGCCGTGTGAAGGGTCAGCGTCCCGGACCCCGGCACCACCTCCACCGCGAGCGGGTCGGTCGTGATCGAGACGATGGTGCCGAGCGGTTGTCCCGCCTTGACGGCACCCCCCGCTGACTTCTTCGCGCCCTTGCCCTTCGGTGAGAACGCCCTGTTCAGGGCCGCCGCGCCCTTGCCGGCGATCTTGGCACTGATGTTGGAGATCGTCGCCCCGAAGCCGCTGCGCGCGACCGTCCCGCCGGAGAGCGTGGCGAAGGAGCCCACGCTCTTCTTCCCCACCTTGGCGGTGACGCTTCCCGGCCCGCCGTTGGCGCCCAGGCTCAGCCGAGTGAGGGTGACCTTCGTCTTCCCCTTCCCGCGCTTCGCCTTGAAGCTGCCGTTCACCTGGACCGAACCGGCCCCGGTCACCGGGTCGACGGACCCGGAGACGATCGGCAGGTTGAGTCCCTTGGGCTTGAGCTTCAGGCCTCGCGAGTTCTGCAACTGCAGCACCACGGATCCGCCCTTGAGCTGATCCGGTCCCGCCGTCGCGATCCCTGACAGGGCGACGCTGGCGCCGAGAAAGGCGACAGCGGCGAGCGCGCCACATCGGCGGCGCCGCCTGCGCTTGTTCCAGAGCCTCACCATGGTCCTGCCGATCCCTGTCGCTCCGCAGTCTCGCAGGGTGGGCGTCGGCGCGCGCCACTTCTCGCCTCAAAGGAATTCATGCATCGCCGTTCCGCTGCCCGTCGCCTAGGCGCGCTCGGCGACCAACAAGGTCTGGGCGGCACGGCCGACCTGTCCGGTCTCGTCCAGAAGGCGCGTGTCCGCCATCCCCACCCCGTTCTCCTCGGGAAACGTCTCGGCGTCGAGGCAGACCCACTCGCCGGCGGGCATCCGGTGCAGGTGCACCGTCAGGTCGACATTGATGAACAGGTAGCGCTTCCAATCCACTGCTGCGCTGACGCCGTTGCCGGTATCCGCGGCCGCCAGGACCCGCTGCAGAGGGCTCGGCTCCTCGCCGGGCAGCAACGGGACCGCCATCCGCATCCAGACGACGGCGGGGCCGACCTCCATGAAGGCGCCCTCGACGAATCGGTACTCCATCGCGCTGTGGTAGCCGACGTCGTAGCCGGTATGGAAGAAGTCCACGACCTGCCCGGCCTCCGGGGGTGGCACGGGGCCGGCTCGGCGCTCGGGTGCGTCGAATTCGACCGCCTGCGTGCGAAGCCGCCAGCCGCGTGCTTGCATCAGGGGGTCGCCTGCCTCGTCCGAGAGCGTGGCCTCGAACATCTCGACCCGTCTTCCGGGCCGCACGATCCGGGCCTCGACGCGCACCGGGACGATCGGCACCGAGCGCAGCACCTCATAGGTGATCCGGCCGACCTGCGCCGGTGGCCCGTCGGCGCCTCCGATCCGGCCACCGCCGAGCCGCTCGACCTCCCGCCCTATGAGCGCGGCCGGGGGGCCGGCGTGCTGCGCGCCGGCATCCCAGGGCCCGCGGGTGAGCTCGGTGGCGGTGTAGAGGTCGCCATCAGGCTCGTAGAAGGACTCCGGCACGCGGGGATCCTTGCAGTAACGACGCGGCCGCCCGAGGGACTGTTCATTGACCGGATTACCCTGGTCACAACCCCACGGAAGCGAGGTAAATCTTGGAGAAGGTCAAGAAGAGCGAGCAGGAGTGGCGCGCGCAGCTCTCCCCCGAGCAGTACGACGTGGTCCGCAACAAGGGCACCGAGGCGCCGTTCACCAGCGAACTCAACGACGTCAAGGACGAGGGCACGTTCGTCTGCGTCGCCTGCGGACAGCCGCTGTTCAGCTCGGACAACAAGTTCGAGTCCGGCACCGGCTGGCCGAGCTTCGACAGGCCGGTTGGCGACGAGTCGGTCGACACGGAGGCGGACAACAGCTTTCTGATGCGGAGGACCGAGGTCCTCTGTTCCCGCTGCGACGCCCACCTGGGCCACGTCTTCGACGACGGCCCCCGGGAGACGACCGGCCAGCGCTACTGCATCAACGGCTGCGCCCTCGAGTTCAAGCCCGAGGACGAGAGCTGAGCGGGTGGCGCCCAGCGGCGCCGCCCGGCCGGCTCACACCTTCCCGCCGGCTCCCAGGTAGCTGAAGCGCACGGCGAGGGCCACCGCCTCGGTCCGCGTGTCGACCTCCATCCGCGCGATCGCGTTGCGGACGTGGGTGTGGACCGTGGCGGGGCTGAGTGAGAGCCGGTCCGCGATCTGCTTGACGCGGAGGCCCTCGGCGAGGAGCTCGAGGATCTCGCGCTCGCGGGGAGTCAGCTCGAGCAGCTTCTCGACCTCGCCCGCGCCCTGGCCGAGCTCGGTGCCGACGAACGTGCCTCCGCCCGCGACGACCTCGATGGCGCGGGCGATGTCCTCGCTCGGCGCCGACTTGAGCACGTAGCCGGAAGCGCCAGCCCGCAGCGCGAGCGTGAGCAGGTCCGGCTGGGCGTGGGCCGTGAAGATGATCACCCGCGTCTCGGGGCGGGCCTTGAGGATGTCCTTGGTCGCGTCGATGCCGTCCTTGCCCGGCAGCTCGACGTCGACGATGCAGACGTCGGGCTCGAGCTCCTTGACCTTTTCAACGACCTCCTCGCCGGTCTCGGCCTCACCGACGATCTCGACGCCGGCGACGTTCGCCATGCGGGCCTTGATGGCCTCGCGGACGATCTCGTGGTCGTCGCAGAGGACTACTCGTTTGGGAGTGGAGGCTGCCATCTATGTGGGAATCCGTTCCGGAGCCCCGAATTCCTGCAAAGCGGACGGAAGTTCTACCGACCCGTCCCCCCTCTGCCCATTCTCCAGCAGGGCGATCAGGCTTCGGCCCACAGCCACTGCAGTTCCGTTCAGCGTGTGCACGGGTTCCGGGGAGTCTCCTTGCGCGGGACGGTACCGGCTGGACAGGCGTCTTGCCTGGTAGTCGGTGGTGTTCGAGCAGCTCGTCAACTCTCGGTAGCGGCCCTGACTCGGTATCCAGCCCTCGCAATCGAACTTCCGGGCAGCCGGGGCGCCCAGGTCGCCGACCGCCACGTCGACGACGCGGTAGGGCAGTTCCAGCGTCTGCAGGATCCGCTCCTGGATCGCGAGCAGGCGCTCGTGCTCGTCCTGGGATGTGTCCGGAGCGACGAAGCTGAACATCTCGACCTTGTCGAACTGGTGCACGCGGAAGATGCCGCGGGTGTCGCGCCCGGCGGCTCCGGCCTCCCGCCGGAAGCAGGTCGAGAAGCCGCCGTAGCGCTTGGGCAGGTCGCGCGCCTCCATGATCTGGTCGGCGTGGAGCCCCGCCAGGGAGACCTCCGAGGTCCCGACCAGGAAGAGCTCGTCCCGCGGGACCTCGTAGATCATCTCGCGCTCGCCGGGGAAGTACCCCGTTCCGAACAGCGCGTGCTCGCGGACGAGCACCGGCGGGACCGCCGGCTCGAAGCCCTCCGCCCGGATCAGCTCCATCGCGAAGCGGACCAGGGCGAACTCGAGCATGACCAGGTCGCCGAGCAGGTAGGCGAAGCGGGAGCCGGAGAGGTTGGCCGCCGCCTCCATCTCGATCCAGCCATGGCGCTGGGCGAGATCGAGGTGATCGAGGGGCTCGAAGTCGAAGTCGGGGCGCTCCCCCACCTCCCGGAGCGAGACGTTGTCCTCCTCGGTCTCCCCGTCTGGCGCCCGTGGATCGGGCAGGTTGGGCAGTGAGGTGAGGAGCCCCAGGCGGCGCTTGTCGAGCTCGTCCAGCTGAGGCTCGAGCTCCTTGAGCTCCGACTTCAGCGCGCTCGAGCGCTCGCGGAGCTCCGCGAACTCGGGCTCGTTCACCTTCCCGGCCTTGGCGGCCTCCTCGATCTCCGCCGACAGCTTGTTCTGGTCGGCTCTGATCGAGTCGGTCCGCGTGTTGAGCTCACGGCGCCGTTCATCGACCACGAGCAGCTCATCGAGCTGCTCGGCCGCCCCGCGCCTCGCGAGGGCCGAGCGGACCCCATCGGGGTCTGCGCGGATCTGCTTCAGGTCGAGCGTGGCTCGGTCCCCGGGAGCTAGGGGGCAGCGGTGGCGCTGGTGGTCGTCTGCGCCGGCGCGGGCGCCTCGGTGACGTCCTGCCCCGCGTACTTCGAGACGAAGACGGCGACCTTCTGGGCGTCGTCGCCGACCACGATGTTCTGCGGCATGATCGCTCCGGAGAAGCCACCGTTCCGGATCGCGTAGATCACGTCCGCCATCGTCTCGTTGCGCTGATCGAGGTTGGGGCCCTGGACCCGCTCGCTGCGGTTGGCGCTGCCCTCCGTCCCGGCCGGGGTGAGCGTATGGCAGCCGGAGCAGCGCTCGGCGAAGATCTGTGCGCCGGCGTGGGTCGGGTCGTCGCTGGGGACCTGGATCCCCTGGGTTCCGCAACCCGTGGCGGCCGCAACCGCGGCAACTGCGATCAGTAGGAGAGCCCCTCGCACGCGGCGGGATCATATGCGAGTGGTTCGAGGCCAGATCCGCCGGGGGCGTAGGTTTCAGGCATGGTCGGCGACGGGGTCAGCCCGGAGGAATTTCGGAGCGCGCTGAGCGCCTTCGCGACTGGGGTCACGGTGGTCACCGCGGTCGGGCAACAGGGGCCCTCGGGCGCCACGGCCAACGCGGTCACCTCCCTGTCCCTGGAGCCGCCGATGATGCTCGCCTGCCTGGATCGTGGCTCTCGCACCCTCACCTCCGTGCGGGCCCGGGGCCGCTTCGGCGTCAACGCCCTCGCCGCCGGGCAGGCGGATCTCGCCCGCCGCTTCTCCGGCAAGCACCCGGAGGCTGAGAAGTGGGACGGGATCGAGTGGACCGAGCGCCGGGGCCTGCCCTGGCTCCCCGGAGCGCTGATGTGGGTCGCCTGCGAGCTGCGCGACCTGATCGACGGCGGAGACCACCTGATCCTCACCGGCAACGTGCTCGAGGCCGAGGCAAACGAGGGCCGGCCGCTCCTCTTCCACCGAGGCGGCTACCGGGATCTGCTGACCGAGAGCTAGTGCCCGGTCGCCGGCTGGCGGCTGGGCTCCGCGGGGCGCCGGCGCGGCCTGATCCGGCTCACCGAGCGGCCGGCCTTCCGGAGCAGCAGGACCGGGACGGCGACGGCTCCGGCAACCAGACCCACCGCGAGGAGCGGCAGGATCAGGGGCAGTGTCGCGGCGATGGTGAGGATGAGAATGGGCAACGCAAGCGGGGCCAGCGCAACCACGAGGATTCCGGCGCCGACGGTCCACTTCCAAATCTCGTCCAGGTTCTGCGCGCGGGTGCGGGCCCTCGTCTCGGCGTCCATGACGGCTCCTTTCGTCGGTGGTACTACAAAGACGAGATGGCTCCGGCGGGTGTGACAGGACGAGACCCGCGACGAGGCGGACAATCGGCGCCTTCCCCTCGCATACCGGGGGAAACCCGCCAGCTGCTCAGGTGAGCGCGCGAAACAGGGCGTTGACGGCCCGGCGGCTGCCGTCGATCGCGACGTCGCCGGCCTCGACCGCTTTCCCCAGCCGGTTTCCCCCGAAGACGACCCCGGCGATGGCGTCCGGTTCGGCGCTGATCGTCGCGTCAGGGTTATCCACCTCTCCGCGCTCGGCGAAGAACCGCTCCCCGGAAACCTCGATGCGAAAGGGCACCCCCTCCTTCCCCAGCCGCAGCTCGTAGCGCGCATCCAACCCATCCGCCTTCTCCGGCTGAAAGGTCGACTTCAGCGCCAGCACCAGCGAGTCCGGCCCCATCCGGGCGCCGACCGGGAACGACGGCGACCCGCTCGCCCACCGCCCGAGCGCCAGCACCGCCGGCTCCAGCTCATGCCCCCATTCCGTGAGCTCGTAGACCTGGACCGCCGCCGGAGGCGCGAGCCTGCGCCGCCTGACGATCCCCGAACCCTCCAGCTCGCGAAGTCGCTGACCGAGCACGTTTGGGCTGATGTCGGGGATGCCGGCGCGGAGGTCGGTGAATCGCTTCGGGCCGAGGAGCAACTCGCGGACGACCAGCAGCGCCCAACGCTGACCGAACAGGTCGGAGGCGTGGGCTATCCCGCAGCCATCGTCATGGGTCCTCGTCCTCGCCATCGCGTGAGGAAGTTTATCGGTCGGAAGTCCTGAAATACAACTATCTAGTTGTCTTTTAGAACTTTGTGGTACGGTGCGCTCGCGATATGGAGGAAGCCCCAAGCAGACGGAAGGAGAATCGGATGGACCTCCCCGAGGTCGTGTCCGCGGAGGAATGGGAGGCCGCGCAGAAGGGTCTCCGGGAGAAGGAGAAGGAGCTGACGAGGCGGAGCGACGAGCTTGCCGCGGAGCGCCGGCGGCTGCCGCGGACGAGGGTCGAAAAGGACTACGAGTTCGAGGGCCCGCGCGGGAAGGTCGCGCTCCCGGACCTGTTCGAGGGCCGGCGCCAGCTGATCCTCTACCACTTCATGTTCGGGCCGAACCAGGACCAGGGCTGCGACGGCTGCTGCATGTTCATCGACCAGGTCGGACATCCCGCCCACCTACACGCCCGCGACGTCACCTTCGCGATCACCTCCCGCGCGCCGTTCGCCAAGCTCGAGCGGTTCGAGCGCGAGCTGGGATGGAAGCACCCCTGGTACTCGTGGGGAGGCGGGGACTTCGGCGTCGACTTCGGCACATCACCCGCAGAGCCCAAGGAGGGCGCCTACCAGGACGGCGAGGGCTTCGCGCTGAGCGTCTTCCTGCGCGACGGGGGCGACGTCTACCGCACCTACTTCACGAAGAGCCGCGGCGTTGAGGCCATCGGGCCCATCTGGAGCTTCCTGGACCGGGCGCCGTTCGGTCGCCAGGAGAGCTGGGAGGACTCGCCGGACGGCTATCCGCAGGGCGAGCGCTACACCTGGTGGCGGCGCCACCACGCCTACGACGAGGAGCTCCGATGAGCGAGCGCGACGGCTACGAGCACGGCGTTCCCTGCTTCGTCTCGGGCGTCTTCCCGGATCCGGACGCCGCGGCCTGCTTCTACTCCGAGCTGTTCGGCTGGGAGACCGAGAACCTGATGCCGCCCGAGCATCCGGGCGACTACTTCGTCTGCTGCCTGCGCGACCGGGACGTCGCAGCGATCGTCTCCCAGGACGGCGCGCCGGCGCCCCCGCAGGCCGTCTGGACGATGCTCGTCTCGGTCGAGAGCGTGGAGCAGGCCGCGTCGAGAGCGGCGAGCGCCGGCGGCAACGTGATCGGCGAGCCCTTCGACTCGCCCGGCGGCGGCCGCCAGGCGATCCTGGCCGACCCCTCTGGGGCGGTCTTCTCGGTCTGGGAGCCGCGCGAGCGCCACGGCGCCCAGCTCGTCAACGAGCCGAGCGCCTGGGCGATGAGCGGGCTCAACACGGACGACCCGGAATCGGCGAAACGCTTCTACGCCGATGTCTTCGGCTGGGACACGAAGAGCTTCGACATGGGCGACGCCGAGCTGGTCATGTGGACCGTCCCGGGCTACGTCGGCGGAGAGCCCGAGCAGCCGGTCCCCCGCGACGTCGTCGCGACCATGCTGCCGCCGGGCGCGGCCGGCGAGGCCCCTCCCCACTGGAGTGTGGACTTCTGGGTCGCGGACCTCGACACCGCGGCGGAAACCGTTGCCGAGCTCGGCGGCGAGCTGCTGGTCCCGCCGTATGACGTGCCGAACACGGGACTGCGGCAGGCGGTGGTCACCGATCCCCAGGGCGCGACGCTGTCGCTGACCCAGCCGCCCGGCCAGGCGCGCGGCGCCTGACGCGGCCGACCGTGGGTCCTGGCAGCTAGCGCGCCGCCTGCCTAGAAGGCCGAGCTCGTTCCGGCTGCGCGGAGCGCCAGCAGGAAAATCACCAGGCAGGCGGTGGCCATGATGCCGGTGTCGCGACGGACGATCGCCATCGCGATCTGGGTCTGGCGCTCCGGCGGCAACGAGTGGATGTCGAGGTCGCCGAGCTCCGCCGAGGCGGATCCGAGCCGCACCACCTCCGCCAGGAGGGAGACGACGAGCGGCAGGACCCCGTAGAGGATGTGCAGCTCCGACGCATGGTGCCCGCTGAAGACGAGCAGCAGGCCGAGGAAGGCCTGGAGCAGCACGGTCGCCTGCGCGATGCGGAGCGCGTACCAGAACCCCGTCGAGGGCCGGCGCTCGAGCCAGGAGTACCCGCCCCACACACCGGCCACCAGGTTGGCGGCCAGGAGGCAGACCCCGACGACGAGATGGACTTCCGGCACGGCCGCGGGAGCTTAGATGCGAGGGTCATGCGAGGGCGCGCCGTCAGGCGCGACCCGTTTGATCAAACGAGGCCGAGGAACAACCCGTTTCGTCTTGGGTCAAAGCCGCCAAAAAGGGTCGGGATTTGGCTTGCTGATGCGGAAAAGCACTATGTAACAGCTTGATACAAAGTACGGGGCAAGTGGTATAAGACCGAACGGATCGTGCTCCAGTCCTACCTCCCCGTCCTCGTGTTCGCCGGCCTAGGGATCGTCGTGGGAGGTGCATTCGCACTGCTCAACGGGGTGATCGGATCGCGCCGCCCGAATCCGATCAAGACGCAGCCGTATGAGTGCGGCCTGCCCTCCCACATCACTCGCACCTTCCGCTTCGGCGTGAGCTTCTACATGATCGCGATGCTCTTCATCCTCTTCGACATCGAGGTCGTCTTCCTCTACCCGGTCGGCGTCCTCGTGCATGCGACCAAGAGCGTCTTCGTCCTGGTGGAGATCCTCGTCTTCGTCGTGCTGTTGCTCGTCGCCCTGGTCTTCGTCTGGCGTCGAGGGGCGCTCGATTGGAAGTAGAGCGGGAGAGCCTCCGAGCTCGACAGGTGCGCGCCCGCGACCTGCTGCGCGGGGACCTCGAGGGCAAGGATCTCGAGCAGTACGTCGAGGAGCGCCTGCTCACGACCACGCTCGAGAACGCGCTGAACTGGGGGCGGGCAAACGCCATCTTCCCAATGACCTTCGGCCTCGCCTGCTGCGCGATCGAGCAGATCTCCCTGGTCACCTCGCGCTATGACATCGCCCGCTTCGGGGCGGAGGCTTTCAGGGCCACGCCGCGGCAGGCGGATCTGTTGATCCTCTCGGGCCGGGTGTCGATCAAGATGGCACCGGTCGTCCGCCGGGTCTACGACCAGATGCTCGAACCGAAATGGGTCATGGCGATGGGAGCGTGCTCGTCCTCCGGGGGCATGTTCGCCAACTACGCCG
Source organism: Solirubrobacterales bacterium (assembly GCA_036265435.1). Lineage (GTDB taxonomy): Bacteria > Actinomycetota > Thermoleophilia > Solirubrobacterales > 70-9 > DASUPK01. Next base: position 2,237 of record DATAPB010000178.1, on the reverse strand, counting down.
TAGTCCAGGGCGCCGACAAGTTCATGCCGGTCGACGTCCACGTCCCCGGCTGCCCGCCGCGGCCGGAGGCCGTTCTGCACGGCCTCAACAAGCTGCAGCGGCTGATCCGCGGCCACCCCGACCTCGGCTGGCGCCAGCGCTACAACGCGCTCGGCACCGAGGAGTGGGCGCGTTTCGAGACCGGCGAGCCCACCCCCGAGGCGATCGAGCGTGCCACCAAGGCGGTGGAGAATGCCTGATGCCCCCGGCCTCGAGCTAATCGCGCAGGGGATCGAGGAGGGGCGCGAGGGCACCGTCGTCGAGACCTCCTTCGAGCACGACCGCGCCACTCTGGTCGTCAACCCCACGGGCGTGCTGCACGCGCTCACCTGGCTGCGCGACACGCCCGACCAGGGCTACCGCTTCCTCTCCAGCGTGCACGCCGCGGACTACCTGCCGGCGACGCCGCGCTTCGCAGTCCACTACGAGCTGCTCTCCCGCGAGCGGGTGGAGCGGATCAACGTCAAGGCCCTGCTGGAGGACCCGGCCGGCGGCGAGACCAATGGCGCGAGCTCCGAGGCCGAGAGGCTGCCCGAGATCGACTCCTGCGTGGCGCTCTATCCGACCGCCGACTTTCAAGAACGGGAGGTCTACGACTTCTTCGGCATCGTCTTCCGCGGCCACCCCGATCTGCGCCGCATCGCGATGCCGGAGAACTACGTCGGCTGGCCTCAGCGACGCGACTTCCCGATCGGGGGCGAGCCGGTGCTTTTCACCCATAACGAGATCGAAGCCCCGAGGTGGTTCGAGTAATGGCCGACGACGTGCTCAGGGATGAGGCGGAGATCACCGAGCGCGGCATCGACCCGTTCACGGAGGACCCCTCCGCCACCCTGGCCGACCAGGTCGAGGAGCTTGCCGAGCGCGAGCTCCAGGGCCCCGGCCTCGAGCCCGAGCAGGAGATCCTGACGATCAACATGGGCCCACATCACCCCGCGACACACGGGGTGCTGCGGCTGATCGTCACGCTGCAGGGCGAGCGGGTCATCGAGCTCAAACCGGTGATGGGCTATCTGCACACCGGGATCGAGAAGTCCTGCGAGGACAAGAGCTACTGGAAGGTCATCCCGTTCGTGGAGCGGATGGACTACCTCTCCTACTACTTCCAGATGGAGGCTTTCTGCGGCTGCGTCGAGAGGATGGTCGGTATCGAGATCCCGCCTCGCGCGAAGTATCTGCGCGTCCTCCACATGGAGCTCGACCGGATCATGTCCCACCTGGTCTGGCTGGGTACGACCGCGCTCGACATCGGTGCGATCTCGATGCTCTGGTACTGCTTCCGCGAGCGCGACACGATTCTCGACCTCTTCGAGATGTCGTCCGGCCAGCGGATGCACACCCGCTACTTCCAGGTCGGCGGGGTCTTCGAGGACATCCCCACCGGCTTCGAGCAGAAGGTGCGGAAGTTCTGTGCGGAGATGCCAACGCGAATCGATCAGTACGAGGCGCTGCTCGACCGCAACGAGATCTTTCTGCGCCGCACGCGTGACGTCGGGATCGTGCCGCGCGAGCGGCTGCTCGAGCTCGGCGTCACCGGCCCGCTGCTGCGGGCGGCGGGCGAGCCCTGGGACCTGCGCAAGGCCGATCCCTACCTGGCCTACGGCGACTTCGACTTCAAGATCCCCGTCGGCACGATCGGCGACGGCTACGACCGGTACCGCGTCCGCCTGCAGGAGATGCGGGAGTCGCTCCGGATCATCGAGCAGGCGCTCGACGGCCTGCCCGAGGGCCCCTGGATCTCGGACGATCGCAAGTACGTGCTGCCGCCTCGCGAGGAGCTCGCCACCTCGATGGAGGCGCTGATCCATCACTTCAAGCTCGTCACCGAGGGCTACCGCGTGCCGCCCGGCGAGCTCTACTACTCGATCGAGTCCCCGCGGGGCGAGCTCGGCTGCTTCGTCCTCGCCGATGGCTCGTCGAAGCCCGCCCGCGTCCACTTCCGGGATCCCTCCTTCGTCAACCTGCAGTCCCTCCGCGACATGTCGGTCGGCGGCCTGATCGCGGACCTGATCCAGAACCTGGGGATGCTCGATCCGATCATCGGGGGAGTGGACCGGTGAGCCCGCTGATCCCGAAGGGGAAGCGCCCCTGGACCGTCGATCCGGGCCACATCCATGACGCCCCGGAGCCGCCGCCGATGCCGGACGAGCAGGAGCTCGTGGGTGTCGACATACCGCCTGAGGAGATCGAGGTGCTGC
>DATAPB010000177.1:0-5027 GCA_036265435.1 Solirubrobacterales bacterium | reverse complement strand
CCTCGGATCGATGCGGGCGGCCGCGCAGCTCATCTCCTACGAGATCTCCATGGGGCTGGCGCTGCTGGGCGCGGTCATGATGGCCGGGTCGCTGTCGCTGGTCTCGCTGGTCGAGGCGCAGAGCCAGATCTGGTACGTCATCCCGCAGTTCGTCGGCTTCCTCATCTTCCTGGTCGCGGGCTTCGCGGAGACCAACCGCGCCCCGTTCGACCTGCCCGAGGCGGACGCCGAGCTCGTCGCGGGCTACGGGACCGAATACGGCGGCATGCGCTACGGCTCCTACGCCCTGGCCGAGTACATCGAGATGTTCGTGATCTCCGCCGTCGCGGTCACCTTCTTCCTCGGCGGCTGGCACGGCCCGGGCCCGGGGTTCCTCGATCCCGTCTGGGTGCTCGTGAAGATCTTCGCGTTCCTGTTCCTCTTCATGTGGGTCAGGGCGACCGTGCCGCGCGTCCGGTACGACCAGCTGATGTCGCTCGGCTGGAAGGTGCTCCTCCCCCTCGCGACGCTGAACGTCCTGGTGACGGCGGTCCTGGTGACAGTGACATGAAACCTTCGGCCGCCACCTCCTCCGCTCCCGCCACGTATTCGGGCCGGCGGCCCTGTGCCGCCGGACAGGCTGGTCAGGCGGCGGAGCCGCCGCAAGTGGTTCGCTGGCGCACGGCTACGCCGTGCGCATTTGATTGTGCTCCCGCGTCCGGGGGTGGCGGGGTTCAATGAGCCAGCGCTTCCCCTACCTCTCCGACGAGAGCGTCGTGGACGTCCAGCGCGGGCCCGAGCCGGGTGGCGTCGGCGGCGCTTACCGCGCCTTCGGCGAGACCCTGCGCGGCTTGAAGACCACCTTCGCCCGGATCATCGAGGGGCCGGTCACGATCCAGTACCCGGAGGAGAAGACGCCGGTGTACCCGCGCTTCAGGGGGCGTCACAAGCTGCACCGCTTCGAGGACACCGGCTTGGAGAAGTGCGTCGGCTGCTCCCTGTGCGCGGCGGCATGCCCGGCGGACTGCATCCGCGTCGTCGCAGCGGAGAACGATCCCGCCGACCGCGTCTCGGCGGGCGAGCGCTACGCCGAGGTGTACGAGATCAACCTCGCCCGCTGCATCTTCTGCGGCTACTGCGAGGTCGCCTGCCCGTTCGACGCGATCACGATGGGCCACGAGTACGAGCTGGCGGACTACAACCGCGAGGACCTCGTCTTCACCAAGGAGATGCTCCTCGCGGAGCCGGTCGAGCGGACGCCGCTTCGGCGGGAGGGCGAATGAGCGGCATACTCCCGGGCCGATGGGGAGCTCCAACGTCGAGATCGTGCAGGAGGCATTCGCCGCATTCGCCCGCAGCGACCTCGAGGCCGTGCTCGACCTCTCCGACCCCGAGATCGTCGTCCGCGACCCCGACCGCACGGGCACTGCCTTTCACGGCCCGGCCGGCCTTCGCTCGTTCTTCGAGGAGTGGCTGGAGAACTGGGAGGAGTATCGCTCCGAGCCCCTGGACTTCATCGAGGCCGGCGACCAGGTCCTGGTACACACCATGCAGACCGGCCGCGGGAAGCTCAGCGGGATCGAGCTGCAGCAGGATCTCTTCCAGGTCTTCCGCGTCCGCGACGGGAAGTTCGTCGAGTACCGGCTCTATACCGACCGGGCCGAGGCGTTTCGGTCGGTCGGCCTCGACGGCTAACCGACTCACCGCGATGGTCGGATTTCCGCACCATGGGTGCGGTTTTTCGACCATCGACAGCGGGGGGAGCCACACCCCGTGATCTATGTGGCGTTCTTCGCCGGCGCGATCGGCGCCGTGGGAGGCGCCGTCGCCGTGATCGCGATGCGGAACCCCTTCTACAGCGTGCTCGCGCTGGTCGTGCACCTCGTCTCGCTCGCCGGGCTGTTCCTGCTGCTCTACGCCCAGTTCATCGCGGCGGCCCAGGTGGTGGTGTACGCGGGGGCCGTGATGGTCCTCTACGTCTTCGTCGCCGCGTACGTCGGCGCCGCCGAGGAGCCCCTCTGGGAGCCGATCCCGGGGCAGCGCTTCCTCGCGCCCCTGCTGGCCGCCGCGCTCCTCGTTGAGCTCGCGATCGCGATCATCGGCACGGGGCTCTCCGCGCTCGACAGCAATGGGCCCACGTTGCCGGCCGGGTTCGGCACGCCCACCCAGATCGGCAACCTGCTCCTCGAGCGCTTTCTGGTGGTGTTCGAGGCGGCATCGATGCTCCTGCTCGTCGCCGCGGTCGGGGCGGTGACCCTCGCGGCGCGCTCCCACCCCCGCGCCGAAGCGGACGAGGCCGAGGGGCCTGCGGCATGACTGTCACCTGGTACGTCGTGCTGTCCGCGGTGCTGTTCGCGATCGGCGCCGGCGGGGTGCTGATCCGGCGCAGCCCGCTCGTGATCCTGCTCTGCCTCGAGCTGATGCTGAACGCCGGAAACCTGGCGCTCGTCGCGTTCTCCCGCGCGCACGGCAACGCGGAGGGACAGGTCTTCGCGCTGATCGTCATGGTCGTCGCCGCCTGTGAGGTGGTGGTCGGGCTCGGGCTGATCGTCGCCATCTTCCGGCGCCGCCTCCCGCTCAACGTGGACGACCTGCGGGAACTCCGCGGATGAGCGCGACCGCCTGGGGCTGGCTCGTCCTCGCCTTTCCGCTCGCGGGCTTCCTGATCAACGCCTTCGGCTGGCGGGTGCTGCGAGGGCGGATGGCCGGGTGGATCGGGACGATCGCGATCGGGCTCGCCTTCGTCTGCGCGATCGCCGCGACCGTCGCCCTGCTCGGCCACTCTGAGGGTGACCGCGAGCTGACCTCCTCGCTCTGGAACTATGCGTCGGCGGCGGGGCTCGACATCAAGGTCGGGATCCTGGTCGACCCGCTGTCGGCCTTCATGATCCTCGTGGTCAGCGGCGTCTCGACGCTGATCCATCTCTACTCCGTCGCCTACCTGGACTCCGACCGCGGCTACGCCAGGTACTTCGCGTACCTCAACTTCTTCGTCTTCTCGATGCTGCTGCTGGTGCTGGCCGGTAACTTCGTGCTGCTGATCGTCGGCTGGGCCTTCGTCGGGTTCGCCTCCTACGCGCTGATCAGCTTCTGGTACCGGCGCAACACCGCCACTAAGGCGGGCATGAAGGCGTTCGTCATCAACGTGATCGGCGACGTGGGCCTGGTGCTGGCGACCTTCTTCATCTTCCGCGAGCTCGGGACGTTCGACTTTCTCGCCGTCTTCCACGCCGTCCCGCAGCACTTCTCGACCAACCAGGGCGTCCTCGTCGCGATCTGCCTCCTGCTCCTCGTCGGCGCCTTCGCCAAATCGGCGCAGCTGCCGCTCCACACCTGGCTCCCCGACGCCATGGAGGGCCCCACTCCCGTCTCCGCCCTGATCCACGCCGCGACCATGGTCACCGCCGGCGTGTACCTCATCGCCCGCATGTACGTCTTGTTCGAGCAGGCGCCGACCGCGGCCGACATCTCGGCCTTCATCGGCCTGGCGACCCTGGTCTTCGCGGCAACGTGCGCCCTCGCCGTGACCGACCTCAAGCGGATCATCGCCTACTCCACGATCAGTCAGATCGGCTACATGGTCGTCGGGGTGTCGATCGGCGCGTACGCCGCCGGGATGTTCCAGCTCATGACGCACGCCTTCTTCAAGGCGCTCCTCTTCATGGCGGCAGGCTCGGTGATCTCGGCGGTGGCCGGAACCCAGGACATCGACCGCATGGGCGGCCTGCGGAAGGCGCTCCCATTCACCTCGAAGCTGATGATCATCGGCGCCCTGGCGCTCGCGGCCTTCCCCGGGTTCTCGGGGTTCTTCTCGAAGGACGAGATCCTCGCGTACGCGCTGCACCGCGGCGGCTTCTACGTGATCTTCACGATCGTCGGCTACATCGCGGCGCTCCTGACGGCGTTCTACGCCTTCCGGATCATCTTCCGGGTCTTCTGGGGAGAGCCGGTGCCCGAGGCCCGTGAGCTCGAGGAGGGCCACCTGGCCCACGCCCCGCCCGAGAACCCGCTCACCGGCGAGAAGGAGGACACCGACGTCGGCTTCCCGGGTGCGGAGCATCACATCGCCGAGCGCGAGTGGCCCATGTGGCTGGCGATGTCGGTCCTGGGATTCCTGTCGATCACCGGCGGCTTCATCGAGATCCCGGGCATCGACGAGGTGGTCAAGAACTTCCTGGCCGGTGCCTTCCTGCAGTCGCACCTCTATGACGCGCTGCCATCGGTCGCCGCTGACTGGGGAGGCCTCGCTCTCGGCGGTGCGATCTCGATCGCTGGCATCGGGCTCGCGTACCTCGTCTATGTGCGCCGACCGGGCACGTCGGCGGCGCTGATCCGGCGCTTCGGCGCAGTCCACACCTTCCTCGCCAACAAGTGGTACTTCGACGAGCTCTACGACGCGGTGATCTACCGCCCGCTGATCGCGACGGGTCTCTTTGCGAAGAACGTCTTCGAGCGAGTGGTCGTACAGGGAGTCGTAACGGCGGCGGTCGATCTCGTGCGCGGCGTCGGGGTCATCGTCCGGGGAGCCCAGTCGGGCTTCGTCCGCGCCTACGCGCTGCTTCTGATCGGGGGCTTCGCCGCCCTGGGCCTCTACTTCCTCATCGCGAGCCAATGAATGCGGCGGGACGAACAACGGCGGGCACCCAATGCCATCGGCCCCAGCCGAAATCACAGCACTTGGCGCATTTTGAACCTATGCGGTTCAAAACTCGCCCACGGCCCCGAAGGTGTCGCATCGCATGATTCAGGTGCTCCTCTGGCTCCCTCTCGCCGCCGGCCTCCTCTGCTTCGTGGTGCCCCGCCGAAGCGTTCCGGTCATCGCCGTGCTCGGGACCCTGGGCACGCTCGGCCTGGCCATCGCCGTCGTCGCCGGCTTCAACAGCGGGGCGATCGACCTCCAGCAGACCGTCAACGAGAGCTGGATCCCGGATCTGGGCGTCCGCTACGAGCTCGGGGTCGACGGGATCAACCTGTTCCTGATCGCGCTCACGGCGCTGCTGTGGGCGGGGGCGACCACGTTTTCGGTCTTCCGCATGCCCGAGCGGCGG
>DATAPB010000176.1:0-5730 GCA_036265435.1 Solirubrobacterales bacterium | reverse complement strand
TCGGGGACCGGCACCTACGCGATCTCTTCGCCGAGGATCCCGGGCGCGGCGACCGGATGGTGGCCGAGGGGGCCGACCTGTTCCTCGACTACTCGAAGAACCGGGTCACGGACGAGACGCTGGCGCTGCTCAAGCAGCTCTCGGAGGAGCAAGGCGTCGGGGAGCGTCGGGACGCGATGTTCCGCGGCGAGCACATCAACGTCTCGGAGGACCGCGCGGTCCTGCACGTCGCGCTGCGGATGCCGAAGGACCGCTCGCTGGTCGTGGACGGCGAAGACGTCGTCAAGCAGGTCCACGAGGTGCTGGACCGAATGTCGGCGTTCGCCGAGCGGGTCCGCTCGGGCGAGTGGAGAGGCCACACCGGCGAGCGGATCCGCAACGTGATCAACATCGGCATCGGCGGCTCGGACCTCGGGCCGGTGATGGCCTACGAGGCCCTGCGGCACTACTCCCAGCGGGAGATGACCTTCCGCTTCGTCTCCAACGTCGACGGGACCGACTTCGCCGAGAAGACACGCGACCTCGACCCCGAGGAGACCCTCTTCGTCATCTCGTCGAAGACCTTCACGACGCTCGAGACGATGACCAACGCCCAGACCGCCAGGGAGTGGGCGCTCGCCAAGCTCGGCTCCGACGAGGCGATCGCCAAGCACTTCGTCGCCGTTTCGACCAACGCCGAGGGGGTCTCCGAATTCGGCATCGACACCGACAACATGTTCGGCTTCTGGGACTGGGTCGGCGGGCGCTACTCGATGGACTCCGCGATCGGGCTCTCGACCATGCTCGCCATCGGCCCGCAGCAGTTCGAGCAGATGCTCGCCGGCTTCCACGCCGTTGACGAGCACTTCAAGGAGAACCCGATCGGGGAGAGCCTGCCCTCCATCCTGGGGCTGCTGGCCGTCTGGTACGGCGACTTCTTCGGCGCCCAGACCGCGGCCGTTCTCCCCTACGACCAGTACCTGCATCGCTTCCCGGCCTACCTGCAGCAGCTCACCATGGAGTCGAACGGCAAGCACGTCACCCTCGATGGAGCCCGGGTCGACTACGACACCGGCGGGATCTACTGGGGCGAGCCGGGAACCAACGGGCAGCACTCCTTCTACCAGCTGATCCATCAGGGGACCCGGCTGATCCCGTGCGACTTCATCGGCTTCCACCGCACGCTCAACCCGCTCGGCGATCACCACGACCTGCTGATGTCGAACGTTTTCGCCCAGCCGGAGGCGCTCGCCTTCGGCAAGACGCCCGATGAGGTACGCGAGGAGGGGACGCCCGAGCCGGTCGTCCCCCATCGGGTGATGGAGGGGAACCGGCCCTCCAACGTGATTCTCGCCGACCGGCTCACCCCGCACACGCTCGGCGCGCTGGTCGCCCTCTACGAGCACAGCGTTTTCACCCAGGGCGCGATCTGGGGGATCGACTCCTTCGATCAGTGGGGGGTGGAGCTCGGGAAGGTCCTGGCGAAGAAGATCATTCCGGAGCTGCAGGCAGCGAAGGAGCCTGACCTCGAGCACGACAGCTCCACCAACAACCTGATCCGGCGGTATCGCGCCGACCGCTCCGGGGGGTGAGCGCGGTGGGCATCGAGCAATACGAGCGGGTCCTCGAGGTCGCCGATGAGCGGGCTCGCCGCTACCTGGCCGGCGTCGACGACCGCCCCGTTGCCGAGCAGGCGAGCGTGGGCGAGTTGCGAAAGTCCCTGGATCGGAAGCTCCCCGACGAGGGCGAGGACCCGGCGAAGGTGGTCGAGGAGCTGGCGGATGCCGCGGAGCCGGGGCTGATAGCCCTTGCGAACCCGCGCTACTTCGGGTTCGTGATCGGCGGGACGCTGCCGGCGGCGCTCGGAGCGGACTGGCTGGCGGGCGCCTGGGATCAGATCGCGAGCCTCTACGTCTGCGGCCCCTCCGCGGCGGTCGCCGAGGAGGTGTCCGGGCGCTGGGTGCTCGAGGTGCTCGGCCTGCCGACGGACGCCGGCTTCGGGCTCACGACCGGTGGCACGATGGCGAACTTCTCGGGGATCGCCGCCGGGCGGCACGCGGTCCTCCAGCGGGCCGGCTGGGACGTCGAGGCCAATGGCCTCAACGGCGGCCCGGAGGTGCGGGTGCTCGTCGGCGAACACGCCCACGCGACGATCTTCGTGGCGCTTCGGCTGCTGGGCCTCGGCTCGGAGAACGCGATCCGCGTGAGGGCTGACGACGCGGGCCGCATGGATCCGGAGGCGCTGGCCGCGGAGCTCGACCGGGGCGAGGGACCGGCCATCGTCTGCGCGCAGGCCGGCGAGGTGAACACCGGCTGCTTCGATCCCTTCCCGGCCATCGCGGAGGTCTGCGAGCACCACGGGGCCTGGCTCCACGTCGACGGAGCGGTCGGGCTCTGGGCCGCCTCCAGCCGGGAGTTCGACTCCCTGACCGAGGGTCTCGAACGGGCGGACTCCTGGTCGACCGACGCCCACAAGTGGCTCAACGTCACCTACGACTGCGGCTTCATCGCCGTCAAGGACCCGGGCGACCTACGCGGGGCGATGGGGATCAGCGCGCCGTACCTGACGGTGGCTACCGACGCCCGCGACTCCTACCAGTACGTGCCCGAGTCCTCGCGGCGCGCCCGCGGCTTCATTCTCTACGCGGCACTGCGGTCGCTGGGCCGAAATGGGGTGGCCAACCTGGTCGAGCGCTGCTCCGCTCTGGCCCGCCTGATGGCGACCGAGCTGGATCGGGATCCGGCCCTCGAGGTGATCAACGAGGTCGTCATCAACCAGGCGCTGGTGGCCGTGACCGGCGACGAGTCGGGCGATCTCACCGCAGACGCGGTGGAGCGCATCCAGCAGGACGGGACCTGCTGGCTGGCGGCGACGCGCTGGCGCGGACGGCCCGCGATCCGGATCTCGGTCTGCAATTGGCGGACGAGCGATGATGACATCCGCCGCTCTGCGGAAGCCATCCGCAAGGCGGTACTCGAGGCCTCGGCCGCGTGATGGCCGGGTCGGGGGCGCGTGCGGTCCTCTTCGACATCGACGGCACGCTTCTCTCGACGGGCGGGGCCAGCGATCGGGCCTGGAAGCGCGCCTTCAAGGAGCTCCAGGGAGTGGACGTCGACGTCCCGGCCGTGACCGGCAGGGGCGTGCCCGACCCCGAGGTCGGACGGGTGGTCTTCGAGAAGGCCATCGGACGCGAGCCGACCGAGGAGGAGGCCGACGCGGTGATGCGCCGGCGCCTCGACCACCTCCCGGAAGAGGTCGAGGGCTCTCCCAACTTCGTCGTCAAGGAGGGGGTGGTCGAGCTGCTCGAGCGCCTGATCGACGACGGCATCATGCTCGGCCTCACCACCGGGAACGTCGAGGAGGCGGCGCACATCAAGCTCGCCCGCCCCAATCTCAACCGCTACTTCTGCTTCGGGGGCTACGGGTCCGACTCATCGGACCGCACCGAGCTCACCAGGAAGGCCCTCGAGAGGGGCGAGTTCGTCTCCGGGCACACCCTGGATCGGGACCTGAGCTTCTCCTGCGGTGACACGCCGCGTGACGTCGACGCCGGGCACGGCGCCGGTATCCGCGTCGTCGGCGTGGCGACGGGGGAGTACACGACCGAGGAACTGATCGAGGCCGGCGCCGACGCGGCGGTCCAATCTCTCGTAAAAGGCCTTCCGCTCCTCTAGGCGATCGGCTGTCCGCCCGCTCGCGGAGCCGAGCATTCCGCACATCCCGATCAGCCGCCCGTCGCCCGCACGCCTTCCAGGGCCGCGACGTCGTACTCGAGCGGTTGCACCAGCCGCCACTCGTTGCCCGCGGGGTCCCTGAAGCCGGCATCGATGCCGTAGAAGCGCTCGTCGGGATCCTGCGTGAACTGCACACCTCGGTCCTTGAGCTCCGTGGCGGTCTTCCGGCAGTCCTCGGTCCGGAGGATGCCGGGGCCCATCGCTCCCTTGCTCACCAGGGCCATCAGTTGCTTGGCGCTTTCGGGATCCATCGCCGGAGGCACCGGAGCGCTGAGGATGATGTTGACGTCCGGCTGGCCGGGCGGTCCGACCGTCAGCCACCGGTAGCCGCCGAACTCCTCCAGCGTCGCGTCCTCACGGACTTCGAAGCCGAGCTTCTCCGTGTAGAACGCCTTGGCCTCGTCCTGATCGTCCACCCACACGCCGACGTGCGAGATCGCGTCGATCATCTTCGTTCCTTTCCTCGATCTGACGAACGAATCGACCCTAGTCGCCAGCCGGCGGGCTGTCTTCTCGAAACGTGCCATGCCGTGCCCAGGCCATCGCGAAACAGAGGGGGACCCGGTCGGCGTCCGACGGGCCGGCGTACGCCCTGCGGAAGGTCGTAGGCGAGACGCCGACATGCCTGGTGAACGTCGTAGTGAAGGAGCCGACACTGGTGAACCCGACCTCGAGGCAGATCTCCCCGACCGTCATCTCAGTCGTGCGGAGCAGGTGGCGAGCGCGTTCCAGCCGGCGACTGAGGAGGTATTGGTGGGGGGTCTCACCGAAGACGCGCCGGAAGCTGCGGCTGAAGTGGCGTGGCGAGACGTGTGCTTCCCGAGCCAGAACCCGCAGCTCGAGCGGCTCGCCGTAGCTGCTGTCGACCAGATCTCGGGCCCGCAGCAAGTGCCGCTCTAGAAGTGCCGAGCTCACATTTGAATAATGACCTGATGGCTTCGCAGCGACCTCGGGCCGAGCTCCCCCAGCTGGGCGACGGGCTCTTCCTGACCGACGGCGGTATCGAGACGACCCTGATCTTCCACCGCGGCCTCGATCTACCCGAGTTCGCCGCCTTCGATCTGCTCAAGGACGACGACGGGACCGACGAGCTGCGGCGCTACTTCGTGCCGTATCTGGAGCTCGCGAAGGAGCACGGCGCGGGCTTCGTGCTCGAGAGCCCCACCTGGCGGGCAAGCCCGAGATGGGGAGAGGAGATCGGCTACGGACCGGATGAGCTCGACGGGATCAACCGGGGGGCGATCGAGCTGATGGCGGAGCTCCGTGACCGCTATGCGAGCGACGTCTCGCCGATCGTGATCAGCGGCTGCATCGGGCCGCAGGACGACGGCTACGACCCCAAGCAGAAGCTCTCTGCCGACGATGCGGCCGAGTACCACTCGATCCAGATCGACACCTTTGCCGACACCGAGGCCGACATGGTTGCGGCGCTGACGCTCACCTACGTCGAGGAGGCGATCGGGATCGCCCGGGCCGCCGACTCAGCCGGGATCCCGGCGGCGATCTCGTTCACGCTCGAGACCGACGGCCGCCTACCGAGCGGTCAGCCTCTGCCCGAGGCGATCGAGGAGACCGACGCCGCGACCGGCGGCGGACCCGCCTACTACATGATCAACTGCGCGCACCCGACTCACTTCGAGTCGGTGCTGGGCGGATCGTGGACCACTCGGATCCGCGGCCTTCGAGCGAATGCCTCCACCCAGAGCCACGCGGAGCTCGATGAGGCGACGGAGCTGGATGACGGCGATCCCCAGGATCTCGGCGCGCGCTACGCGCAGCTGCACAGGCAGCTGCCCGAATTGAACGTGCTCGGCGGGTGCTGCGGCACCGATGACCGCCATGTGGCGCAGATCTGCGGCGCCTGGACGCCTGCGGCCTGAGGGTCCGGTTCAGTCGACGAGCCGGCGGCTGACCGCCCAGCGGCTGAGCTCGTGCCGGTTGGAGAGCTGCAGCTTGCGCAGCACCGAGCTGACGTGCGCCTCGACGGTCTTCACCGAGATGCTGAGGCGCAGCGCG
>DATAPB010000175.1:0-6162 GCA_036265435.1 Solirubrobacterales bacterium | reverse complement strand
CTCCGGATCGGGGATGCGTGCGCGCGTCATCGCCAGGAAGTCCTCGGGGTTGCGGGCGAAGAAGACGACGAGGGGCACGGAGACGATGTCCGTCGACTCGCCGTCCGGCAGGTGGAACTTGACCGCCATGCCCCGCCCGGCGATTGGGTCGGCATCTGGGGTGTGCGGGTGGCCGCTCGCGTTGGAGAAGCGGACGGTCGTTTCGATCGGATCGCCCTGGAGGTGGGCGGCGCGTGAGAGCCCCTTCGCCTCGGGCGTCGCAGTGAAGGTGCCCTCGCAGATCGTGCCCTTCGCGTGGACTGCCCGGAAGCCGGGGTGGGGACCGCCGTTCACTGCCTCGAGGGCGTCGACGATCTCCTCCCAGATGGTTGCGGTCGCCACGATCTGGAATCTACCGCTCGAATTGCGTCGCCACCTCGACGTCGCCGCTCCGCTCGACGTGCTGCCAGCGCAGCCGCAGTCCCTGTACGGCGCTCGCCACCGACTGCAGCACCACCAGGTACATCAGCTGTCGGTAGACGAAGGTTTGCAGCGGCAGCGCCGCGAGCGGCCAGGGCTGCTCGCGGTCCAGGTGGAAGGCGTAGACACCCTGGGCGATGACCAGGAGGTTGAAGCCAAGCCAGTAGGCGATCACGGGGACCGGATCGAGGAAAAGGATCCCGTAGAGCGCAAAGATGTCGATCAGGGGCGCGAGCAGCGGGAGGGCGATCTGGAAGAGGATCAGGTAGGGCAACCCGACAGTCCCGATCGAGCCCTCGCGCCGGCGGAAGAGCGCCCTCCTGTGCTTCCAGACCGACTGCATCGTGCCGAAGGACCAGCGGTAGCGCTGGCGCCAGAGCCCCCCGAGGGAGCCGGGGGTCTCCGTGAAGGCCCTGGCGTCCTGGGCGTAGACCACCTTCCAGGCCCGGCGGCCGAGAGCGATGGTGACGTCGGTGTCCTCCGCGAGGGTGTCGCTCGAGAAGCCGCCCACCTCCAGCAGAGCGCTCCGGCGGAACGCGCCGACCGCTCCAGGCACCGTCGGCATGCAGCCGAGCACGTCGTAGAGACGGCGGTCGAGGTTGAAGCCGGTGACGTAGTCGAGGTGCTGCCAGAGGCCGAGCAGGCTCCGCCGGTTGCCGACCTTCGTGTTACCGGCCACGGCGCCCACGCCCGGGTCGGCGAAGGGCCGAACGAGCGCCGCGAGGGTGCCGGGCTCGAAGACGGTGTCCGCGTCGACCGCCGCGATCAGGTCGTGCCTGGCCGCCGCAACCGCAGTGTTGAGCGCCTCCGCCTTGCCCCGGTTCGGCTCCCGGATCACCCGCACCCGCGACAGCCCAAGGGAATCGACCAGATCACCGGTGCCGTCGGTCGAGCCGTCATCGACGACGACCACCTCTAACTCGGGATAGTCGGACGAGGCGAGGGAGCGGATCGCCTGCTCGATGCCGGCGGCCTCGTTGTAGGCGGGGACCACGATCGAGACCGGCGGCTGGAATCCCTCCGGGAGAGGCTGGCGGCGCTGCCGGGCAGAGTGCTTGCGGGCCAGCCCGACGACTGCCACCGCGCGCAGGATCGCCAGGATCGCGACTGGGATGAGCAGGGCGGTAAGCACGTCGGTGAGCAGGCGGGCAACCGTCAGCGAGGCGATCAGCATGTCGCCGCGGACGCGCTGGCTGCTGGTGGCAGGGGGATCGGTCTGACTCACGCTGGCTCCGAGCAGGGTGTTGAGGCCGACGAACTTGAACCCGCGCGCGCGGAGCTCGGGGACCAAGCGCTCGAGCGCAGCGACCGTCTCGGAGCGGTCGCCTCCGCCGTCGTGCATCAGAACGACCCCACCGCGCTTGCCCGGCGGGGTGGCGTTGCGGACGATCTCCTCCACGCCGGGTCGCCGCCAGTCCTCGGCGTCGTAGTCCGCCAGAGCGATCACGTAGCCCTGCCGCGCGATCTCGGCATATGCACGTTCCTGCTGGGCGTCGACGGCGGCCGCGGTGGCCGAGTAGGGCGGCCGGACGAAACGCGGCCGGACCCCTGCCGCGCCCGAGATCGCGCTCTCGGTCAGGGAGATCTGGAGGTCCCGGAGGTCCCCCGCGCTAGCGAGGTCGGCGTGGCTGAAGGTGTGGTTGCCGAGCTCGAAACCGTCGCGATGCAGGTCTGCGGCGACTCCCGGATGCTCGATCACGTGCTCTCCGATCGCAAAGAACGCGGCTGGCACGTGGAGCCGCGTGAGCGTGTCGGCGATCTCCGGCGTCCAGCGCGGGTCGGGACCATCGTCGAAGGTGAGGGCGATGCGCCGGCCGACGTGGGTCTCCCTCGGAACGAGCCTGCCGTTCGGGCCCGCAACGAACAGGGCGTCGTCCGACCGCAGGGCCCGCCCGCGGTCGGCCGAGCTTGGCGGAGTCCCGCTGGCGCCGGTGGTGTGGACGGTGAGCCCCTCGGCGAGGAGCAGCAGGATCAGGGTGCCGACGAAGAGGCCGAGCATGAACCAGTGGGCCGGCGGCCGCTCGATCTTGCGGGCGAGCCGGCGCCCTCGTTCGCTCCGGGGCCGTCGGAGTCGAGCGCGCTCAACTGTCATTCGTCGTCGCCCGCTAGCGGAGCCGACCCGGTGCGCCGCTTCCACCGGGCCCATTACCCGGCGATCCGACCGGCTTGCCGGTTGTCGTGGGGTTGGTGGTACCGAGGCGACGGCCGCTGTTTGAGGCGGACCCAGTGGTGGCCGGCGCGCTCGGCGAGACGGGGGCCTTCGAGGTCGTCTTAGGCGTCGAGTTCTGCGTCCGGCCCGGGCTCGGGAGCCCGGTCGCCTGCGTCGGAGTCGAGGTTTGCACGGAGTCCTCAGCCGGGCGGCGGGCGCGCAGGTCGGGCGCCTGGGCTGGCCCGGCGGAGGGGCGCTCTACCCGCTTGATCTGGGAATTCGCAGCCTTCGGCTCACTCGAGGCTGATCCGGTGAGGCTGGGGAGGGAGCCGAAGCCGCCGAGTACCCCAAGGGCAAGCGCGATCAGCCAGGCTGCGAGCAGCGCAACGCCCGCCGCCACGGCCGCTCGCACCAACCGGTGCCGAGCCCTGCCGTCTGCCGCGAAGACCGCCTGCGAGTGTTCTCCAGCTATCTGGTGCATGCGCGCCCCGAGTTCGAGGGCTTATCCCCTTCCGATCCGTAAGCGCCACGCCCCCGTGCTGGGATACCGGTGCCAGGAGAATGTCCCCCCGAACCGATCACATGTCCAAAGCCACCCTGCTCTACGACCGAGACTGCGGCTTCTGCCGCTGGTGCCTCGGCAAGGTGCTCGCCTGGGACCGGCGGCGCTCGATCCACCCGATCGCGATCCAGTCCGAGCAGGCGGACCGCCTGCTTGACGGCATACCCGAGGAGCAGCGGCTCGCCTCCTGGCACCTCATCGGAGACGACGGCACCGTGCGTTCCGCGGGAGCCGCCTTCCCGCCGCTGTTCGGGCAACTCCCCGGCGGCGCGCCGCTGGCCGCGCTCACAGCGCGAGCGCCGGATGCCACCGATCGCGCCTACCGCTGGGTCGCCGGCAATCGCAGCCGCTGGGGCAGGCTCGTCACCGAGGGCGCCAAGCGGCGCGCGGACGAGCGAATCACCGCCCGGAGCTAACCGGCCGCTTCGGCCTGTCGCAGGCCACGGAACATGAAGACGGTGACCACGGCCAGCAACGCCACGATGATCCCCAGCGTCGCGAGGTAGGAGGAGCCGGTCCCGGCGATCAGGTCCCGGACCGTCTCCATCACATGCGTCGCCGGGTTGAAGGGGGCCACGGCGTGCACCCAGCCGCCGAGCAGCTGACGCGGGACGTAGACGGGCGCAAGGAAGAGGAACAGGAAGACCGGCACCTGCATCAGGGGCGTCGCCTGCAGGCTGCGGAACCGCAGCGCGATCCCAGCGGCGAACAGCAGGCCGGTCACGTTGATGATCGCCGCCAGCGCGTACATCCCGAACAGGTCGAGCCCGTCGCCCCCGATGTTCATGCCGACGAGCAGGCCGACCAGCGTCACCACGGTGATCGTGACCGACGCCCGGATCACGGCGACGACGCCGTAGCCGAGCACGAGCGCGCTGCGGTGCGGTGTCGCAAGCAGCAGGCGGCGACCGAAGCCGAACTGGAAGTCAGCGGCGATCGAGAAGCCGCTGAATACCCCACCGAATGCGGCGCTCTGGCAGAGGACGAAGGCGAAGATGAACGACGTGTAGCCCGGCCCGTAGTCGAAGCCCGGCACGTTGCTGACGGCCGAGAGGCCTCCGGCGAACGCCGTGAAGAAAAAGAGCGGCATCAGCATCGGCGGCAGGAAGAGCAGCGGGTTCGTCACCAGGGTGTGCAGCAGACGCCAGGCGAGGCCGCCCGCAACCGAGAAGTAGCGCCTCATGTGCGAGCCATCCTCTCCCTCAGGCCGGTGGAGGCGAAGTACAGGCCGATCGCGAGGATGCCCAGGGCGCAGCCGAAGCCGAGCGCGAGGGCCTCGCCGTCCCAGCCGGTGACCAGGAGGGAGCGGAGGCCCTCGACCATGTAGCTGACCGGGTTGTAGGTCGCGACCTCGCGGAACCAGTCGGTCTGGATCAGGTTGCGGGGCAGGCTCATCGAGCTGAGGAAGAGGAAGACGAAGATCAGCGGGAAGAGGCTCTGCACTTTCTCCGGCGCGTCCACCCGCATCCCGACCGCAAGCCCGATCGAGCCGAAGGCGAGGCAGATCGCGATCGCGAGGGCGATCAGCACCAGCGCTCCGCCGAAGCCCGCCGCGATGTGCGCTCCGGCGAGCAGGCCGACGGAGATGTAGGTCGCCGCCTGGAGGAGGCCGAGCGCGAGGGTCCCCGCGAGCTGGCCGGCCACGAGGGCCGCCGGATGGATGGGCGTCAGCTGGAGTCGGTTGAAGAAGCCGCCCTGGTTGTCCTCGGCGAGGTTCTGGCCGGTCCCGATCACGGCGAATACTCCGGCCTGGATGAAGGCGAAGGCGAGGGCGAAGGTGATGTAGGAATTCGTCGGGAAGCCGGGCAGGGAGGTAGCCGACTTGAGCCCGACGGAGTTGATCGCGAGCAGGATCAGCGGGAAGGTGGTCGCCGGGATGACGGCGGCGGGCTGTCGGACTGTCCGCATGATCGACCGGCGCGCCAGCTCGGGGGCCTGGACCCAGATCGAGGGGCGCTCGCGGGGGACGGGAAGCGGTGCGTCTACTGCGGCTGCCTCCATCAGGCCGGTGCCCCCTCCAGGGCAGGCTGCTCGCCTGTCTCTCCCTCCTCGGCGGCTTCGCGTTGCGCGCCCTCAAGCGAGCGGCCGGTCTTAGTCAGGAAGACGTCGTTGAGGCTCGCTTCGTGAAGCTCGAGATTTCCGACCTTCACACCGGCCTGGTCGAACGCCCGAATGATGTCGGCGAGCCGCTCGCCGCCGTCCTCCTCGAGTCGCACGGCGGCGCCCTGAGGCGTGCCGGGGACGAGCTCTCCGAAGGGGCGCAGCAGCTCCACGGCCCGGTCGCGATCTGCGTGGTCGGCGGGGACGACCTCGACGGTGGGGCGTCCGACCTCGGCCTTGAGCGCGTCCGGCGTACCCTCGGCCACGATCTTGCCGTGGTCGATGATCCCGAGGTGGTCGGCGAGCTGGTCGGCCTCCTCGAGGTACTGGGTGGTGAGGAACACCGTCATTCCCTCGTCGCGCGATAGATGGGCCACCTCGTCCCAGAGGGCGCTGCGGCTCTGGATGTCGAGGCCGGTGGTCGGCTCGTCGAGGAAGAGGACGCGCGGGCCATGGAGCAGGGCCAGAGCCAGATCCAGCCGCCGCTTCATCCCGCCGGAGTAGTCGCCGACCTTCCGGTCCGCGGCGTCGGAGAGGCCCACCCGATCGATCAGCTCGTTCCCGCGTCGCGTCCGCTCGGCCTTCGGCATCCCGTGCAGGGCGCCCTGGAGCCGCATGTGGTCGCGGGCCGTCAGGTTCGGGTCGAGAGCCGCCTCCTGGAGCGCGGCGCCGATGGCGTCGCGGACGGCGGCGCCATCCTTGACGACGTCATACCCCGCGACCTTCGCCGACCCCGCCGTGGGAGGGAGGAGGGTGGTCAACATGTGGACCGTGGTGGACTTGCCGGCCCCGTTCGGCCCGAGGAAGCCATAGATCTCGCCGGGACGGACCTCGAGGTCGATCCCGTCGACGGCGCGCACGCCGCCCTTGAACTCGCGGACGAGGCCATTCA
>DATAPB010000174.1:0-25177 GCA_036265435.1 Solirubrobacterales bacterium | reverse complement strand
CCCCAACATCTTCCTCGACGCGAACATCCTCAGTCCGCTCGAGAACCTCTTCAACACGGTCATCACGTGGATCCACGACGACCTCGGGCTCTCATGGGGACTCGGGATCATCTTCATCACCTGGCTCTCGCGCCTGGTGGTTTTGCCGTTCACGCTGCGCTCGATGCACGGCATGCGCGAGATGCAGGCGCTGCAGCCGTACATGAAGGAGATCCAGGAGAAGTACAAGGACGACCGCCAGCGGATGCAGCGGGAGCAGATGGCGCTCTTCCAGGAGCACGGCGTCAACCCGCTCTCGGCGTGCCTGCCGCTGGTCTTCCAGTTCCCGGTCTTCATCGCCCTCTACCAGCTGCTGCGCAGCAGCATGTTCAAGGACGAGGTGGTCGCGTCCGGGGACCCGGGATGGCTGTTCATCAAGCACCTCGCCGAGCACCCGACGGGCGCCGAGGCGATCGCGCTGATCGTGCTCGCAGTGGCGGGCACCTTCGCCCTGATCATCTTCACGCCGTCGCCACAGACCACCGGTGGGGCCAGCCAGCGCTACCTCTTTGCCGGGATCTTCTCCCTGGTCACCGTCTTCCTGATCCCGAATGCCCCGGCCGGCATCGCGGTCTACTTCATCGCCTCCGGCCTCTGGCAGATCATGCAGCAGACGGTGATCCATTTCGTCTGGCCGCTGCCGGCGGTTCCCACGCCTGAGGAAGTCAGGTCCACGAAGCCGCCACCGCCACCGCCGCGGAAGCGGAAGCGACGGAGATAGCTGGAGCCCTTCGCCGCTTAGACTGCGCGCGTGGCTGAAGCTGAAGGAGAGGTGGAGTCCCAGCAGACGGGTGTGCTCCCTGACGAGCCGGCGGAGCGCGTGCAGGCGCTGCTGGAGCGGATCGTCGAGGAGCTCGGCCTCGAGGCGACCGTGTCCGTCGAGGAGGGGGACGATGAGATCCACGCCGACGTCGACGGCGAGGACGTGGGCCTGCTGATCGGCCGCCACGGCCAGACGATCGACGCGGTCCAGCTGTTGGCCTACCAGGCCGCCTTCCGCGGGCGCCAGGAGCGCAAGCGGGTCACGGTCGACGCCGCCGGGTACCGCCGCCGCCAGGGCGAGTCGCTGAGGCGCCGTGCCGACATGGCGGCAGAGGACGCCGTCCGGCACAAGGAGGCGGTCGAGATGGACCCGATGGGCTCGAACGAGCGGCGCGTGGTCCACGAGCACCTGCGCGACCGCCCCGAGGTCGAGACCTACAGCGAGGGCGACGAGCCCAACCGCTACGTGGTCGTCGCGCCCCTGCTCTCGGATTGAGCTCGGTCCCTGACGCGGCCGGGCCGGCGCTGGATGCGCTGCTTCACCTGCTCCAGGATGGCCGTGCCCCGATCGCCTCGTCCACGGTCCCGCGGGCCCGAGACGTCCACATCGCTGACTCGCTCAGCGCGCTCGACCTCGAGCCGGTTCGCTCGGCGAAGCTGATCGCGGACCTCGGCAGCGGCGCCGGGCTCCCGGGTCTCGCGCTGGCCGCCGCGCTACCCGATGCGCGGGTTGACCTGATCGAGTCGGTCGCGCGCAAGTGCGCCTTCCTCCGCGAGGCGATCGAGAGGATGGGCCTCGCCAACGCGCAGGTCATCTGCGAGCGCTCGGAGGACTGGGGCGGCGGCCGGGGTCGGGAGGCCTATGACGTCGTTACCGCGAGGGCGGTCGGCCCGCTCGCGACCCTCGCCGAGCTCGCCTCGCCCCTGCTTCGCGACGGTGGCGTGCTCGCGGCCTGGAAGGGCGCGCGCTCCGGAAAGGAGGAGGAGGCGGCGCTCCGGGCGGCGGATCGGACCGGGGTGGAACCACTGGAGATCCGCACCGTGCAGCCTTATCCGGCGAGTCGCGACCGACACATCCACCTGCTCCGCAAGAATGGGCCGACTCCGAACGGGCTCCCCCGGCGTCCCGGAATGGCGGCGAAGCGGCCGTTCGGATCCGAACCAAACTGACCCGAACCAAACCATGGGAACCGTCTACGCGATTGCGAACCAGAAGGGCGGCGTCGGCAAGACGACCACGGCCGTCAACATGGGCGCCTGCGTCGCCGGCGATGGGCAGCAGACGCTGATCGTCGACCTCGACGCGCAGTGCAACGCAACGGTCGCGCTCGGTCTGCCCAAGAACTCGACGCCGTCGTCCTACGAGTGCCTGACCGGCGAGGTCTCGGTCGCGGAGGCCGCGCGGCCCGCGGGCCCGGACAACCTGTGGATAGTTCCGGCGCATGTGGACCTCGCGGGCGCCGCGGTCGAGCTGCCGCGGTCGAGCGGCTACGAGACCAGGCTCCGCGACGGGCTCGGCCCCGTCCGCGAGCGCTTCGCCTACACGCTGTTGGACTGCCCGCCGTCTCTCGGGCCGGTGGCCGTCAACGCCCTGGCGGCCGCCGACCGGGTGATCGTCCCCGTTCAGGCCGAGTACCTCGCCCTCGAGGGGCTGGTGCAGTTCCTCGAGACGCTGCAGCTGGTCCGCCGGGAGCTCAACCCGCGGCTGGAGATGGCGGGCGTGCTGATCACGATGCACGACGACCGCACCCGGCTCGCCCGGGATGTCGAGCGGGAGCTCCGGGAGCACCTGCCGGCGAGGGTCTTCGAGACGGTCGTCCCGCGGAGCGTCCGGGTCGCCGAAGCGCCGAGCTATGGCATCCCCGTCTCCGAGCATGATCCGAAGTCGACCGGCTCGCGCGCCTACCGCGCTCTCGCGGACGAGGTGCTCGCCCTGCAGGCGGCCGAGAGGGAGGCTGCCTGATGGCCGAGCGTCGGCGCGGAATGGGGAGGGGCCTCGCAGCGATCCTGCCGGAGAGCAACGCCGGCGGCCCCGAGCTGCGCGAGCTCGACGTGACCCAGATCGAGCCGAACCCCGACCAGCCGCGGGCCCAGTTCGACGCCGCGGCGCTCGATGCGCTGGCGGGATCGATCGGCTCCGTGGGTCTGCTCCAGCCCCTGATCGTTCGTCCGCTCGACGACGGCCGCTACGAGCTCGTCGCCGGCGAGCGGCGCTGGCGAGCCGCCCAGAAGGCTGGCATCGACCGGGTCCCGGCCGTGGTTCGGATCTCGCCGGAGGACGAGCGCCTGCAGGCGGCGCTGATCGAGAACATGGTCCGCGAGGACCTCAACCCGGTGGAGGAGGCCCGGGCCTGCGCTGCGCTGGTCGACGACCTCGGGATCTCGAAGGAGGAGCTGGCCCGCAGGGTCGGGCGGAGCCGAGCGGCGATCTCCAATCTGATCCGGCTGCTCGACCTCCCGGACCCGGTGCTCTCGCTCCTCGAGCGAGGTGACCTCAGCGAGGGGCACGGGCGGGCGATCCTCCAGGTCCGCGACCAGGACCGCCGGGCTCGTCTCGCGAAGCAGGCCGCCGCGGAGGGCTGGTCCGTGCGCGACACCGAGCGCAGGGCCAACGGCGGGAGCGCCCGCCGCACGAAGGCGAGCGGAGGGCGCATCTCGGCCGAGGAGCGAGCGGCGATGACCGACGCCGAGGACCTGCTCGGTGCGGCGTTGGGCCAGGACGTCCGGGTGCGCCGCGATGGCAACGGCGTCAAGGCGGAGCTCCGCTTCGACGATCTCGGCGAGCTCGAATCGCTCGCCCGCCGCCTCCGGAAGGGCTCCTGAGTGGGGAGCTAGAATCGCCAGCCCCCGGGCGATTAGCTCAGTCGGTTAGAGCGCTTCTCTGATAAGGAAGAGGTCCCTGGTTCGAGTCCAGGATCGCCCACTTCTCCCGCGGCGGCCACCAGCTTCCCAGCACGTGCTCGACTCAGCCGCGGAACGGCTCTGGCGCGCTGTGGCCCGCTCCTATACTTCGTGCCGACCTCCCGAGGAGACCTTTTCGTGCAGCGGATGACCATCTACGGAGTGAGTTTCGACATGGTCGGCAAGCAGCCGATCGTCCTCCTGAAGACCGTCGATGGCAACAAGTTCCTGCCGATCTGGATCGGCCACCCTGAGGCGGCGGCGATCCTGATGAAGCTCCAGGGAGCCTCGACGCCGCGGCCGATGACCCATGACCTCCTTTCGGACGTCCTGGACCAGATGGAGGCCAAGTGCGAGAAGGTCTCGGTCACAGAGCTCCGGGACAACACCTTCTTCGCCTCGATCACCATCTCGATGAACGGCTCCGAGCTCGAGATCGACTCCCGCCCCTCCGACGCGCTGGCCCTGGCGGTGCGGACCTCCGCGCCGATCTTCGCCGCCGATGAGGTGATCGAGGAGTCCGCCATCGAGTTCGAGGGCGAGGAGGTCGAGGACACCGAACAGGTGGTCGAGAAATTCAAGGACTTCCTCGACAACGTCACTCCCGAGGACTTCGCCCAGGGCGAAGAGGGGGTCTAGCGGCCGCTTGCCGCCGCGGCTTGATGGCGAAGCCGGGTTGAATCGAGGATCCGCTCGACCAGCTGGGTGAAGTCGATCCCGGCGGCCTCCGCCGCCATCGGAAAGAGGCTGGTGTCGGTGAGCCCCGGGATCGCGTTCACCTCTAGCACCTGCGGCCCGTCATCGCCGAGCATCAGGTCGACGCGGGCGAAGCCGCTGCAGCCGAGCGTCTCGTAGGTACGGGTGGCGAGTTCCTGGACGGCATGCGTCTGGTCCACCGGCAGCTCGGCCGGGCAGACGTAGTCGGTGCGGCCGATCTCGTAGCGAGCCTCGAAGTTGAAGAAGTCCTGATCGCGCGGGATCGCCTCGACGATCGGCAGGGCGTCGCCGTCGAGCACGCTGACCGCAAGCTCGCGGCCCTTCACGAACCGCTCGAGCAGCACGCGATCGTCGTAGCTGAAGGCTGCCACCAGCGCCTGCGGGACCTCGGCTCGGGCCGCCGCGAACTCGACCCCGAGCGAGGAGCCCTGGCTCGCCGGCTTCACGACGAGCGGGAAGCCGAGCCGGGCCTCGATCTCCTCGAGCGTGTCGGCGGCGCCGAGCTCGCGGAACGCGGTCGCGTTGAATGCGGCCCAGTCCGGGGTCGGGATGTCGGCGGCGCGGATCTCGTGCTTGGCCGCGACCTTGTCCATGCAGAGCGCGCACGCCGCCACACCCGGTCCGGTGTAGGGCAGATCGAGGATCTCGAGCAGTTCCTGAACCGTGCCGTCCTCGCCGCCCGGCCCGTGGAGCGCGATGAAGACGACGTCGGGACCCTCGTCGCGCAGCCGGGCGACCAGGTCCTGGCCCACGTCGATGCCGAGTGGCTCGTGGCCCAGTGAGCCGAGGGCGTCCTCGACCCGCGCAGCCGAGCGGAGCGAGACCTCCCGCTCCAGTGAGCTCCCTCCCTTGAGGACGGCGACCTTCAATCGCGCCGCCTCGGCATCGGCACGACATCGCCGCCGGACTCCTCGCCGCCATCCGGCCCCGGGATGACCCGGTGCTCGCCGGTGATCGTCTCGTAGAGCCCGATCTGCTCGGTGATGACGTGCCCGATCCGGCGGATTCCCTCGCGCAGCTCGTCCTCATCCGACGCCGAGAAGTTGAGGCGCATCGAGGATGCGCCGCTGGTCCCGTCGACGTAGGCAGCGCGGCCGGGTACGAAGGCGACGTTCTCGCGCAAGGCTTTCGCAAGCAGATCCGTCGTGTCGATGTAGTCCGGGAGGGTCGCCCAGAGGAACAGGCCGCCGTCCGGCTGGGACCATTCGGCCTGCGGCGGGAAGTGGCGCTCGAGCGCCTCGAGCATCGCGTCGCGGCGGGCGCGGTAGATCTCGACCAGGTCCTCGATGTACTCGCGCCAGCGGCCCTCGCCGAAGTACTCGCGGACGAAGTACTGGGTCAGCGTCGACGTGCAGAGGTCGGCGGCCTGTTTGCCGAGCCCGATCTTCTCCAGGACCGGCGGGGGCGCGGCCACCCAGCCGATCCGGATCCCGGGGGAGAGGATCTTCGAGAGGGTGCCGACATAGAGGACGTAGTCCCCGCCGTCGAGGCTGTACAGGGTCCGCTGCGGCTCGCCGTCGTATCGCAGCAGCCCGTAAGGGTTGTCCTCGACGATCAGCACCTCGTGCTCTCGCGCGAGCTCGACGAGGCGCCGGCGTCGCTCCTCTGAGAGCGTCACGCCGGCCGGGTTCTGGAAGCTGGGGACCGAGTAGATGAACTTCGGGCGCCGTCCGTCTCGCGCCAGCGCCGAGAGGAGCTCCTCCAGCTCGTCGATCCGCATGCCGTCGTCATCCGTCCTGACCTGGTGCACGTCGGCCTCGTAGCTGCAGAAGGTCGGTACCGCACCCGGGTAGGTCGGGGCCTCGCAGACCACCGGATCGCCCGGGTCGACCAGGGTCTTGGTGATCAGGTCGATGGCCTGCTGGCCACCGGTCGTCACGATCAGGTCGTCCGTGTCGGGCGCCATGCCCTCCGCGTCCATCACCTCGGCGATGCAGGCCTTGGTCTCCTCGAATCCCTCGGTCGGGCCGTACTGCAACGCCTCGGCGGAGGACTCGTGTGCGATCCGCGTCATCTGAGCGGCAAAGCTCGCCGCCGGGAAAGTCGAGGTGTCCGGCAGGCCGCCGGCGAGCGAGATCACCTCGGGCCGGGCGGTGATCGCCATCAGGTCGCGCATGGCCGAGGAGCGCATCACCTGCGTGCGCCTCGCGAAGAGGCCCGCGTAGCGTTCCAGGTCGCGCGAGGTCGTGTGGGCGCGCCGCCGCCGGGGAGCCGTCTCGCGATCGTCCGGCCGCCCGGGCTGCTCCCTCGGATCGGTCATCGCGAACAGTGTGGCGGAGATGCGGCTGCGAGGCTCGTGACGGAGGTGCACGCCCGCAGGATGCTCGCAGGGTCAGGAATCGTTGAGGGAAGTCCCTGTAGCCTCTCGGCCCGACCATGTTCCTCGCCATTTGCCAGGGGCTGGGACTGGCCATCGCCGCCGGACTCATCCTCGGAGTCGTCTTTCTCCCGATCATGCCGACCTGGGGAGTGGTCGCCGGCACGGCGCCGATCGGCGTCCTGGCCGCCGGTGCGGCCCTCAACGGCGCGGACGAGGCGCTCTGGCCCGCGCTACCTGTCGGGATCCTCGGCGCCGGCCTGGCGGGGATCGTGAGCCGTGACGTGGCGGCCGGGGCCATCCGCCGCCAGCGGGACCGGGTGACGGAGGCGGAGGTGCAGGCGCCCAGCGGCGTGACGGTGATCGTCGTGCTGGCCGCCGTGGCGATCGCCGGTGTCAGCCTGGTGTTCGAGCCCTTCTCGCTGCTCGTCCTGGTCGCCCTGATCTTCCTCTGGATCTCCCGCCGCCGGCAGGCGGAGCGCAAACATGAGGGCCTGCGGGTCCTCCGCTAGATGAGCCCGACAAGCGAACGGAGCGCCTAGCCGTGCGGCGGAAGCTGGTCCTCGTCGTGGTCGACGCGATGCATCCCGAGATGCTGGTTCGGGCGATCGAGGCGGATCAGGCGCCGACCTTCGGCGAGCTGCTCGAGCGCGGGCAGATGGTGCCGGACTGCGTCTCGAGCTTCCCGTCGGTGACGCCGGTGGCGAGCTCGGAGATGATGACCGGCACCGGGCCGGCCGGCCACTGGGTGATGGGGATGAACTGGTACCACCGGGTCGAGCGGCGGTACATCGAGTACGGCTCCTCGTTCGAGGCGACGCGGACGTTCGGCCTCTTCCGGGCCATGTACGACCTCGTCTACAACATGAACCTCGGCCATCTCAGCTGGCAGGCGCAGACCGTCTTCGAGCGCCTCGGGGACGCGGGGATCAGAACCGCCGCGACGCCCTTCCTGATCTACCGCGGGCGGCACCGGCACGAGCTCGGCCTCGAGGGCCTCGCGAAGCGGGCGGCCGCCGCGGCCAACTTCCGGCATGCAGTCTGGGGGCCCGACGAGTTCTTCTACGGCGATCTCTACGCCAGCCGGCCCACCGGCTGCGGCCCGAGCTTCACGCGGCCAGGGATGCGGGACGAGTACTCCGCCTGCGTCGCGGAGGAGCTTGTCCGCGAGGGGGCCTACGAGTTCCTGCTCTTCAGCCTGCCGGACAACGACTTCCACTCCCACCGGCACGGTCCGGAGGCGACGCTCGATTCGATCGCCAAGGCGGACGCGATGTTCGCCCGCATCGTCGAGGCCGGCGGCGGTCTCGACGCGTTTCTCGCCGAGCACGCCGTCGTGCTCACCTCCGACCATGCCCAGACGCCGGTTGAGCACGGACTCCCTCTGGCCGACGAGCTCGCCGAGGACTGGGCCGTCCTGCAGCCGAACACCGACCATCCCGAGGACGCCGAGATCGCGGTCAGCCCGACCTCGCGGGCGGGTGCGGTCTACCTCCTGGACGCCGGCTACCGCCACCCGGTCACGCACGAGCGGGTGCGGCTGCGCCTGCGGGAGCTGGCGGGCGTCGACCTGGTCACCTGGCTCGCCGCCGACGACGGCGCCCCGGTCAAGCGCCAGGGCGTCGGGCTCGAGGACGTCGGCTCCGTCGACGCGGTGGTGGAGCGGAATGGCTACGAGTTCCGCTTTCGTCCCGGCGGCCAGCTCCGCGACGTCCGCGGAAACTCCTGGCACGTGAGCGGGGAGCCCGAGGCCCTCGCCGGCGATGTCACCCGTGGCCGATTCGAATCTCACGAGTATCCGGATGGCCTGGCGCGCCTCTGGTCCGCGCTGACGTCGCCGCACGCCGGCGACGTCCTGATCTCGGCGGCCGACGGCTACGAATGCGTGGACTGGGGCGGCATCAGCCACGCCGGCGGAGGGAGCCACGGCTCGCTCGGGCGAGGGGACTCGCTCGCACCCGTCGTCTTCGTCGGTTGCGGTCCCGACGCGCCGGGTAAGCGGCCGCAATGGGCGTTGCGGGACCTGGCACCGGTGATCCTGGAGCACTTCGGCGTCGACGGTGGAAGGCCCCAGGGATGACCCCGGTTCAGACCGCCAAGCGGATCGGGCGCGGGACGCTGAAGCCGCAGAACTGGATCCAGCTTCTCCAGTTCGGCGTCGTCGGGGCCTCGGGGTACATCGTCAACCTGGCGGTGTTCGCTGTGGTGGTGGGTCCGCTGAACGTGCACCACATCCCAGCGGCGATCATTGCCTTCTGCGTTGCGGTCACCAACAACTTCTGGTGGAACCGTCACTGGACATTCGACGCGAGGCACGGCCACGCCGGCTTCCAGGCCGCCCGGTTCTTCACGGTGAGCGCCGCGGCGCTTGGGATCAACCTGGTGGTGCTGGAGCTCCTGGTGCGCGGCGGGATGGGGGACCTCCCCGCCCAGGCGCTGGCGGTGGCGATCGCGATGCCCTTCAACTTCATCGGCAACAAACTATGGACGTTCGCCTAGGCAAGGCGTCCCTCCTCGCCGCCCCCCTAGCGCTCATCGTCACCCTGCTGCTCGCGGCCCCGGCCGGCGCCCAGCAGCAGCCGCAGCAGCCGCAGCCGCAGCCGCGGATCAGCCAGAGCCGAGCGATCGAGATCGCCAGGCTCGACCCGAAGGCAGTCGCGGAGTCCGAGAAGAACCCCGACCTGACGCCGTCGGCCAGCCGCAACTCGAGCACCGGGCTGTGGGAGGTCGGCTTCTTCGCGGGCGACAACGAGGTCGCCCAGGTCGTCGTCGATCCGAACACCGGGAAGGTCGTCGAATCGTGGACCGGCTACCAGGTGGCGTGGCGAATGGCGCGCGGCTATCCGGGCGCCTTCGGCCGGATGATCAACGCGCCGTACATCTGGATCCCTCTCTGCGCCATCTTCGTCCTCGGGCTACTCGACTGGCGGCGGCCGTTCCGGCTCGCCCACATCGATCTGCTCGTGATCGTGGCGGGGTTCGGCCTCTCGCACTACTTCTTCAATCAGGGGAACATCGGGCTCTCGGTTCCGCTCGCCTATCCGCCCCTGCTCTATCTGCTCTGCCGGGCGCTCTGGCTCGGCTTCCGCCGAAGACCCGGCAGCGGACTGCGCCCCTCGGTGCCGGTCGCCGTGCTGGCCGTGGCCACGGTCCTGCTGATCGGGGGACGTGTCGTCCTCAACGTCACCGATTCCAACGTGATCGACGTTGGCTACTCGGGCGTCATCGGCGCGGACCGGATCGCCGACCAGAAGCCGGTTTACGGCAACTTCCCCAGCGATGACCACTCGGGGGACACCTACGGGCCGGTCGCCTACTACGCCTACGTCCCCTTCGAGCAGATCTTTCCCTGGAGCGGCACCTGGGACGATCTGCCGGCGGCGCATGCCGCCTCGATCTTCTTCGACCTGGCGACGATCGCGGGGCTCTTCCTGCTCGGCCTGCGCCTCAGACGCGGCCGCCGGGGGACGGAGCTCGGCATCCTCTTCTCCTTCGGCTGGGCGGCCTGCCCCTACACCGCCTACGCGCTCGAGTCGAACACGAACGACGCCCTCGTAGCGCTCACGCTGGTCGCCGCGCTGCTCTGCCTGACGTCACCGATCCCGCGAGGGATCTCCCTGGCCCTCTCGGGGTTGACGAAGTTTGCGCCGCTCGCGCTCGGGCCGCTGTTCGCGACCTACGGAGCGACCGAGGGCGACGACCGTGGATTCCTGCGCCGCTATGCGAAGGTCGTCGTTCCGTTCACGATCGCCTTCGCCGTCACCGTCCTCGTCGTCTGCTTCCAGGCGCTCCAGGATCCGGGCCTCTCGACCTTCTGGCACCGGACGATCGGCGAGCAGGGCGGCCGGGACTCGCCCTTCAGCATCTGGGGGCAGGACCACTCGCTCGGCTGGCTCCAGGCGCTCGTCAAGGCAGCCGTCGTCGGCATCGCGGCGCTCGTGGCCTTCAGGCCGCGTCTGCGTGACCACGTGACGGTCGCTGCGCTGGGCGCGGCCGTGGTGATCGGCATGGAGCTGACCGTCGACCACTGGTTCTATCTCTACATCCCCTGGTTCCTGCCGTTCCTGCTGGTCGCCCTGCTGGCGACCGGCGTGGTGCCGCTAGCTCGACGCCGGGATGAGGATCTGGTCGATCCCGCGAGCCAGCCCGTCGTCGCCGATCTCGACAGCCGCCCCCATCAGCCAGACGTCCTCGTCCGCGGTGTCGAATCGAACCGGCATCTGCGTCCGGAAGGCCTCTAGGGCCTGCTCGCGACGGACTCCGATCACACCGGCTCGGGAGCCGGTCATGCCGACATCGGTGATGTGGGCGGTGCCGCCCGGCAGAACGCGGGCGTCGGCCGTGGGCACGTGGGTGTGGGTTCCGAGCACCGCCGCGACGCGGCCGTCGAGGTGCCAGCCCATTGCGACCTTCTCGCTGGTGAGCTCAGCGTGGAAGTCGACGACGATCGCGTCGGCGGCGCCCGTCAGGGAGGCGAGGAGATCGTCGATGGCGTTGAACGGGTTGCGCTCCACCTGCAGATGCATCTGCCCGCTCAGGTTGATGACGGCGACGCGCATCCCGGCGGCCTCGACGGTCGTGTGGCCCCGCCCGGGATTTCCAGCGGGAAAGTTGACGGGGCGCACGACCCGCTGCTCGGAGTCGAGGTACGGATAGACCTCGCGATGGCGATAGGCGTGGTTTCCGAGGGTGATCACGTCGGCGCCCGCGGCGAAGACCTCCTCGGCGGTCTCCCTGGTGATCCCGACGCCGCCGGCGCTGTTCTCGCCGTTGACGACGACCAGGTCGGGCATCCGCTCCGCTCGCAGGCCGGGCATCACCGTCGACAGGGCCTCCCGCCCGGGCCTCCCGACGACGTCCCCTATGAACAGGAGGCGCATGCCGGCGGGAGCGTAGAGGACCGCCGCGTTGGCCCCGCCGTCCGACTAGCTTTCGGGCAATGAGTGAGATCCCACCGCGGGCGCGGGCGCGGGGGGCCGGCCCCGTGCTCGAAGTGGACGGCCTCTCCAAGTCCTTCGGCGAGCGCATCGCGTTGCGTGACGTGAGCCTGGACGTGCGGGCCGGAGAGCTGCTCGCGGTGCTGGGGCCGAACGGCGCAGGCAAGACGACCCTGCTCTCGATCCTCGCCGGCATCACGCGGGCGGACTCCGGCCGGATCTCGAGCTCGAACGGGGACACCGGCTGGGTGCCGCAACAGGCCGGGCTCTACCGGCGCCTGACCGTGGAGGAGAACCTGCGGCTCTTCTCGCACATGGAGGCCGTGGACGACGTCGAGGGGACGGTCGAGAGGATGCTCGACCAGACGGGGCTTCCGGACCGGCGACACGACCCGATCTCCTCGCTCTCCGGCGGCAACCAGCAGCGGGTCAACATCGCAATCGGCCTGATCGGCGATCCGTCGGTGCTCCTGCTCGACGAGCCGAGCTCCGGGCTCGATCCGAGCCAGCGCGTCCGTCTCTGGGAGTTCGTGGCGGCCCTCGCGGAGGGGGGGACGACCGTCATCTACTCGACCCACCAGATCGAGGAGGCGAGCCACTACGGCGACCGCCTCGTGGTCCTCGCCGACGGGGAGACGATCTTCGACGGCAGCTTCGACGAGATGCGCCGCGCGGCCGGGCCGGGGGCGGAGGGCACGGCCGCCGATCCGGAGAACGACTTCGTCCGCTTCCTGCGGCAGCGGGGCCACTGATGCGCTGGCTGCTCCTCAAGGACCTGCAGATCCTCCGGCGCTCCCCGCTCGTCACCGCGCTGCTCGTGATCTATCCGATCGTGCTCGCCGTGCTCATCGGCCTCGCAATCTCGCGCAGCCCCGAGAAGCCGCGCGTCGCCTTCCTCAACCAGATCCCCGACAGCGCTGGCCTCACCCTGGGGGAGACCGGTGGCTTCTCCCAGTCGGAGGCGCGGAGCAGGCTCTGCGCCAAGATCGACTGCGTCACGGCCTCGAGCCGCGCCGACGTCGAGCAGAAGGTGAAGGACGGCGAGGTCCTCGGCGGCCTCATCCTCCCGGCCGACTTCCTCAACAAGCTGCAGGCCGAGCTCAGCACCAACTCGTCGCAGCCCGCCACGGTCGAGGTGCTCGTCAACCAGGACGACCCGCTCAAGGCGCAGATCGTCGACGACCGGATCAACTCCCTGCTCAACCAGGCGAATCTCCTCCTCTCGGGCAAGATCACCGACGTCGCCGTCAACTACGAGCGGCTCCTCGCGAACGGCGGCGAGTTCGAGATCCCGTTCCTCAACCAGACCGTCCACATCCTCGGCCTGGAGCGCTCGGAGCAGATCCTGCGGTCGGTCGAGGGCAGACTGCCGCCCGCCGAGCGCAGGCAGGTCTCGCAGGTCACCGAGTTCGCCCGGCTCGCCCGCCAGAACCTGGCCCTCGCGAACCAGCTCCTCTCCTCGATCCGCCAGCCGATCGCGGTCGACAAGCAGGTGATCGCGGGCAGCATCCCGCCGCTCGACACCTTCGCGGTAGCCGTCGCGGCGGCGGTCACCCTGCTCTTCGTCACCGTCCTGCTGGTCTCCGGCTCGCTCGCCCTTGAGCGGGAGGAGAACACCTTCACCCGGCTCACGCGCGATCTGGTCAGTCGCGAGGGCCTGCTGCTCGAGAAGGCGATCCTGGGCACGGGGGCTGCGCTCGTCGTGACACTGCTCATGCTGCTCGCGATCACACCGTTCCAGTCGATCGCCTGGAGCCGGATCTACCTGATCGTCACGGCGATCCTGCTGGCCGGCGCAGCGTCCTCCGGCCTCGGGCTCGCCATCGGAGCCGCGGCCAAGGAGGTCCGGGCCAGCGCGCTGCTCGCCTTCGCCCTCGCGCTGCCGGTGGCGTTCATCTCCCTGGTCCCGTCGGGGACGGTCTCCAAGACGCTGCTCGACGTGATCCACGTGATCGCCGGCGCCTTCCCGTTCCGCCCCGCCCTGGATGCTTTTTCGGGCGCACTGTCGGCCTCGGGCCCGTCCCTGGGCCTCCCCTTCCTGCACCTGGCCCTGCTCACCATCGCCTATCTGCTCCTGGCCCGGATTGCCCTACGCCGGTTCACGTAAGCGGCACTCGGGCGGGTGGCGCCGTAGGAGGGAGGTTCCTGCGGCGACAGGACCCGCCCGCCTGGCCCTTGGTGCACCGGCCTAAACTCCGGCAGGTGAGTTTTCCAGCCACACGCCTCCGCCGCCTGCGGCGCACCGGTGCCCTCCGGGACCTGGTCCGCGAGACCGACCTGGCCCCCGAGCACCTCGTCCAGCCGCTCTTCATCACGGCGGGCGAGGGCATCCGCGAGCCGATCTCCTCGATGCCCGGCATGGAGCGCCTCTCGATCTCGGAGGCGGTGGCCGAGGTGACCGAGATCGCCGCCGCCGGCATCCGGGCGGTGCTGCTCTTCGGCATCCCGGCCAGCAAGGACGAGGCCGGCTCGGAGGCATACGACGACGAGGGCGTCGTCCAGATGGCGGTGCGCGCGCTGAAGGAGGCGCATCCCGAGGTCGTCGTGATCACCGACGTGTGCCTCTGCGAGTACACCTCGCACGGCCACTGCGGAATTCTTCGTGCCCCCCCGGATCCCCGGACGCGAAGCGGAGGAGATCCGGGCGATGTGGAGGTCGACAACGACCTGACCCTCGAGCTGCTCGCGAAGACCGCGATCTCCCACGCCGCCGCCGGGGCGGACGCGGTGGCTCCCAGCGACATGATGGACGGACGCGTCGGCGTGATCCGCACGCAGCTCGACGAGGAGGGCCACTCGAACGTCCCGATCGTCGCCTACAGCGCCAAGTACGCGTCGGCGTTCTACGGCCCGTTCCGCGAGGCCGCCGGTTCGACGCCCGAGTTCGGTGACCGGCGGGGGTACCAGATGGATCCCGCCAACGCCGACGAGGCGATCCGCGAGGCCAGGCTCGATCTCGAAGAGGGCGCAGACGTGGTCATGGTCAAGCCGTCGCTTCCGTACCTGGACGTCATCCGGCGGGTGAAGGACGCCACGGGCGCGCCGCTCGCCGCCTACCACGTCGGCGGCGAGTATTCGATGTTGAAGGCGGCCGCGGAGAACGGCTGGATCGACGAGCGTGCCGCCGCCATGGAATCCCTCACCTCGATCCGGCGGGCCGGCGCCGACATGATCATCACTTACTTCGCCAAGGACGCCGCCGCCTGGCTGATGCGAGGGCGCGCGTGAGCGCAACCCGTGTTATGAGGATGGGAGCCGCCCGGAGGTGAACCGACCCGACGGGATCACGACGGCCACCGCGACGCCGAAGCTTCGGTCCCGCAAGGGCGGCGCGGCCGTCCCGCTGGACGAGACCGACAAGCGGTTGATGAACCTGCTGCAGTCGAGCTTTCCCCTGCATCCTGAGCCCTTTTCCGGGGTTGCGTCCGTCGCCGAGCTGGACGCCGACGAGGTCAAGTCCCGCGCCCAGCGCCTGCTCGACGAGCGCATCATCCGCGAGATCACGCCGATCTTCGACACGCGTGCGCTCGGCTACAGCTCGATGCTGGTCGCCGCCAAGGTCGATTCGGAGAACCCACAGCGCGCGGCGAAGATCATCAACTCGCACCCGGGCGTCTCGCACAACTACCTGCGAACCCACGAGTTCAACCTCTGGTTCACGATCGCGACGCCACCGGATTCAGGGCTGGGGCTCGACGGGACGCTGAGAGTCCTCCAGGAGGAGACCGGCGCGGAGTCGATCCGCCAGCTGCCCACGCTGACCCTCTTCAAGATCAACATGAACCTCGAGATGGAGGGCGGCACCGACGAGCTCGCCGCCTCGGTCGAGGCCGCGCCGCCGCGCGAGCTCGAGCGCCAGGCCTACGACGAGACCGACGTGGCGGTGATCCGCGCGCTCCAGGGCCCGATGGAGGTCACCGACCGCCCCTATGACGCCGCGGCCGCGAAGGCCGGCATGAGCACCGACGACTTCCTCGCCCACCTCGCCGGCATGGTCGATCGCAAGCTGCTCCGCCGGGTCGCGGCGATTCTCTACCACCGCCGCGCCGGCTTCTCGGCGAACGGCATGGGCGTGTGGCGGGTGCCGGACGAGAAGATCCTCGACGTCGGCGCCGAGATGGCGGCCGTCCGCGGGATCTCCCATTGCTACCAGCGGCCCACCTACGCGGACTGGCCCTACAGCGTCTTCACCATGGCCCACGGCCGCTCGAAGGAGGAGTGCGACGCGATCCTCGACGGGATCGCCGAGACCCACGGTCTGCACGGCGACGATCGCGCCGTTCTCTACTCGTCGACGGAGTTCAAGAAGATCCGGCTCCACTACTTCACCGACGACTACGCGCGCTGGGAGGCGGAGCACTCATAAGCCGCTCGGACGAGTTGTACGAGCGAGCGCGGGGGGTGATCCCCGGCGGGGTCAACTCGCCGGTGCGGGCCATGAAGCAGATCGGCCGCAGCCCGATCTTCATCGAGCGGGGGGAGGGCCCGTACCTCTGGGACGTGGACGGGAACCGCTACGTCGACTGGGTCTCCTCATGGGGAGCGCTGATTCTCGGTCACGCCGACCCGGTCGTCGTCGAGGCGGTCCGCCAGGCCGCCGACCGCGGTACCAGCTACGGCGCCCCCACACCCGGCGAGGTCGACCTGGCGACCGAGGTCGTCGACCGCTTCGCCAGCGTCGAGATGGTTCGCATGACGAGCTCCGGGACGGAGGCGACGATGTCGGCGCTGCGCCTCGCCCGGGCCGCGACGGGCCGGAGCAGGATCGTCAAGTTCGCCGGTGCCTACCACGGCCATGTCGACGGTCTGCTCGCGGAGGGCGGGTCGGGCCTCGCGACGGCGGGGGTCCCGGCCAGTCCCGGGGTCACCGAGGCCCAGGCAGCGGACACGGTGATCGTCCCCTGGAACGACGAGCAGGCGGTCGCCGAGGCGATCTCGAGGGTCCAGCCCGCCGCCGTGATCGCCGAGCCGGTGCCCGCGAACATGGGCGTCGTCCCACCCGAGCCGGGGTTCCTCGAGCGCCTTCGGGAGGTGACGGCGGAGGGGGGAGCGCTCCTCATCCTCGACGAAGTCATCAGCGGGTTCCGCGTCGCACGCGGAGGCGCTCAGGAGTTGCTCGGGGTCGAGGCGGACCTGACGCTGATGGGGAAGGTCCTCGGCGGGGGGCTACCGGCGGCGGCGTACGGGGGCTCGCGTGAGCTGATGGAGCGGGTCGCCCCGGCCGGTGACGTCTACCAGGCCGGAACCCTCTCCGGCAACCCCCTCGCGGTCGCGGCGGGCCTGGCCACCCTGCGCAAGCTCGATGGCGCCGCCTACCTGCGGCTGGCCGCGATCACCGAGGTGCTGGCCAACGGCGTTCGCGCCGCCGCCGGGGACCGGCCGGTCCAGGTCGAGAGCATGCCCGGGCTCGTCACCGTCTTCTTCTCGGCCGAGCCGGTGCGCGACTTCGCCGGCGCGAGCGCGTGCAATACCGCTGCATATGGCCGCTTCTGCCGCTCCATGCTCGAGCGCGGGGTGTACCCGCCGGCCTCCCAGTTCGAGGCCTGGTTCCCATCCCTCGCCCATGACGATGACGCCCTGGCGGAGACGATCGACGCCGCCGAGCAGGCCTTCCGTGAAGCCGTCTGAGGAGCCTCCGCTCTAACCTCGCTGGTCCGCATGGCATCGAACGGCTCCTCCCTCGCCTCCCTCGCGGCCCTGCTCCGCGACGGCGAGAACGTGATCGCTCCGCATGTCGTCGACTCGGACGAGGAGCCTGCGCTCGGCGCCCTGGCTGCGGCCGGGCCGAGGGCGGCCGGGGCGCCTGAGGAGTACCTGCTCCTGGTCGAGGCGACCAGGGAGGGCTACCTGCTCCACTACGAGACGCCGCGGGTGCTCCAGGGCGCGGACTCCGACCTGGCCCTGCTCGCCGGCGACTACCTCTACGCGCTCGGCCTCGAGAGACTCGCTGCCCGGGGGGACCTCGACGCGGTCACCGAGCTCGCCGACCTGATCAGCCTCGCCGCCCAGATCCATGCGGAGAACGACCACGAGACTGCGGACGAGAGGGTACGGGCGCTCTGGCTCGCGGCGACCGTGGCGGTCGCCGCGGGCGCCTCGGATGACCACATCCGGGCCAAGGAGGCGCTGCGGTCGGGTGACCCCGGAGCCGCCGAATCCCTGACCGACGCGGCGGCCGAAACCGCCCGTCAGGCGGGGCTCGGCGAGGCGCTGGAGCGCGCAGCCGAGTCGATAGGCTTCGCTCGCGAGGACATCCCGGACAGTGGCTGACGAGGGAAACGACAAGCAGGGGAAACCGAACGGGCTCCCGAAGCCGGACCCCGCCGGCTACTTCACCGGCGAGTCCATGACCCGCCGGAACGTCTTCTCGATAGGTGTGCAGGCTGTCGGTGGAGCGGCGGTTCTCGCCGTGGCGCTCCCCACCGTGGGCTTCGCCGTCGCACCTCTGTTCGAGGAGGAGACCGAGCCCTGGCAGGCAGTCGGCCCGACAACGGACTTCACTCCGGACACCTACAGGCCGGTGACGATCACGATCGTGCAGGACATCGGCGAGACCGGCAAGTCGACCGCTTACATCCGGCAGGGCAACCCGGAGATCACGGCCAACCAGACGAAGTATCCGCCTGAGTCGCCCAACGAGTACATCGCCATCTCCACCCGCTGCGCTCACGTCGGCTGTCCGGTCCGCTTCGTCGAGGCCTCGGGCAACTTCATCTGCCCGTGCCACGGCGGCGTCTATGGCTTCCTCGGAGAGCGGATCGGCGGTCCGCCGGTGCGGCCGCTCGACCGCTTCCAGACGCGTGTCACGAACGGCCAGCTCGAGATCGGTCCTCGCTACAGCGTCACCAACAGCCTCGATCCGGTTCGCGCACGCGACCCCGGCGAGTTCACGGGCGGCATCTGGAACTACCTCTACCCGCCGCGGCCCTCGGTCCCGCCGCCGCCGTAAGGAGAGCCTTTGCCGAAGCTTCCGAGACCTGGACCCCTGAGCCGCCCGGCGAAGCCCGGAGAGCGAGTCAACGGGGCGAACGGCAACGGCGCCGGGCCGGTGGAGGTCGCCAAGGAGGCGGGCACGGACGTCGTCGGCTGGCTCGACGAGCGCACCGGCAGCACGAGCTTCCTCACCGCGATGCTCTACCGGAAGGTGCCCAAGGGCACCAACTGGTTCTACACGCTCGGCTCGGCGACCCTCTTCGCCTTCGTCTTCCAGGCGCTGACCGGTGTCTTCCTGGCGATGTACTACACGCCCTCCCCGACCGAGGCCTACGGCTCGATCACCCACCTCACGAACGACGTCTGGATGGGCGAGTTCGTCCGCGGCATGCACAAGTGGGGCGCCTCGGTGATGATCATCTGCATCTTCCTGCACATGGGGCGCGTCTTCTTCTTCGGCGCCTACAAGTACCCGCGGGAGCTCAACTGGGTGATCGGAGTCGTCCTCCTGATCCTCACCCTGGTGATGGGCCTGACCGGCTATCTGCTGCCCTTCGACCAGCGCTCCTACTGGGCGACGATCGTCGCCAACAACATCACCGGCACCGGGCCGATCGTCGGCCCATACCTCGCGGACGTCCTGAGAGCCGGGCCGGAGATCGGAGCGACCACGCTCTCGCGCTTCTACGCCATCCACATGCTCTTAGTGCCGGGGTTGATCATCGCGCTGATCGGCGCCCACCTCTATCTGGTGGTCAAGCTCGGCACCACGGCGCCGCCGTGGATGAAGGCCGGTAAGCCCAAGTCCGCCATGACCAAGGAGGAGGTGGGATGAACCGGGCCGAGAAGGAGCGGTACCTCCGGGACTACGAGGTCCTGAAGAAGAAGGGCAAGCCCTTCTTCCCCTACGCCGTCCTCAAGGACTCGACGATGGCCCTCGTCGTCGCCCTGGTGATCGTCGGCCTCTCGATCCTGCTCGGCGCCGAGCAGGGCCCGAAGGTCGACCCGACCACGACGACCTACACGCCGAGACCCGAGTGGTACTTCTTCTTCCTCTTCGAGCTCCTGCGCGTGATCAAGCCGCCCTGGGCGACTCCGATCGCAACGGTCGGCCTGCCCACGCTCTTCATGGTGCTGCTGCTCCTGCTGCCGTTCTACGACCGCAATCCGGAGCGGCGGCCCGAGCGCAGGCCGATCGCGGCCACCGCCGGCATCCTGGTGATCATCGGGATGGCGTACCTGACCTTCCTCGGGGCGACCGCCGGACCACCGAGCGAGGTCGACCTGAAGACCTCAGCGGCGCTGGAACCCGGCAAGGAGGTGGTCGCGCAGTCGGGCTGCCTGGCCTGTCACAAGCTTGGCGACAACGGCAACAACGGGCCAGGACCGGAGTTGACCCAGATCGGCGCACGGCTGCCGCGGAACGCGATCGCCCGGTCCCTCGAGGTCGGGCCGAGCATCATGCCGTCCTACACCGGGCTGCCGCCGCAGAAGTTCCAGGCTTTGACCGCCTACCTCGCCTCTCTGAACTGAGCAGCGTCACCGCGCACCTCCGAAGCGTGGCGTCCGGGGGTGCGGGGGCTCATCTAATCTCGGCGTGATGAGTGTCTCGTCCGACACGGAGGCCGAGAGCGGCGTTCCGCACCGCGACTCGGAGGAGTTCTCCGAGCAGGTCCGCGGCATGTTCGATCGGATTGCGGGCGTCTACGACCTGATGAACTCGGCGATGACCGCGGGGCTCCATCATCAGTGGCGCCAGCGGGCCGTCGACCGGGCCGAGGTCGGGCCCGGCTCCGACGCCCTCGACGTCTGCTGCGGGACCGGCGACCTCGCGCTCGAGCTGCGTCGCCAGATCGGGCCGGATGGGCGGGTCGTCGGCTGCGACTTCTCCGAGCCGATGCTCGATCTGGCGCGCCGCAAGAGCGGCGATGAGGGACTTCCGGTGGAGTTCGGCTGGGCCGACGCCCTCGACCTTCCCTATGGCGACGGGAGCTTCGACGCCGTGACCATCGGTTTCGGCGCCCGCAATCTCGCGGACCTCGATCGCGGTATCGCCGAGATGGCTCGCGTCCTGCGCCCCGGCGGGCGGCTCGTGATCCTCGAGATCACCCGCCCGCAGCGGCAGCCGCTCTCGGGCTTCTACTCCCTCTGGTTCGATCGATTGGTTCCGGTGCTCGGCACCTTTGCAGGGGATCCCGAGGCCTACAGCTACCTGCCCGACTCCGTGCGCACCTTCCCCGAGCCCGAGGAGCTCGCCGCGAAGCTCGCCGCGGCGGGTCTCGAGGGGATCCGCTGGCTGCTGCTGGCCGGCGGGATCATCGCGATCCACAGCGGGAGGAAGCCGGCGTGACCCGCTCGTCCGTGCCACCTCCCGTGACCGCGGTGATGGATGCGGCTAGCGCCTGGTTGCCCGCGCGCATGGCTGTGGTGGAGGACCGTCTCGCCGACCTCGCGGGGGGCTACGGGTCGAAGCTCGGCGAGGAGGCCGAGGCCACCCTGAAGGCCGGCGGCAAGCGGCTGCGACCGATCCTGGTGCTGATGGCCGCCGGCGACGCATCGGGGGAGCGCGCCATCCGCGCCGCCACCGCCGTCGAGCTGCTCCACATGGCGACGCTCGTCCATGACGACGTCCTCGATGGCGCCCCGGTCCGCCGTGGCCGCCCGACGGTCGTCGCTCGCTCGGGTCGCGACTGCGCCGTCGGGGTCGGGGACCTGCTGCTCTCGCGGGCATTCGCGGAGCTCGCGGACGGCGGTGGCGACGCCGAGGTCGCCGAGTTGAGCTCGGCCTCGGTGGCCCTCGCGCTCGGGGAGCTGGCGCAGCGCAGCGACGCCTACGACACCTCGATCACGGAGGAGCGCTACCTGTGGCGCTGCTCGTTGAAGACCGCGCGGCTCTTCGAATCCGCCTGTAGGGTCGGGCGCCTCGCTTCGGGCGGCCCCGGCAGCGAGGACCTGGCGAGCTTCGGCCGCGAGATCGGGCTCGCCTTCCAGCTGCTCGACGACGTGCTCGACGTCACCGGCCCACCGGAGCGCACCGGAAAGGCCCGCGGCACGGATCTGCTCGACGGGACCGTGACGCTGCCGCTGATCCTCGCCCGCAGGCTCGACCCGGGGCTCGCGTCCATCGAGCTCCGAGGGCTGGACCAGCCCGAGGCGGAAGCGTTCTGTGACCGGATCGCGGCCACCGACGCGCTCGATCAGGTGCGCGGCCGGGCCAGGGACGGGATCGAGAGCGCCAAGGAGATCATCTCCTCCAAGCGCTTCACCGGCGAGGAGCGCCAGCTGCTCGGGATGATCGCCGACGGCGTCGTCGAGCGTTACTCATGAAGAAGAGCGGCCCGGAGGCCGCTCTTCTTACAGGGAGGTGACTCGATTGGAGTGGTACTTATTTGGATGCTGCGCTCTAGAAGTCCTCGGGGAGGATGCAGCCGCTCGCCAGCGCCGCGGCGAAGCGGTCGGCCTCGTCCTCCATGTTGGCTCGCGTGAGTGACCGCAGGTCCTCCATCAGCTCCTGGCCACCGCGGTCGAGCTCCTCGTCGTAGTGATCGACCTCGGTCTGGGAGTAGCTGTCACGCCCCCACCACTCGCACTCGGGGCAGCGGAGCTCGACGTGCCAATGTCCGTCGCCCTGCTCGTGCCAGTTGATCGGCTGCACCAGCGAGGAAGAGCAGCTGGGGCAGGCGTGCATTCCATCGGCGGACTTTCCACCCGTCCGCGAGGCGAGGCCCGCCTCGGGCTGAGTCTTTGTGCGCCTCGGAACGTCCATCGTGGGGGACATATCGGGAGCCTCCTGCCGGACCTTTAGCCGAAAAATGGGGTCTTTCCGACTCTGCGGATAACCCGTAACCCCGTGCCTGGGAGGGCCCCGGACTAGACTGCCGCGATGGTTCTCAGCGACCGCACGATCAAGGAGGAGATCGCGGCCGGCCGGCTCGTCTTCGACCCGTACGACGAGTCCCTCGTTCAGCCCTCGAGCGTCGACATGCGGGTGGACCGGAGCTTCCGCGTGTTCAACAACTCCCGCTATCCGTACATCGACGTGCGCGAGCCGATGGAGAACCTCACCGAGCTGGTCACGGTCTCCGACGAGGAGCCCTTCGTGCTTCACCCCGGCGAGTTCGTGCTCGGTCAGACCCTGGAGCGGGTCCGCCTGCCGGACGACCTCGTGGCGCGCCTCGAGGGGAAGTCCTCGCTCGGTCGCCTCGGCCTGGTCATCCACAGCACCGCCGGCTTCGTCGACCCCGGTTTCGAGGGCAACCTGACGCTCGAGCTCTCCAACCTGGCGAACCTGCCGATCACGATCTACCACGGCATGCCGATCGGGCAGATCTCCTTCATGCGCATGGACGCCCCGGTCGAGCACGCCTACGGCGCCAGGGAGGCGGGGAGCAAGTATCAGGGGCAGACCGAGCCGACCGCGAGCCGCTTCTACCTGAACTTCCCGAAGAAGAGCGAAACCGGTGGCGCCGATGCGCCCCCCGGCGCCAACGGCGGCTCCGCCGGCCGCGAACGCACGAAACGATAGGTTGCGGCCGCTTCCTCCCCTGCCGCTAACATCCGCTCGATGCCCAACGTGGGACCGCTTGAGAT
Organism: Solirubrobacterales bacterium; assembly: GCA_036265435.1. Classification (GTDB taxonomy): domain Bacteria; phylum Actinomycetota; class Thermoleophilia; order Solirubrobacterales; family 70-9; genus DASUPK01. The sequence continues at coordinate 1,981 of DATAPB010000174.1, read as the reverse complement.
AGCCGTCGTTCTCATCATCGTCCTGATCATCTTCGGCCCGAAGCGCCTGCCGGAGCTGGGTCAGTCGATGGGGCGCGGCATCCGCGAATTCAAGAACTCGCTCACCGGTGACAAGGACCAGGATGAGGTCGACGAGAAGCGGCGCGAGCTAGAGGCAAGCCAGCAGGTGCAGGTGAGCCAGCCGCAGCCGCCTCCCGCCGGAGCGAGCACTGAGAAGCCCGCGGAGCCCGTCGAGGGCGAGGTCGTCACCGAGAACAAGGGCTAGCAATGGCCCGGCTGCGGCCGGTCGACTTCGAAGACCGGCTCACGCTCGTCGAGCACCTCGACGAGCTCCGTACGCGCATCATCATCTCGATCGTCGCGTTCACGGCCGCGTTCGCTCTCTGCTTCTGGCAGAACAGCACGCTGCTCGACATCGCGAACGCGCCACTGCCCGGGAACAAGGAGCCGATCACCTTCGGCGTCGCCGAGCCGTTCACCACGACGGTGACGATCAGCGCCTACGCGGCGATCGTCATCTCGCTGCCGGTGATCCTCTATCAGGCCTACGCGTTCGTCCTGCCGGCACTGACGACCAGGGAGAAGAGGGTGGTCGTCCCGTTCCTGCTGATGGTGCCGCTGCTCTTCATCGCGGGCGTCGTCTTCGGCTACTTCGTGGTCCTGCCGGCGGCCACCAAGTTCCTCCTCAACTTCAACGACAGCCAGTTCAACATCCAGATCCGGGCGCGGGACTACTACAGCTTCTTCACCCTGACACTCGGGGTGATGGGGCTGATCTTCCAGCTGCCCGTCGGGATCCTTGCCGTGACCCGGCTCGGGATCATCACACCCGAGCAGCTCTCGAAGAACCGCCGGTACGCCTACGTCATCCTCCTCGTCGTCGCGGCGCTGCTGCCGGGCACCGACCCGGTGACGATGCTGATCGAGGCGGTGCCGCTGATCGTGCTCTTCGAGGCCAGTGTGTTGCTCGCGAAGGCGTTCGGCAGGCCGCAGGAGGAGGCCTCGGAGCCGGAGATCGCGGTCTCGGAGCCACCTCCCAGCGGCGCCGCCTAGTCGCTGACTGAGCCACTCGACCCTCTACGCTTCACCGCCGTGCTCTTCGACCTCCAGAGCCCACGACGCCGCCGAGTCATCCGCGTGACCTTCGGCGCCCTCGCCGCGATCTTCGCGATCAGCTTCGTCTTCCTCGGTGTCGGCACCGGCGGCGGCGGCTTCAGCTTCAGCGACCTCTTCGGCGGGGGGAGCAGCGGCAGCGCCGCCAGTGCCTTCGACGACGAAATCCAGGCGGCGGAGCAGCAGCTGGCCGTGAATCCGAACGACCCGGCCACGCTCGGGCGGCTCGTGGCGCTCCACTATCAGGCCGGCAATGCGGACCGCAACAGCGACGGCACCCTGACCAGCGACGGTGAGCAGCAGCTCCGCGAGGTGGCCGACGCCTGGACGAAGTACGTGAAGGCGACCAACGGGAACCTCGAACAGACTCCCGCGCTCTTCGCGCTCAACACGTTCGACCAGCTCGGCCAGATCGATTTCCAGAAGGCGCGCACCGACACCAGCACGAGCGAGGCGCTCACCGACGTGAACGCCGCCGTGGACGACTGGAAGAACGCCGCTCAGGCCCAGCAGGCGCTGATCGACACCAACCCCAAGCAGGCCAACCCGAACTCGTACGGGCGCCTCGCCTCCTACCTGTTCCTCGCCGGCGACACGCAGGGCGCGAATCAGGCCGTGGCGAAGGCGAAGCAGGGCGCGAAGGGCAGCGAGGGCTCCACAATCGAGAGCCAGCTGAAGCCGATCCAGCAGCTCGGCCAGCAGCTCCAGGCCGCGATCGCCCAGCTCAGCAAGCAGCAGCAGAAGTCCCAGGGCGGGACGGGTGGCAATCCGCTGGGCGGCACCGGGGGCGGCGGCAACCCGCTCGGCGGGCTGGGGACCGGCGGGCTTTAGCCGCACCTGCTCTCCCGGGTTAGCGATCCCTGAGCCC
>DATAPB010000173.1:0-15985 GCA_036265435.1 Solirubrobacterales bacterium | reverse complement strand
CAGCCGCACGGGCCATGAATTGGTGGTGGGAGGTGTCATCTGGTTCTCGCTTTCGTTGGGTGTCGTTCCCAACCAAGGACGCCTCGCCGCGGAATTACTTCCCGATCCCAGATGTGATTTGCGTCACGTCCGACGCGGCGGGTTGTCGAAGGTGAGGCAGGCGATGTCGAGCGCAGGCGTGGCAGACAAATCGGTGTTGTGTTCGTCCGGATCGAGGACGAACTCCCTCTATCAGGGTGAGGGACCGGATCCACCGGCGACCGCCTGGACTCTTGGACCGCTCGATGTGCAACCCACGAAGCAGGAAGCGCGCCCGACAGGATTCGAACCTGTGACCTTCGGTTTCGTAGGGCGTAGGTCTGGCCGCGGTGTCCCTACCTAATCTCGACAAGAGTCCTGCTATTGACGCGGTTTCGTTAGACCGCATTAGACCGGCTTGGCCCTTATTTCGCCCCTCTACTAAGGGCCGGAGAAGGGCCGCGCCCTCTCGTCCGCAACCGTCCGCCGATGCGTCCGGCACCGGGTCCGCATCGCCTCCCTACGGGCGTCTAGGCGTCAGGTTTCGGGTCGGAGACGAGAAGCGGCGCTAAGCGCCGTTCTTGACTGGGTACGAAGGGGGCGGCTCAGTGACCGGCGCTGGCGGCGACGAACGCGGCCACCTGCCGGGCCTGGGCTCCCGTGAGCAGGTTGGCGGGCATCGCCCCGGGACCGTCTTGGATCGCCGCCTGGACGGTTGCCTGATCGGGCTGGAGGTCGTCAAGATTCGGACCGAGGGTTCCCGTCGTTCCCGCGGCGGCTAGGGTATGGCAGCCGCCGCAGGTCGAGGCGAACAGGTCCTTGCCGTGGCCAACCGGCGGCTGAGCTGCCTGAGTCTCGGTGGTTGACGAGAGCTGGGTGGCTGCCGGCTGCACCTCGCCCCCGCTGTTGTTGAGGCCATTGGAGGCAAGCACATAGACGATGGCGATCACGCCCAGAATGACAACGCCAGCGAGGGAGCCGAACAGCCAGAGATAGAACCTACGATCGCCTTCCCTCTGCCGCTCCAGTCTGTCCCTCTCTTGCTGGTTCATTTGAGTCTCCATGAGCGCACCGCGGTACCGGCCTGTCCTCCCAGCTAACCGTTACGGCTTCTTCGCGGCGGTCTGCTACTTCACTGTCAAGGATCCATACATCCCCTGCTTGTAGTGGCCGGGAAGGTTGCAGATCATCACGTACTTGCCCGGGGTGAGCTTTAAGGCCGCCGACTTTGTCTCGCCGGGGCCCACGTCCTCGATCTCACCTGGGCTCTCGACGCCACTGGCCTCTAGCCCTTCCTCATCAACCTCCCCGTTGCTCAAGGTGGGGAGTGAGCCGGGGGACGAGTTGGTCTTGAACAGGACCAACTCGTGTGGGAGCTGGCCTTGGTTCGGAGCGCTGATCGTGACCATCCCGGCATTCGTCGTCCCGTCCTTGGGCGTGAAGGCATAGTCGCTCATGGTGATCGTCAGCGAGCCACCGCCGGAGGCCTGCGCGGGTGCCTGGGCCTGCGTGGTCGAGGTTTCGTTGTCCCCGCCGCCACCACAACCGGCAAACGCCAGCGAGACAGCCGCAGTGCCGAGCGTAAGCAGGACCGCCTTGGAAACCCTCATCTGAACCCCTCACTCTCACCGTTGGTTGCCTGTCGGATCAAATCTTGACCTCCCCAGGAGCAGCTTCATCGGTGCGTTCCCCCGACTTCGGCCCCGTGGAAAGCACTGAGGCGTGAGCGGCGCTGCTTCTGGTCAAACACAGGCGCTGCGCGGCCCGATTAAAGGAACCGCGCCTCCCAGGCGATCCGACGTAGCCGCTTTGGGCGAAGAGCGCCTCTCCGCCGCGGCTTGTCTCCCGCGGCCGTCTTGGACGACCTGAGCGCCGAGCTCATCGAGCGTGCGCCGCGGACGCCTCCGGACCGCGGCTGCGTCAGCCGGCGTCCGACGGAGTCTCGGGACCAAGCGCTCCGGACTCGGAATGCCACTCCGTCGATAGGGAGATCTCGACGTCCAGCGGTCGCAGCGGGAGCACGGACTCGATCCGGGGATCCTCCCCGCCCAGCCACGGAGCGAGGTAGCGGCCGCTGATCTTGTGCGGCGGCCACCACAGGTAATCGAGCGAGACGATTCCGTCGCCCTCTTCGCTCCCGAGCCTCTGTCGCATGCTGATCGACTCCTCGCCAACGAGCAGCTTCCCGCGCAGCACCGGACGGAATGGCTGCGGCTCGACGTCCGCGCCGGCGCGCGCGGCGAGGTGCTCGGCGGCGGCGTCTGCCTGCTGGGTCGCGATGCCGCCCTGCTTCACCGGGAAGTTCGTCCCGTCGCCAGCCGCGTAGACACCGTCCGCGCCAATCACGCGTGCGTGCTCGTCGATTGGGATGAAGCCTTCCGCGTCGGACGGGAGGCCTTCGACCCTGGGGCCCTCGATCAGCGGAAGCGCAACGGCTACGTCCGCGTCGAGCGGCTCCTCGGCCGGGACGGTGTACAGGGTCCCGTCTCGCTCGGTGACGTAGCTGCCGCCGTGGAACCCGATGCGGCGGGCGGCGAGCAGGCGGGCGACGTGATCACTGGGCGCGGTTCCGAAGACAGCAAGGGGCGAGTCCTCTGGCGAGTGGAGACTCAGAACGACGTCCGCCAGGCCGAGCCTGTCGGCGCGACCGCGCGTCATCAGTGCGAGCTCGTAGGCGGGCAACGACCAGGTGACTCCGGGCGGGACGATGAAGGCGACATGCCGCGTTGGTTCGCCGTCGGTGCGTAGCAACTCGTCGATTGCGAGCTGCTCCTCATCGGCGGTGAAGGTGACGGCGCTGCCGTACGGGGGTTTGGTGCGGCCGCCGAGGCAGACGATCAAGGCGTCGTAGAAAAGCGAGCTTCCGTCGCCCAGCAGGGCCTCGTGCCGATTGGCGTCCACTGCCACCAGGGGCTGTGCTATGAGCTTGGCTTCGAACTCCCGCGCGACGGGCTCCAGCACCCGACGCTCAGCCGGCTGGTGATAGAACGGTTCCTCGACGGCGAGCGGCCGATAGACGAAGTCCGGCTCAGGCGCTACGAGTGTCAGCTCGACACGGTCTCCAGCCAGGTCGCGAATGGCAATCAGCGCCTCAAGTCCGGCGACTCCCCCGCCTGCGATCACCGCCCGCACGTGATTCCTCTGCGTTGGCGCATCCAGCTCACCATCCCAGTTTTCTCCCAGTCGGGCGCCAAGCGCGTTGGCTTCGAGCACCTTGCAACCGACATCCTCGCGCCGCGCAGCGGCCGACGACGCCCGGCGGCTTGACAAAGGCGATGAGGTCCGCCAGCGCCATGGCACCCGCTTCACCCAAGGCCCACTGGTCCGGCTCGCAACTTGGCAGAGTCGGGACTGTCAGCGGTTGAGCGGTCGGTGAGCAAGGCAGCCTCCGCCAGGATTCCCTCGACGAGCGGGTCGAGCTTGCCCACGATCGCCGGCTCTGCGCAGAGGCCAAAGTAAAGCTCGTCGGCCATCGAGATGACCGCTACACGCAGGCCATGCCGCTGATCCACGTCCGCGATCGAGTACAAGGCGCGCACGGGCGCGCCCAGCACGGACGGCCTGTTCCTCGGTCCGATCACGTTCGACACGTTGAGCGCAAAGGCGCGGGGGTGCACAGTGAGCCGGTCCAGCACGTGCCTGAGCGGTGGCGCCACGCGAGCGAGGTCTCCCAACAGGGTGTCGAGCACAAGCGCGTCACCCGCCCCCTTGCGCAGGGTCGTCTCCTCATTAATGCGGCGCAAGCGCACGACCGGGTCCGGCTCCGAGAGCGGAAGCCCCACGCAGAAGAAGGAGTAGCGGTTGGCCGTCTGGGGGTGCTCAGCGTGGTGATGGAGGCTGACCGGGACCTTCACCCGCCAGCTCCCGAGCGCGGCGCCCCGGAATTCAGCCCAACTCCGCAGTCCGGCGCCTACCAGCGCCAGCACGACGTCGTTGACTGTGGCTCCGGGGACGAGCGCCTTCGTCGCTCGCCTGAGCCCGCCGAGCGGTATCGAGGCGAACGTCACCGTGCGGCGGGTGCCGACGACGCCGTTGAACGGTGAGGAGTCGCGCGTTCTGCTGAGCTCCCGTCGTAACGTCCCCGGTAGACGTTCCGGGCGTCGGGCCGCGAGCGCCTCACGGAGGTCCGCGAGCAGATCCAACTGCCCGGCGCCGGCGTTTGCGGGCGACGGGTCGTCGCCCGAGTCCCAGAGCACCTCTTCGGCGAGCCGCATAGCCATCGCGCCGTCAGCCAGACTGTGGTGGAGCTTCCACACGAGGGCAATGTCACCGTTCTCGAGCGGGTCGAGCAGATCGAGTGTCCACAGTGGATGCGAGCGATCGAGCCGCTCCTCCATCATTCGCGCGTAGATGCCCCGCAAGTCGTCATCCGAGAGGCTCCCCGAGATTGGGACGGCGCGCACGTGGTCGCGCCCGTCGAATCCCGGGTCGTCGACCCAGGCCGCCCGGCGCTTGGAGCCCATCTGCACCCTGCTCCGCAGTCGCGGGGCCCGCTCGATCCGCGCGGCGATGCGCGCGCGAAGGGCCTGGACATCTGGCCTGGGCTGGTTGGGGGGCGGATTGAGGATCGCGACCTTGAGGGTGTGGCCGGCGACAGTCTCGGACTCCATCCGCAGGATGGCGAGGTCCTCGTAACTAAGCGGCTCCGACACCGCAGCGGGTGCCTGGCGCGTGGCCACTGCTCGACGGTAGCGCCTTCAGCCTATGCGGGCGAGTATCCGCGTGGGACGCCGAGATTTCGAACTCGGAGTTCGGTGCAACCAGCCCGAAACGGGCGGGCTTCCTCCACTCCCGAAGCGGATCCGCCCTATGCGGCGAAAGCGCGGCGAAGGAGCACCACGGTCAAGTCGCTTACGGACCGGAACGTGGAGCGGCAACTTCGCCTGGGACTCGGCCACTGCTCAGATACCGATATGGATTGCGGCGGGACGGTGTGGAGGTCCATGCCTACCTCGTCTGTGAGCCCAATCCACTTAACTCGGCTTGGGAGACTCGTTGCGAAGGGTGATCGGGCCTACCAAGCTCCCCGCTTCATCTCTGCCCTGAGTCGCCGCCGCGCGATCCTCGCCCGCTCTCGCCCCTCTACCAAGGGGCCCGAGAAGGATGGAGGCCTGTTCAGCCGGATTTGACCGCCTCCGCCCGGAGCTTCCTGCTCAATCGGGCGGCTGGCCCGGTTGCACCGGACCAATCCGATAAGGCCGCATCATCTCGTTGTCCTCGTGCTCGACGATGTGGCAGTGCCAGACGAATTGGCCGGGCGTGCTGAACCGTGCGCGTAGGCGCGTGACCTGCCCGGGGTAGGCGACGACCGTGTCCTTGAAGCCGGTCTCCCACGGCTCCGGCGGGGTCGGCGAGCCCGTGAGCTGCACCGTCTGGGTTTCCTCGTCGATGAGGATGTCCTGGCGGTTCACGACCTCGAAGGTGATCTCGTGGATGTGCATGGGGTGGGCGTCGGCTGTCGTGTTGTACATCTCCCAGACCTCGCTCGCACCGACGACCGGGTTCTCGGTCACCCGGTCCATCCACAACCGCTCCGTCCACACCCCGTCGGCCACCGTGCCGAGGAGGGCCTCGACCGGCCCCTCGACCGGCTCGTCCGCCGCGTCGAAGCCCACGGCCGCCGCCTCAATCATCGCCACCTGCCGCGTGACCGTCGCCGCCGGCAACGGCGTGATCGCGGGAAGTTGGAGGAACTGCGGCGGGGTTGAGACGTCGGCGCCGACCGCCGGCACGACGCGGAACTGCATGATCTGGCCGGTGGTGTTGGGGTCGGCGACGTCGAAGTCCTCATCGGGCTCGCCGCCGCCGAAGGGCTCGTCGGGACCGACGTTGCTGAGGACGTGATTCCCAACGGGCACCTTGGTGAAGTCGACGATCACGTCGGCACGCTCGGCCGGTCCCATCAGCAGCCGGTTGCCGTTGTCGGCGGTGAGGTTCACTGGGGCGGCGAGGAACCCGCCCTCGTTCCCGATCTGCCACGCCTCGACCCCGGGGATCTGGTTGAAGTCGAGGATCAGGAACCGCGACTGGCAGCCGTTCAGGAACCGGAAGCGGTAGCGGCGCTGCTCGACGTTGAGGAACGGCCACGTATTGCCGTTGACCATGATCATGTTCCCGAAGAACTCGGGATTCCAGATCGGCGAGAACTCCCCGTCCGGGATGTAATCGCGCACGATCCCGTCGAACAAGGCCCGACTGTCCGGATAGAAGAGCGACCCATTCTCGTTAAATGAGCGGTCCTGGATCGCGATCGGGATCTCGTAGTAGGTCTTGTTGGGCGGGAACTTGTCGTTCTCCCGTGGCGCCGGGCCCGGGAGCACAGCGCGGGTATCGTCCCGACTGTCGAGCACGGCCTCGTCACCGGCCGGGCCTCCCCGGATCAGGTAGAAGCCCGCCGGGCCCGCGTAGACGTTGAGTCGCGTCATGCCGAGGGCGTGGTCGTGGTACCAGATCGTCGCCGCCCGGTTCTCGTTCGGGTACTGGAAGACGGCGAAGCCCGGTCCCCACCCGACGCCGTAGGTGCGGGCGGCCTTGGCTTCGAAGAAGCGGTACCAGGTGCCGTTCCTGGCATATGCCGGGGGGATGTTCCTGGCCTTCGGCAGGTACCACGCCTCCGCGTAGCCATCGCTCTCGTCGCCGACGCCGACGGCGCCGTGCACGTGCGTCACGATCGGGACTGGACCTGTGTAGGGGCCTGGGGTGGAAACGAACGTGGGACGCGTGTCCCGATCCCTGTTGCCGCCCGGTGGGTTGGCCCAGTGGAGCGTCTGGTCGACCGGGAGCAGGTGCGGCAGGTACTTCCCGTCCGCGTCAGTGAGGTCGTTGATCCACTTCACCCGGACGGGCCGGTTCACCTGCGCCTCGATCGTCAGCGACGGCGCGTTGTGGAGCAGCAAGCCCGTCGGGCTCGCCGACTTCACGGCCCCATAGCCCCACACCGTCGTTGGCGGGAAGCCCGCGGGAAGGATCTGCTGCGAGATTTGCTTCATCGAGATCTCGTAGTAGTCGACGCCGCCCGGCTTCGTGCCGGCCCTGGGCATCACCGGCGGGATCAGCATCTCGGTGACGAACTTGGGCACATCACCCGGATCCAGTGAGCCGCCCGGGATCTGGGCAAGGGCGACCGGCGCACTCATGCCGGGGAGCCGTCTGAACAGGTAGAAGCCGGCGCCGGCCCCCCCGACCCAGGCAATGAACGTACGGCGGGAAAACTGCTGACTTGTGAACATGACTCACTCCCTCCCGCCAGCCGACCCAGTTCTCCCGGCGGAGTTGCTTCAGCTGCGCGGCGATCCTTCGATGCTCGACTTCACGAACTCCTACGTTCACTTGACCACAGGCAGGGAACGCTGGACTCCGCGCGGACCACCGGACTTGACTCCGGGTTCACCACGGATCCCCGCGCGCGCAGACGGCCCGGACAAAAGCGCGAGGCGGGAGCTCCTCAGACCGCTGATACGCGCCCGACAGGATTCGAACCTGTGACCTTCGGTTTCGTAGACCGACGCTCTATCCAACTGAGCTACGGGCGCGGGAGGCCACAAGCGTAGCGACGGCCAGGCGGGCCGACGCTCCTCCCGTCGGTCAGTCGAGCTCGGGGATGAACCGATCGACGTGCCGGTCGATCGTCTCGCGGACCCACTGCTTCTCACCGGAGTCGGCCATCCGGTAGCGGCCGATCAGCATCTTCTGGTCGTCGAGGGGGAGACCCGAGATCTCCCAGCTCACCGCCAGGTACTCGAACAGCATCTCGTTGCGACGCGCCCAGACGTCCTCGGCAGAGGAGGCGTCCTTGCGGTGCGGCCGATTCAGCTTGCGAATCGTCCTCGGGCTGAGGGACTGGCGAAGCCTGAGGACGTTGCCCTCCGGATCGGTGTAGTCGACGGTCTCGATGGGCTCTCGCCCTCGCCTCGGCATGAGAAGAGGATGGCAAGTCCTCCCAATAGCCTTGCGGCGTCACCGACCCGGTCAACATCGCCGATCTCGAGGAGCTCGCCGCCGAGAGGCTCGAGCCCGGGCCCCAGGGCTATTTCGCCGGCGGAGCCGGCGATGAGCGCACGCTGCGCCGCAACGCGGAGGCCTTCGCGGGCTGGGAGCTGCGGCCGCGCGTGCTGGTCGACGTCTCCGAGGTCTCGACTCGCGCAACGGTGCTCGGCACGGAGGTCGAGATGCCGATCCTGGTGGCGCCCGTCGCCTTCCAGCTGCTCGCCCACCCCGATGGCGAGGCGGGAATGGCACGCGCCGCTTCCGCCGCTGGCACCGTCCTCTGCGTCTCCAGCCTGACGAGCATGAGGCCGGCCGATGTCGCAGAGGCGGCGCCGGGGGGCAAGCGCTGGATGCAGGTCTATCTCTTCCGCGACCGCGCGGTGACCCACGCGATGATCGAGGAAGCGCAGGAGTCCGGCTACGAGGCGCTCGTGCTCACCGTCGATGGCCCCTACGCCGGGCGGCGCGAGCGCGACCTCCGCAGTGGATTCCAGGTCCCGGCGGAGATCCGCGCGCCGGCTCTAGAGGGCGCGGTCGGGCACCGCAGCCTGACGACCGCCGAGGTCTTCGGGCTGATCGATCCCTCGATCACGTGGGAGGACCTGGAGCGGCTCTGCAACGAGTTCGAGCTGCCGATCCTGGTCAAGGGCCTGATCACCGCCGAGGACGCGACGCTCGCCGTCGAGCACGGGGCGGCGGGCGTGGTGGTCTCGAACCACGGCGGACGCCAGCTGGACAATGCCCCGGCGACGATCGATGCCCTTCCGGAGGTCGTCGAGGCGGTCGACGGCCGGATCCCGGTCCTCCTCGATGGCGGCGTCCGCCGCGGAACCGACGTGGCGGTCGCGCTCGCGATCGGCGCGGAGGCGGTGCTTGTGGGCCGACCGGCGCTCTGGGGGCTCGCGGTCGACGGCGAGGCGGGGGCGCGCCGCGCACTTGACATCCTCACCGAGGAGCTGCGGCTCGCCCTGGCGCTGCTCGGAGCGCCCGAACCTTCCACACTCGGCACCGGCCACGTCCAGCGCCGCCGCTAGGCGCGGATGAACACCGGCGTGCCGAGCGGGACCCGGGCGAAAAGGGAGATCATGTCGGGGTCCGAGGCGCGCAGGCAGCCGTGGGAGCTGGCGCCCCCGACTGCCCCGGGCGTGCCGTGGATCGCCATCCGATTGCCGCCGATCCAGCCGGCGGGGAGGTTGGGCTGGTGGCCGGAGAGGGCGAGCACACAGCACCCGTACCACGGGCCGAGCCCCTTCCCCACGAGGCCGTCGGTGATGGCGTAGTCGCCGAGCGGAGTCGGTGAGCCGGTCGAGCCGACACTCACGGGAAAGCCGTCGAGGACGCGGTTGCCGTAGCGGAGCTCGAGCAGCCGGCGGGAGACGTCGGCCGTGATCCAGAAGCGGGTCTGGGAGAGCACCAGGGCTCGCGGATCGTTCCTGATCCAGGCGAGCTCGCCGTCCGGCTGCTCGGGGACCGGCACGCCCAACCAGTCGCCCCTGACCTTCTCGATCCAGAAGACGCGCGTCGAGCCGAACTCGGTTCGAGCGCCGAGGCGCTGGACCACCCTTCCGTCCGGTGAGGCATGAAGGACGATCGTCTGTCGGGGGCGCACGGTGGCGAGCGGGTAGCTGGGCCCCGCGACCGGCTTCGGCGGCGGCTCGAGGCTCACCCTGAGCGGCACACTGGCCCGGAGCGCCTCGAGCGGAGCGGCGGGATCGGACCGGGTGCCCGCGCCGCCACCCCCGCAACCTGCGAGCGGGATGGCGACCGCAATGGCCACCGTTCCCGCGGTCACCTGCCTGATCATGGGAGCGGAGAGGGAGGGATTCGAACCCTCGAGAGAGCTATTAGCCCCCTACTCGCTTAGCAGGCGAGTGCCTTCAGCCGCTCGGCCACCTCTCCGGGGGCGGCGGTCGCACGGCGACCACGCGGCTCGATTGTAGGCTGGATCCGCATGACGGCCCCCGACGACACTCGGGCGACCGGGGCGAAAGAGGCTGAACCCGACAGTCCGACGGCGGCCTACGAGCGCTTCGAGGCGATCTTCTCCGAGGTCCAGCCCCCCTTCGCCTTCCTGGATCTCGATGCCGTCTGGTCGAACGCCGCCGACATGCTGCGCCGCTCGCGCGGCAAGCCGATCCGGGTCGCGAGCAAGTCGGTGCGCTCGCGACCGGTGCTCGAACGGCTGCTCGACCTCGACCCCGGCTTCCAGGGCATCCTCGGCTTCACCTTGCCGGAGGTCATCTGGCTCTGGGAGCGAGGATTCCGGGACCTGGTCGTCGCCTATCCCACGACGGACCGCGGCTGTCTGACCCGGCTCGCCCGGATCACCTCCGAGCAACCGGACGAGGCACCGGTGGTGATGGTCGACAGCGCCGAGCACATCGATCTGATCGAGGAGGCGGCGACCTCGTTCGTTGCGCCGGTCCGGGTCGCGATGGACATCGACCTGTCCTGGTGGCCGCTCGGCGGCCGTCTCAAGATCGGTCCGAAGCGCTCGCCGATCAGGACGGCGGAGCAGGCGGTGACCCTCGCCCGGGAGATCGACCGCCGCGAGCGCACCAAGCTGGTCGGGCTGATGGCCTACGAGGGACAGATCGCAGGCGTCGGCGACAACGTGCCGCGGAAGGCGCTCTCGAACCTGATGATCAGGACGATGCAGTCGCGGTCGGCGAAGGACGTCGCCGAGCGCCGGGCCGAGATCGTCACGGCGCTCTCGGAGGTGGCCCAGCTCGAGTTCGTGAACGGCGGCGGCACCGGTTCGATCGCACTGACTGCGTCCGAGTGGGCGGTCACGGAGGTCGCGGCGGGGTCCGGGTTCTTCGCGCCGATCCTCTTCGACCACTACCGCGCCTTCACGCTCCACCCTGCGGCGATGTTCGCGCTGCCGATCGTCCGCCGGCCCGGCAGGGGAGTCGCGACCGCACTCGGCGGTGGTTACCTCGCCTCCGGGGTCGGCGCCAAGGACCGCGTGCCCGTCCCGTACCTCCCCGCCGGCCTCCGGCTCGATCCCTACGAGGGAGCCGGTGAGGTCCAGACTCCCCTCCGCGGCAGCGCCGCCGACCGGCTTCGCGTCGGCGACCGCGTCTACCTCCGGCACGTGAAGGCCGGAGAGCTCTGCGAGAGGTTCAACAGCCTCTACCTGGTCACCGGGCAGACCATCCGCGACGAGGTCCCGACCTACCGCGGCGAGGGCAAGAGCTTCCTGTAGCAATCCGTCCAATACCGAATAACGGTCTTTCCCCGCCCGGAGGTGCGTCGTACCTTCGACCATCCCGTCAGGGCGGGCCGGGCCGCAATTTGGGGGTATTACATGGGGGGTCAGGAGAGAAGTCGATTGCAGAGGGTCCGAGCGCCTGCCCGCGTAAAGGCCAGTAGGGGCTGGTCGGGCTCGTTCGCGCTGGATCTCCGGCCCGGGCGGTTCTTCGAGGGAGATGGGGCTGGCCGTCGCGCCTGGGCGTTCGTCGCCGGCGTGGTCCTGCCGTTCGCCCTGCTCCCCTTCGCCGACATTTCCAGCACGGATCCGCGGGTCTTGTTCGCGACCGCCCTGGCCGTGGTCCTGATCGTCGTCGCCCTCTCGGGACTTCACTGGACTCGCCTCCCAGCGTGGACCCAGGCCGCGCCCGTGCTCGCCTACTTCCTGGTCATCGGGCTGCTGCGAGATGCGAGCGAGGGACACTCGAGCATCTTCGACCCGTTGGTCGCCCTCCCGGTCGTCTGGTTCGCGATCTACGGAACCGGCAGACAGCTCGGCTTATCCGTGGTGGCGATGGGATTGACGCTGACCCTGCCGGTGGTGATCGGGGAGCCGCACACGGACACGGGCGACCAGTTCCTGCGCGCCGTGTTCGCGGTCGCTCTCGCCGCCGCGGTCGGCACGGCGGTCCAGCTCGTCGTCCAGGCGCTGCGGCGCGCAAGACTCGAATCGAGATCCATTCTCGAGACCTCGCAGGAGGCCTTCATCTCGATCGACGAGGACGGGTTGATCCGGGAATGGAACCCGCAGGCCGAGCGCCTCTTCGGCTGGGGGCGCGACGAGATCGTCGGCCGCCCCGTTCACCACACGATCATCCCTCGCCGGCACCGGGACGCGCACCTGAGGGGCCTCGCCCGATTCCTCTCCTCCGGCAAGCAGCCGATGATGGCGAGGCACCTCGAGGTCGAAGGCCTCCGCCGCGACGGCACGGAGGTGCCCATCGAGGTCTTCATCTCCGCCCTGCGCGAGGGCGACGAGTGGCGCTTCCACGCCTTCGTTCGCGACAACAGCGAGCGGCAGGCGACCGAGGCCGCCCTGCGGGAGGCGGAGGAGCGCTTCCGCAAGGCGTTCGACGACAGCCGGGTCGGCATGGCGCTCGTCTCGCTGGACGGCACTTTCCAGCGGGTGAACCGGGCGCTCTGCGAGATCTGCGGCCGCCCCGAGGACAGCCTGCTCGGCCAGCGCTTCCGCGAGATCATCTACGCCCCCGACCGCGAGCGCAACGTCGAGGAGCTGCGCAACGTCGCCGACGGCGAGAGCTACGGGTACCGGGGCGAGACCCGCTGCGAGCACGCCCGGGGGCATCCGGTCTGGGTCTCCCTGACGGTCTCCCCGATCTACAACAGCCAGGGGATCCTCAGCTACCTGATCGCGCAGATGGAGGACATCTCCGAGCGCAAGGAGTCGGAGGAGCGCCTCACCCGACAGGCGCTGCACGACTCTCTCACCGGCCTCCCGAACCGGACGCTGTTCGCCGACCGGGTGAGGATGGCGACCGCGCGCCGCACCTCGCAGGGCTTCGCGATCATCTATATCGATCTCGACGGCTTCAAGCTCGTCAATGACACCCTCGGTCACGCGGCGGGTGACCAGGTCCTGATCGAGGTGGCGCGGCGCCTCGAGCGCCTGCTGCGAGCGGGCGACACCCTCGCGCGGCTCGGCGGGGACGAGTTCGCGCTGCTCTGCGAGGGCGTCGCGGAGGCGGAGGCGAAGACGATCGCCGACCGCGTGATCGCGGCGCTCACCCGCCCGATCGTGGTCCAGGACCGGGAGATCGTCCAGGCCGCGAGCATCGGCATCTCGCTCTACGGGCCGGGGGTGACCGTCGAAGAGCCGGACGAGATGCTCGGCGAGGCCGACATGGCGATGTACCGGGCCAAGGCCGCCGGAAAGTCCCGCTACGCCCTCTTCGAGAGTTGGATGCGGGAGGGCGACACCGACCGCGCCAGCCTCGAGCGCGAGCTCAGGGCGGCTCTCACGGGAGACGAGATCGTCGTCCATTACCAGCCCGAGGTGGACCTGATCACCGGCGCGATCACCGGCGCCGAGGCGCTGGTTCGCTGGCGGCATCCCGAGCGCGGGCTGCTGGAGCCGGCGCAGTTCCTGTTCGTCGCCGAGACCAGCGATCTGATCGCGGACCTCGACGATCTCGTGCTGCGGGAGGCCTGCCGGCAGGCCGCGATCTGGCGCGCCGAGCTGCCACAGGGCGAGCGCTTTACGGTCTCTGTGAACATCAGCGAGCGCCGGCTCGCCGATCCGGACCTGAGCGCCAAGATCGCGCAGGCGATCGCCGACACGCGGCTGCCCGCCGACTCCCTCTGCCTGGAGATCAATGAGCGGGCGATGATGGACCGGCGTGCGGCCGCCCTTAGCGCGATCCCCGACCTGCAGGAGCTCGGCATTCGCCTGCTGATCGACGACTTCGGCGTGGCGATCTCCTCATTCGGCAGCCTCAAGCGGCTGCCCCGGCTCAACGCGATCAAGATCGACGCCTCGTTCATCGCCGGGCTGGGCCGCTCCCCCGAGGACTCGGCCGGCGTGGCCGCGATCATCGGGCTCGCGCACGGGCTCAAGCTGACCGCGACAGCCGAGGGGATCGAGCGCGACGAACAGCTGCGGGAGCTGCAGGCCCTGCACTGCGATCGCGGCCAGGGCTACTACTTCGCGCGTCCGCAGCCCCCCGAGGCCCTCGCGGGGGTGCTCAGGTCGGCGCGGCTTGGAGAGCTGATCTCGTAGGCGGACCGAGCACTCGGTCCAGGTACTGATTGCGGAAGGTGCCTTCGGGATCGAGCCGGTTGCGGGCGGCGAGGAAGTCGTCGAAGCGCGGGTAGCGCTCGGCCAGCGTCGCCGCCGTCTGGAAATGCCGCTTGCCCCAGTGCGGCCTGCCCCTGTAGGAGTCCATGATCGACTCGACCGAGCGGAAGTAGCTCTCCCACGCCATCCCCTGGTACTGGTGGACGGCGATGTAACAGGCGTCCCGCTCGTGAGCCGGGCTGAGCATTGAGTCGTCGCCGGCGACGAACCGCACCTCGATCGGGAACCCGACCGGCGGGTCCGCCCTCTCGGCCGCCTCCAGCACGCGCGGGATCGCCTCGGTCGCGTTCCGGCGGGGGATCGCGTACTCCATCTCCGTGAAGCGGACCATCCGCCTGCTGGCGAACACCCGGTAGCTGCGATCCATCTTGACGTTCTTGCCGAGTTGCGAGGCGACGAAGCGCGAGAGCCGCGGGATCTTCGACGGCATCCGCCTCCCCGCCCGCGCGATCGCTCCCATCACCCAGTTCTCCAGGACCACCTCCTGGCCGAAGTCGATCGCGCGGTGGCGAGGATCCGGCGGCTCCTCGGTGCGCTCGCTCCGGCGGAGCAGCGCAACGTCGGTGTGTGGGAAGACGTAGAACTCGAAGTGGTCGGAGCCGTCCGCCAGCTCCTCGAGCCGCTCGAGGGTCTCGTCGAGCGGCTGCGGCGAGTCGGTTCGGCGGACCGTGAAGGTCGGCACCGTCCGCAGCGTGATCGTCGCAATCACGCCCAGGGCACCGAGCCCCACCCGGACAGCGGGCAGCAGATCCGGCTCGGATGTCGCGGAGACCTCGAGCAGCGTCCCGTCGGACAGGACCAACTCCATCGCCTCGATCTGCGACGAGACGTTCCGAAAGCGGGAGCCGGTGCCGTGGGTTCCAGTGGCCACGGCGCCAGAGATCGTCTGCTTGTCGATGTCGCCGAGGTTCTCGAGCGCCATGCCATGGCCCCAGATCAGCTCGCTCAGCGCCCGGAGCCCGATCCCCGCCTCGACCTTGACCAGCCCGGCGTCGCGCTGGACGTCCAGCACCCGGTCCAGCCCGTCCATCTCGAAGAGCACCCCGCCGGTGCAGGCTGCGTCGGTGAACGAGTGGCCCGAGCCGACGGCGCGCACCGTCAGCCCCTGATCGCCCGCTCGCTTGACCGACTCGATCAGGTCACCGCGGTCGCTGGGGCGCTCGATCCGCGCCGGGACGCAGCGCTGATCACCGGTCCAGTTCCGCCATTCGGACATGCCTGGAGCCTAGATAGGGACGCTCATGCGAGCATGCGGACGTGGAGAGAGTGCCCTCATTCGACCCGATGACCCAGAAGGGTCCGTGGCTGAGCACGCTGGCCTGGACAGCCAGGCAGCGACCCGTGACCTGGTTCCTGGTGAATGTCGGGAACAAGATCGATCCATATCTGATGCGCGCGACCGGCGGCCGCGTGAAGAGCACGATCAGCGCCCCGACGGTCCTGCTCACCCATACCGGCGCGAAGAGCGGCAAGGAGCGCACCACGCCCCTCGCCTACTTCACCGACGGCGACGAGGTGATCCTGATCGCCTCGCGCGGCGGCCACCGCAAGCATCCCGCCTGGTACCACAACGTCCTGGCCAATCCCGAGGTCGAGCTCTGGACGAAGGGAGGCGGCGGCCGCTACCGCGCCCAAGAGGCCAAGGGCGAGGATCGGCAGCGGCTCTGGGATCTCGCCACCGGGTTCTACCCGGGCTTCGCCCGCTACCAGGAGCGGGCCGGCGATCGCGTCATTCCCGTGGTCGTCTGCTCGCCGCAGGACGACTAACGGTCAGGGCGAAAGCTCCGTTTAGCCTTGACCCACCCGGAGGGGTGGCAGAGTCTGGTTGATTGCGGCAGCCTTGAAAGCTGTTGACCGGGTCTTCCCGGTCCGGGGGTTCGAATCCCTCCCCCTCCGCTAGCGCAGCTTGACGCC
>DATAPB010000172.1:0-10839 GCA_036265435.1 Solirubrobacterales bacterium | reverse complement strand
CAAGCTGCACGAGGAGATCGCGCGCGGGACCCTGGGGGAGCTCTCCCGCCGCTTCCGCGAAGAGGCGCGGGGCGAGATCGTCGTCGTCATCGGGCCCGCCGCCGAGCCCGGCACGGCGGACATCGGCTTCGCCACCGACGCTTTGCGCGGCCTGATCCGCGCGGGGGCGCGACCCCGTGCTGCCGCGAGCGTCGTCTCGGCTCTCACCGGCGTTCCCGCCAATGACCTCTACCGGGGCATCACGGGTCGGGATCCGCGGAGGTAGAACCCCAGCTTCGCCAGCAGACAGGTAACCCGGCTTTGCCACCAGATCGCGGCCACAGGCGGCCGCCCTACATAACCATTCGGGGCTTCGCCCCTCGCTCATATTCGGGCGGGCGGCCTGGCGGCCGCTACGCCGCGATGCGGGCCTTCTTCTTGCCGCGCACGACGAAGCCGCTCTCGGACTTGCCCCTGCCCGGCTTGAGGGCGTAGATCACCCGATACCCGGTCATGTACAGCAGCCGGCCGTCGGAGATGACCGGGTTGTAGGCGCCATCCGTGGACTCGAAGACCAGCTTCCCGTCGCGGGCTCTGAATCCAAAGGTCTGGGTGGTCTTCAGGTCGCCGACATAGAAGACGTCGCCGACCACGCTGCCCGCTCCGGAGACGGGTCCCTGGGTGGGCTGGGTCCAGCGCACGCTGCCGGTCAGCGCGTTGAGTGCGTAGACGGTGCCGGAGTAGGAGCCGAAGTAGACGCTCGGCGGAGTCCCGGGCGCCTGCGCGGCCGCCGCCGCGCTGTAGACGTAGCCGCCGGTCGAGGTGGACCAGGACTGGCTGCCGGTCCGCTCGTCGAAGGCGTTCATCCCTCCCGTGAGCGTGCCGACGTAGACGTGGCCGAAGGCGACCGACGCCGTGCCGTAGATGGGCCCGCCGGCCGACGCCGTCCAGCGCACCGCCCCGTTCGACGCACTCAGCGCGGTCATCTGACCGCCGTAGCTGCCGACGAAGACGGTGCCCTTGTCGAAGGCGGGGGAGGCCTTGACCGCCCCGCCGACGGACGTGCTCCAGAGCTGCTTGCCGGTCCGCTTGTTGAACGCGTAGACCGAGCCGCACTCGCAGCCGGCGATGACGCTGTTGCCGACCACCAGGGGCGAGGACTCGGTACGGCCGGCAAGCGACTTCCGCCAGGCCACCCTGCCGCTGGAGGCGTTCAGGGCCTGGACCTGCCCCGGCTCCAGGTTCGAGACGTAGAGCTTGCCGTCGCTGTAGGTGGGTGCTGAGGCGTTCAGCGTCGCCACGTCACGGCGCCAGATCTGCTTCCCGCTGGCGGCCTTGAGCGCGAAGGCCTCGCCGTTGTTGTCGATGCCGTAGACGACGCCCTCGGCGACGATCGGCGAGTACTCCATCAGGTGCCGAGCGTCGTAGGACCAGGCGACCTTGAACGGGGGCTTCACCGCCTTGGTCGGCAGATAGCGGGTCCGGGCGTTGTCGAAGCCGTATGTGGGCCAGGGGGTGAGTGGAGGACCGGCCGGGGCCGCGGCGGTCGTGGTGGTCGCCGTCGTTGTCTGCTCGGAGGAGCTCTCGCCGCCGCTCAGGAGCAGGGTGCCGCCCACGCCGACGATCGCGACGAGGCCGACCGCGGCTGCGATGGTCGCGGCGCGGTAGTTGTTCCAGAGGGTCGCGAAGAGGTTCGCCATTGCGGGTCGCGAGGCGGGGAGTGAAGCGGAAACCCCTAATTCCCGCTTGAAGAGCGGAGTAACCGAAAGTCACCCGCGACCGCGGTCGGCGCTAACTTCAGAGGAGCGAGATGGCCAAGCGCGAGCCACGCATGGTGTCGCTGGGTTACGGGAAGTTCGCCCGTGCGGATCGGATCTATGCCCTCGTCCCACTCGATCCTAAGGACCGCGGGGAGGGCCGGCGGACCTACGTGCACGTCGACGACATGGCGGAGCCGATCGTGGCCTCCCGCTCGGAGCGGGCGATTCTCAGGGACGTCGAGGAGGCGCTGACGGAAGCGGCGGGGATCCCGCGGCGCCGGCGCAGCGGCGGCAGCTCGAGGGGGCAGGAGAAGCTGTTGTAGGCCGTTTGCTGTAGTAGTGTGCTAGTGCAATGGCACAGCAGGAGGTCTCCCCTGGGGTTCCGGAGCTCGTCCGCGGCGATGACCTCCCCCTCGGCATCAATCTCTTCTGGCGGCTCGAGACCCTGATTCGGAGCGGTCGCCTGCGCCCCAACGAGCGTCTCCCCGGCGTTCGCGAGTTCGCTGCCGGGGCGGGGGTGAACGTGAACACGGTCCGCAGCGTCTACAGGCGGCTCGAGGAAGATGGCCTGGCCGTCTCCCGTCATGGGCTGGGCACCTTCGTCACCCCCCATGCACCGGTTGCCCCGGGGCTGGAGCGGCTGGCGGCCGAGGTCGCCTCCGAGGCGATCGCCCTCGGAATCGATCCACGCGAGCTGGCAAGGGCCCTCTACACCGGTACCTCATCGGAGGATCCCCTCGCGGAGTCGTTCGAGGTCGCGCTCGCCGCCGCTCCGCGGACCGACGACCAGGAACGCGCCGCCCGCGCCGCATTTCGCGCTCAGATCGCACGCCTCGAAGCCCAGCTACTCGTCTATCCCGAGGCGAGCTCGGGCGACAGCCCCACCCGAGCGAGCGCGCTGCCACGTGTGGCGCCCATCGCTGAGCTGGAGGCCGTTCGAGACGAACTGCTCGACCGTCTGAGAGTGGCACAGGCGGCAGCGCAGAAGCGAAGTGAACGGCACGAGACGGCTCGTGGCTGGCAAGAGGATGCTCTTGCGAGCCCGTCCTCTCATCGGTGGGAATCGGTCTCGAAGCAGGATCTCGGTGAGCCCGGCTGCGGCCGGGTCGCCGTCCGTCCACGGTGGGGGCCCGTCGGAGCCCTGATGAACTGGTGGCGGGTGAAGATCTCGTCGGGCTGCCCCTAGATGGTCAGGTCGGTAGCCGATAGGGCGTTCCTCCCGGCAAAGTCACTCTTCGAGCAGGTCGGGGACATGATGATCCTGACCGCGAAGACGGTGGTCTCGGCGGCGCGGCCGCCGTACCCCTACGGCGGCGAGTTCATCGGGCAGTTCCTCTTCGCCCTGCAGCTCTGCTGGTTCCCGATGATGATCTCGACCCTGGCCTTCGGGTTCGGCGCGCCCGGCCTTCAGGCGGCGAACTTCCTCTCGCTGTTCGGAGCGCTCGACCGGCTCGGCGGCTTCTTCGTGCTCGCCTCGATCCGCGAGTTCGCGCCGTTCGTCACTGGGGTCGTGGTCGCCGGCGTGGCCGGCACCGCGATCACCGCGGACCTCGGCGCCCGGAAGATCCGCGAGGAGCTCGACGCGCTCCAGGTGCTCGGCGTCGACCCGATCAAGAACCTGGTGGTCCCCCGCTTCCTGGCGCTGATGCTGATCACCGGGCTGATGGACATCTACGCGCTGATCTTCGGCATCGCGGGCGGGATCGGGGCGGAGCTGCTCTACTCGGAACCCTTGGGCGGCTTC
The DNA here is from genome assembly GCA_036265435.1 of Solirubrobacterales bacterium. Lineage (GTDB taxonomy): Bacteria > Actinomycetota > Thermoleophilia > Solirubrobacterales > 70-9 > DASUPK01. The sequence continues at coordinate 7,356 of DATAPB010000172.1, read as the reverse complement.
TTTGCGACGCTGTTCAACAACGCCTCGGTAACGGACCTCTGGGGGTCGGTGTTGAAGACGACCATGTTCGGCGCGATCATCGCCATCGTCTGCTGTTACAAGGGGATGACCGCATCGGGCGGGGCCGAGGGGGTGGGCCGCGCGGTCAACGAGGCCGTCGTCGTGTCCTTCATGGGCTTCTTCGCCTTCAACTACGTCTTCACCCAGACGCTGCTCGCGACGCATCCCGAGCTCCAGGTGATCAGATAGGGCTGAGCAGGGCGCGTCTATGCTCAGGCGCCCGTGAGCTTCTACGTCACAACCCCGATCTACTACGTCAACGGCGAGCCGCATCTCGGTCACGCCTACTCGGACATCGCGGCCGACATCCTCGCCCGCCACCACCGCCAGCGGGGCGACGACGTCTTCTTCCTGACGGGCACCGACGAGCACGGCGAGCCCGTCGCGCAGCAGGCCGAGGCCGAGGGCGTGACGCCTCGCGAGCTCGGTAACCGGCTCGCGCCGCGCTTCGAGGAGATGGCGGCGAAGGTGAACGCCTCGAACGACTTCTTCATCCGCACCACTGACGAGGGCCACATCGAGCGGGTCCAGGAGATCGTTCAGCGGGTGTATGACAACGGGCACGTCTACGAGGGGGTCTACGAGGGCTGGTACTGCCCGCGCTGCGCGGACTTCAAGACCGAGTCGGAGATCGGACCCGACAACACCTGCCCCATCCACAAGATCCCGCTGATCCGCGAGAGCCAGAAGAACTGGTTCTTCGCGCTGTCGAAGTTCCAGGTTCGGCTGGAAGAGCTCTACGAGGAGCGGCCGGACTTCGTCCTCCCGGAGTTCCGCAAGAACGAGGCGCTGGCGTTCATTCGCCAGGGCCTGCAGGACGTCTCGCTCTCTAGGCCGACGCTGAAGTGGGGCGTGCCGGTGCCGTGGGATCCGGACCAGGTGATCTACGTCTGGTTCGACGCTCTCCTCAACTACTACACGGCGCTCGGCTACGGCATCGGCGAGGACGTCACCGAGAGGTTCTGGCCGCCGTTCCACATCCTGGCCAAGGACATCCTCAAGTTCCACGCCGTCTACTGGCCGGCGTTCCTGATGGCGGCGGAGATCGAGGTGCCGAGGCGGATGTTCATCCACGGCTTCCTGCTGATGGAGGGCCACAAGATGTCCAAGTCGCTCGGCAACGTGCTGGACGTCGACGAGGTGATCGAGAAGTTCGGCGCGGACGCGCTGCGCTTCTACTGCTTCCGCGAGGTCTCCTTCGGCCAGGACGGTCAGATCTCACCGGGGGGGTTCGAGTCCCGCTACGAGACCGAGCTCGCCGACCAGTACGGGAACCTCGCGAATCGCGTGCTCTCGATGATCGGCCGCTATCGGGATGGGACCGTCCCGGAGGCGGAGGCCGAGGCGGTCCTCTCCGGGGAGTTCGAGGGCGCCGCGGACCGTGTCAGGGCGGCACTCGACGATGCCGAGCTGACTCAGGCGCTGGAGGAGGTCTGGAAGCTAATCCGCCGCCTCAACGGCTACGTCGAGGAGACCAGGCCGTGGGAGCTCGCGAAGGACGACGCTGCCGCGGACCGGCTCGACTCGGTGCTCTACGGCCTCGCCGAGGGGCTGCGGGTGACGACGCTGCTCCTCAACGCGTACATGCCCGAGACGACCGGGCGGCTGCTCGACGCGCTGGACGAGCCCGGCCGCGAGCTCGCGGAGTTCGGCTCGCGGGGCGGCGGCCAGTCGCTCGGCGAGCTCTCACCGCTCTTTCCGAAGCTCGCGCCGGCCTGATCTGGACAGCTGTTCGCTTGGCGCTACGCGGCTCTGGAGGTCGAAAATGACCGTGGTACTGTGGCCGCGTAATCAGGACGCCTTCAAGGGAGGACGCTTTATGAGCAGGAGAGCAGGGACGCGCACGACCATTGCTGCGCTGGCGGTGACCGCCGCGCTTCTCATTCCCGCCTCGCAGGCGGCCGCCGGTGCGCACATCGCGCGCGGTGGCGACGGGCCGGTGGCCACAAAATCCGGTGCGATCGTCAACTTCCTCCCGGCGGGCAAGCTCAAGATCGCGAAGCACTTCCAACCGCTCGCCGTCTGCTCGATCAACTGCAACGTGACCGGGACCGCCGTGCTCAAGGGCCCGGGCGGCAAGGCAACGATCACCGACTCGGGCTCGTTCGCGGCCAATCAGACGTTCGGCCTGCAGATCACTGTCAAGGGTGCGCTGCTCAAGCTGATGAAGCAAGAGCCGGGCAAGTTCCGCTTGAACGTGACCTACACGGCGACGGATCCGACGACCGGTGCAACCGACACGGTCTCGCGGCCGTTCAAGTTCAAGCGGGGCTAGGCCGGCGCAAGCCGATCCGCTCGTGATGCTGCCTCGCACCGCCAGGGCCGGCGTCGCCCTCATCTGCGCCGCCGGGTTGCTCGCCTCGGTCGCGGCCGGGACCGCCGCGGCCAAGTCACCGAGCGCCAGGGCGAGCGTGATCGGGGGTACCCCGGCGAGCCTCTCGGACTGGGGCTTCACCGCGGCGGTGCTGACCACGAACTCGCTCTGCACCGGCTCCGTGATCTCGCCGACCAAGGTCTTGACGGCGGCGCACTGCACGGCCAGCGCGCCGGCGATGACCGTGCGGACGAACTCGACGTCCGCGTTCATCGGCGGCGACGTGCACGCGGTGACGTCCGTCGCGATCAACCCGAGCTGGACCCACGGCTTCCTCGGCGACCTCGCCGTGCTCACGCTGAGGACCCCGACCAGCGCCCCGCCGATTCAGCCGGTGAGCTTGTCGGAGGACTCGGTGCTGACCAAGCCCGGGACCGCCCTCTCGGTCGCCGGCTTCGGGGCCAGGAACCCGGCGCCGAAGCGCAAGCCGAAGATCGGCCTGCTGATGAGCGCCACGGTGTTCGTCCACGGCTTCTGCCCGGTCCCGACCTCGCTGATGTGCGACGCGGGCGGCAAGTCCGGGCTGGTCGCGATCCGCAAGATCAAGGGGAAGGCGCGCAAGCGGGTCATCCAGCGGACGGTGTGCTCCGGCGACAGCGGCGGGCCGATGGTCGCGACGACTCCCGCCGGGCCGAGACTCGTCGGAGTCGCCGAGGCGACCGCCGCCCCGCCCAAGCGCTCGCCGTTCGGCTTCGTCTGGTGCGGGCTCAAGGGGTTCCCGGGGCTCCACACGCGGGTCGCCTCCTGGCTGAGCTTCATCCAGAGCAGCTAGCGGCCGAGCGGTTATCCGGGCGGCCGCTCGTGGCCGCGATCTGATGGCGAAGCCGTCAATCTAGGCGCGTGGTCGATACCCATGCGCACCTGACCCTCTGCGAGCCGGATGAGGACGAGCTCGTGGCGGCGGCCCGCGAGGCGGGCGTCCGCCGGGTCCTGACGGTTGGCCTCGGGGAGGACTCGAATCCCGGTGCCGTGCGTTCGGCGGACCGGAGTGAGGAGGTCTTTGCCGCCGTGGGCCGCCATCCCAATGGCGCCGGCGGCTTCGACGAGGCGGCCGCGGAGGCGCTCGCGGAGCTCGCCGAGCGCCCGGAGGTGGTCGCCATCGGGGAGACCGGACTCGACTTCTACCGGGACACGGCTGATCCCGACGACCAGCGTCGGGCGTTCTCCGCCCAGATTTCGATCGCGAGGGACGCGGGAAAGCCGCTCGTGATCCACCTGCGTGACCCGGAGGGATCCGAGGACGCGGTCGCGGAGGCGTTCGCGACCCTCGATGAGCAGGCGGAGGGGGTGCCGGTGATCCTCCACTGCTTCTCCGCCGGTCCCGCCTGGGCCGAGCGGGCCGGGGAGCGCGGCTGGTACTGCTCGTTCGCGGGCAACCTCACCTACCCGAAGGCGGAGCCGATCCGCGAGGCCGCCGCCCTCGTGCCGGACGATCGCGTGCTGGTGGAGACCGACTCGCCATTCCTCTCGCCGCAGCCGATGCGCGGCAGGCCGAACCAGCCGGCGAACGTGGTCGCGACGGCCGAGCGGCTCGCCGAGGTCCGCGACGTCACGTACGGTGAGCTGGAGCTAACCGTGGAGGCGAACGCCGCGAGAGTCTTCGGGTGGTGACCGGCTCACGCCCGCCGGAGCGCTCTCCGCGCCGGCTCGGCCAGAACTTCCTCGCCGACCCGAACCTGCTCGACGCGATCGTGCGGGAGGCCGAGCTGGATCCCGCCGACGTCGTGCTCGAGGTGGGCGGAGGGGGTGGCGCGCTCACAGAGCGGCTGGCGCCGGAGATCGCCTGCCTGCACGTGATCGAGCTCGACGAGCGCCTCCGCGACGACCTCGAGCCACTCGCCCGCGATGCCGGCAACGTGAATCTGGTCTGGGGCGACGCGCTGCGGGTCGATCTCGGGGATCTGGCCCCGCCGCCGACGAAGATGGTCGCCAACCTGCCCTACTCGATCGCCACGCCGCTGCTCATCCGGACGATCTCCGAGCTTCCCGGCCTCGGGCGCTGGGTTGTGATGGTCCAGCGGGAGATCGCGGACAGGCTGCGGGCCGAGCCTGGAACGAGGGAATACGGGTCCCCGAGCGTGCTCGTCCAGCTGGCCTGCGAGGTGACCCTTCTGCGCACTGTCGACCCGGCGGTCTTCGTCCCGCGTCCGAGGGTCGGCTCGGCGCTGCTCGGCCTGCGCCGCACGGGGCGCGCGGCGTCGGAGGGTGTGGCCAGGGTGGTTCGCGCCGCCTTCGCCCACCGGCGGAAATCGCTGGCCCGCTCGCTGGAGTTGGCAAGGGCGGGGACGCTCGAGCCCGCCCAGCGGGCTCTCGAGGCGATCGGGCGCCCCCCCGGGGCCCGCGCCCAGGAGCTCTCGCCAGCGGACTTCGAGCGGCTGGCAGGTGCGTTGGCGGAGGATGGGATCGAGTTGTGAGCGACGGACTCCCGGAGCTCATCCGCGCCCCCGCGAAGCTCAACCTCTGCCTGTTCGTCGGGCCGCGCCGGGACGACGGGCTGCACGAGATCCGCTCGCTCTTCGAGCCCCTCGAGCTCGCCGACGAGCTGCGAATCAACGAGGCGGATGAGGACGAGGTCGTCATCGAGGGGATCGAGGGCCCGGACCTCACCGAGACTGCGCTGGCGGCGCTCCGGGAGCACGGCTGGGACGGGCCGCCGCTGCGGATCGAGGTGCGAAAGAGGGTGCCGGTGGCCGCGGGGCTCGGCGGCGGCAGCGCCGACGCGGCTGCGGTGCTGCGGCTCGCGATGGGGGAGATCGAGGGCCTGCGGTCGATCGCCGCCGGAATCGGCGCCGACGTGCCCTCGCAGCTGCAGCCGCGGCCATGCCTGGTGGCCGGGGCGGGGGAGGTGATCGAGCCGGCACCGCCTCCCGCTGAGCATGCGGTGGTGCTGATTCCGCAACCCGAGGGTCTGGCGACCGCGGAGGTCTACGCCGAGGCCGACCGGCTCGGGTCGCCCAGGGGTGAGGCCGAGCTGGAGGCGATCCGCCGCCAGCTGCGGGACGCCGTGGATACCGGCGGCTCGCCGCTCGCGTACCGAGAGCACCTCGTCAACGACCTGCAGGCGGCCGCGATCTCGCTGCGACCCGAGATCGAGGAGGCGCTGCGCGCTCTCGAGGAGGCCGGCGCGGCACACGCGATGGTGACCGGGTCGGGACCGACGGCGTTCGGGCTCTATCCCGGGGCGGAGGGGGCGGCGAGCGCCGCGGGGGAGCTTCGCGAGGGGTTCCCGGGCGTGATCGTCACCGGTCCGCTGGGCTCGTGAGCAAGGGGGCGCGGAAGTGGCTCTTCCGGGGGCTGGTCGTCGCCGGGATCGTCGCCTTCATCATCTTCTTTCCGAGCATCAACCTCGACAAGCTGATCGAGGACCTCTCCAGCAGCCTTGGGGCGTGGACCTACCTGCTGGTTGGGGCGCTGGCCTTCCTCGAGACCGGGGCCTTCGTCGGCTTGATCGCGCCCGGCGAGTTCACGGTGCTGCTCGGCGGCGCCGTCGCAGCGAACGGCGACATCTCACTGCCGTTGATCATCGCGATCACCTGGATCGCGGCGTTCGCGGGCGACTCGGTGAGCTTTCTCCTCGGCGCTCGTCTCGGGCGCGGGTTCCTCGTCAAGCACGGCGAGCGGTTCCGGATCAGCAGCGAGCGGCTCGCGATGGTGGAAAGTTACTTCGCCCGGTACGGCGGGCGGACGATTCTGATCGGGCGGTTCATCGGCCTGGTCCGTGCCATCGCCCCCTTCATCGCGGGGAGCAGCAAGTTGCCGTACCGGAACTTCGCGCCCTACAGCATCCTCGGCACCGGACTGTGGTCGATCGCGCTCCTGCTGCTGGGGTACTTCTTCGCTCAGAGTCTCAACACGGTCAGCAAGATCGTCAGCAGGGGGCTCGTTGTCTTCGGGATCGTCGTTGGGGTCGGGGTGGCGATCGTCGTGGCGTACCGGTTCCTGCGGGAGCCGGAGAACCGGCGCAGGCTCGTGAAGGAGATGGAGCGGCGGCGGCTGCTTCGCCCCATCATGGAACTCGGCCGCCGGCTGCGCCCGCAGTTCCAGTTCCTGATGAGGCGCCTGACGCCGGGCGGTGAGTTCGGGCTCGAGTTCACGACGCTGCTGGCGGCACTCTCGGTCGGGCTCTTCGTCCTGATCGCGTACTGGTCGGTGGTCGCCGGAGATCCCGGGCCGACCCCGGGGGACCAGACCGTGTGGGACGCCGCGCAAGACCTGCAGGCCACCTGGCTGGTGGACATCGCGAAGGTGGTGACCTGGCTCGGTTCCGGGTGGATCGTGTACCCGCTCGGGGCGATTGCGGCGGGCGTGCTGGCGTACCGGCGGCTGTGGGGGGAGTTCTGGGTGGTCGTCATCGGATTGGCATTGATGGCGATCTTCGTCCCGGCGATCAAGGGTTGGACCGATCGGCCCCGGCCTCCTGACCCCCTCATCTCGGCCGGTAACTCAGCGTTCCCCAGCGGGCATGCGGCACAGGCGACCCTCTACACCTGGCTCGCGGTGACGCTCGCGCTGAGAGTGGTGCCGGGGATCACCCGCCGGAGCCTGGTGATCGCGGTGGGGATCGCGCTCACCGTCCTGGTCGGGCTGACCCGCATCTACCTGCGAGTTCATTGGATGAGCGACGTCTCCGCGGGCTGGGCGCTGGGTCTCTCCAGCTTTGCGGCGGTCGCCGCCGTGGTGCTCGTCGTAGGCCACATCCGCGACAATCCCCGGCGTTCATGACCCAGCCCCTCGACGCGATCGGGGCGCCCGCACTGGCGCTCGGGACCGAGTACTGGCTCTTCGGCGCCGCCGGGGCGCTCTCCGTGTGCGCCTTCGTCGGCCTGATCCTGGTGCCTGCGCTCGGCTCGTACGGGCGCGCCTGGGAGAAGTTGGTGGCGGGCTTTCTGTCGCTCTTCGTGCTGGCGGCGCTGGTGCTGGTC
>DATAPB010000171.1:0-3356 GCA_036265435.1 Solirubrobacterales bacterium | reverse complement strand
CGAGTCGATGCCGGCGGAGGCCGGCATCACCGAGCGCGCGGTCGACTTCGAGAAGGGCTGCTACATCGGACAGGAGCCGGTGGCCCGGCTGCACTATCGCGGCAAGCCGAACCGGACCCTGCGCGGGCTGCGGCTCAGCGGCCCGGCCGAGGCCGGCGACACGCTTGTCCTCGGCGAGAAAGAGGTCGGCGTGGTGGGGACCGCCTGCCTCTCCCCCGCGCTCGGCCCAATCGCCCTGGCGATCGTCCGGCGGGAGGCCGCCGAGGGCGACCAGGTCGTGGTGGGAGACCGCGGCGTCACGGCTGAGGTCGTCGGGCTCCCCTTCATAGAGGCGTAACTGCTGCGACCAGTCCCCCGGTTCGGCTAGATTCCTCGGCGCATGCTGCGGGAGAGGGGCAGAGTGCTGGTATTGGCCGCCGCCCTCGTCACGGCGCTGGCCGTGGCCGGCTGCGGCAGCAGCGACTTCAAGAACGACCCGCGCCCCCCGATCCCGGCGGAGGTGTCGGTGAAGATCGCCAAGGACGGTGTCGCCGTCTCACCGAGGGAGTTCGGCGCCGGCCTCGTCAACTTCACGATCGCGAACCTGACCACCAAGCCGGGGACGCTCGCGATCCACGGGCCAGTCGATGCGGACACCAGCGAGATCCCGCCCTCGGCTGCTGAGACGCTCAAGGTCGACATGAAGACCGGGAGCTACGAGGCGAGCGTCAGCGGCGTCGCTGTGAGGCCCTTCAACTTCACGGTCGGGGCCGAGCGGCCGACTGGCCAGAACGACCTGCTGCTGCCTTAGGAACCCGGGAGACGCCGGCGCTCGCCGGCGACCAGCCGGTCGAAGATCGTGTTGACCATCAGGTCGAGCCGGGCAAACCCGACTGGGTCCGCCTCCCCCGACAGCAGTCTCGAGACCCGGTCCGGGTCAACGCGGTGCAGGGCACTTCCCCCCTCCCGCGACATCGCGGTGTTCTCGGACGCTTCCATTTTTCCTCTGGGGGCTATCTCGTCCATCGCCTCAGGGCTCCTGATCGCCGTGACCTCAGGTGGACGCAATTCTCCCGGACTGGCCGGATGTCAGCCTTCGCCGTCGGCGACGTCGATCAGTGACTCGACCCGCTCCAGACGCGCGCGAACGGCTTCGACCATCTCATCGAGAGTCGCCCGCGCCTTGTCCGAGCTCGTCTTGATGCCGGTGAGCGTCGAGCGAATCGACTGGGCCTGCTTGAGGCAGGACACCGCCTCCTCCGCGGCGATCCGAACCTCGGCAGCGTCGACGGTCAGGTCCTGCTCCCGGGCCATCGCCACGCGCGCGGCGGCCAGGCGGTAGGCCACCTCCAGCGCAAGCCCGTCGGGCTCCTCGCGGTCAACCGAGACGATCAGCTTGTTCCCCTCGTACTCGACCAGGGGCTCGCGACCGGACGGGATTCGGTCCGCGCCGGCGACCACCAGGACGGCGAACGATGCGGCGCGGGCGGCCATCGCCTCGTTGAGCTCCTTCCAGGCCTCGTTCTTCGAGAGGCTCTTGTCCTTCGCCTCGAAGACGACTCGGCCCGCCGACGGGCCGTTCGCGGCGCCGAGCTCGATCAGCGTGTCCCCCTTCTTGCCGCCGCCCTCGGCCCCCTCCCCGCCTGTGTGGGATGAGGCGTCACCGCGCATCGACGCGATCCGCTCGAGCCCGCGGTCCACGCGGTCTTCGAAGCTGCGGCCCTTCCGGGTCCCCGCCTCCTCGGCCGCCTCGAGGGCCTCCCTGTTCTGATCGAGGCCGACGAGCTCCGAGGCGCGGTTGAGCAGCTCGTCGAGCTTCTGCTCGAGCTTCTCGTCGCGAGAGTCCTGGTCCTCCTTGCGCTCTCGCGCCCAGTTGCGGAGCGTGGCGAGCATCGGTCCGAGGGGATTGCGCTCGTCCTCGGCCGTGAGCCGGCGGAGGAACTCCTCGTCCCGCTCCTCGAGCATGCGCTTGATCTGGGCCTGGACCGCGCCCTCCCGGTCGTCGCCGAAGGTGGCGGCGATGTGCTCGGAGAGCTCCTCGCTGTGGGCCTCGAGTGCCTGCCCGAGGGCTCCGGAGCCCTCATCGCCTCCGAGTGCACGGCGCAGGCCATCCTCGATTCGCTCCACCGCCTCGCGGTTGCGCTCCTCGATGGTCTCGTTGGCGGAACGGGTCAGCCGCTCGAACTCCCTTCGCACGTAGTCGACCTCGATCGCGGTGTCCTCGCGATCGAGCACGCGGGTGCCGATCTCGATCGCGCGCCGCACGGAGCGGGCGGGATCCTCGCCCGTCTCGGCCCGCTCACGGACCACGCGCGCGGTCTCCTGGTCCGTGATCGTCAGGTTCTCGATCACGATCCGGTCCTCGACCACGCGCACCGACCCGGATCCTCCCGGCTCGATCGGCAGCTGTCTCTCCGAAGCTTCCATGGACTCACGAACGTAGTCGCGGGTCCGGACGGGAACCTGACATTCGGCCGTTGACTACGATCCGGGCGTCCACCGCACGAAACGGGTCGCGCCTCGCTTCGGCTGCGGCGCACCCCCGCCCAGACGGGAGTCAAATGGCCGTAGAGATCGCCGACGTATCGAAGCTCGATGTCCAGCCGGGCGAGCTGCCCGAGAAGATGGCCGCCTGGGTCATCCGCCCGGAGCGCGAGGGTGAGCCCAAGGACGCCTTCCAGGTCGAGGAGATCGAGGTTCCGGAGCCAGGCGCCTTCGAGGTGATCGTGCGCGTGATGGCGGCCGGCGTCAACTTCAACAACGTCTGGGCCGCGCTCGGGAAGCCCGTCTCGGTGTTCGGCTACGGCGATCACGAGCAGTGGGGTCACCACATCGGCGGCTCCGACGCCTCCGGCATCGTCTGGAAGGTCGGCGAGGGCGTCACCAAGTGGAAGCCCGGCGACGAGGTCGTGATCCACTGCAACCAGGCCTCCTATGAGGACGTCGAGGTCCATGGCCTCGACCCCCTCGCCGCCCCGAGCCAGGAGATCTGGGGTTACGAGACCACCTGGGGCTCGTTCGCCCAGTTCACCAAGGTCCAGGCGCAGCAGCTCCTCCCCAAGCCGAGGAACCTCTCCTGGGCCGAGTCCTCGGCCTACGGGCTCACCTACTTCACCGCCTATCGGATGCTGATCGACCAGTGCAAGCTCCAGGCCGGGCACAACGTGCTGATCTGGGGCGCCGCGGGCGGTCTCGGCGTGTTCGCGACGCAGCTCTGCAAGGCCTCCGGCGCGAACGCAGTGGGCGTCGTCTCCTCGGATGACAAGGGCGAGCTGGTCAAGCGGCTCGGCGCGGTCGACTACATCAACCGGAACGACTTCTCCGGGATGATGCGGACGAACGAGAACCTCCAGGACCGCGAGGCGGAGAAGGCCCGG